>DASSMS010000025.1:0-9798 GCA_035688575.1 Nocardioidaceae bacterium
ACCAAGCTCTACCCGACCCGGTCCCACACCGGCGCGGCCCAGGGCGGCATGTGCGCCGCGCTGGCCAACGTCGAGGAGGACAACTGGGAGTGGCACACCTTCGACACCGTCAAGGGCGGTGACTACCTCGTCGACCAGGACGCCGCGGAGGTGATGGCCAAGGAGGCCATCGACGCGGTGCTCGACCTGGAGAAGATGGGCCTGCCGTTCAACCGGACAGAGGAGGGGCGCATCGACCAGCGCCGCTTCGGTGGGCACACCCGCAACCACGGCGAGGCGGCCGTCCGCCGGTCCTGCTTCGCCGCGGACCGCACCGGCCACATGATCCTGCAGACGCTGTACCAGCAGTGCATCAAGCACAACGTCGAGTTCTACAACGAGTTCTACGTCCTCGACGTGCTGCTCACCGACGGCCGCGCGTCCGGCGTCGTCGCCTACGAGCTCGCGACGGGCGAGATCCACGTCTTCAACGCCAAGTCGATCATCTTCGCCTCCGGCGGCTTCGGGAAGGTCTTCCGGACCACTTCCAACGCTCACACCCTGACCGGTGACGGGATGGGCATCGTGTGGCGCAAGGGCCTGCCTCTCGAGGACATGGAGTTCTTCCAGTTCCACCCGACCGGTCTCGCCGGCCTCGGCGTACTCCTGTCGGAGGCCGCTCGGGGCGAGGGCGGCATCCTGCGCAACAGCGAGAACGAGCGCTTCATGGAGCGCTACGCGCCCACCATCAAGGACCTCGCGCCGCGCGACATGGTCGCCCGCGCGATGGCCAACGAGGTGCGCGAGGGCCGTGGCGCCGGGCCGGACAAGGCCTACGTCTACCTCGACCTGACGCACCTGCCGAAGGAGCAGATCGACGCGAAGCTCCCCGACATCACGGAGTTCGCGCGGACCTACCTCGGGGTCGAGCCCTACACCGAGATGATCCCGGTGTTCCCCACCGCGCACTACGCCATGGGCGGCATTCCCACGAACATCAAGGGCGAGGTGCTCAGCGACAACGAGACGGTCGTCCCGGGCCTCTACGCCGCGGGCGAGGTCGCGTGCGTGTCGGTGCACGGCGCGAACCGGCTCGGCACGAACTCGCTGCTCGACATCAACGTCTTCGGCCGCCGGGCCGGCATCTACGCCGCCGAGTACGCCCGGACCGTCGGCTTCGAGGAGCTTCCCGAGACCCCCGAGGCGTACGTCGTCGACCAGATCGAGATGCTCCGCGACGCCGGCGGCTCCGAGCGGGTGGCCGCCATCCGCGCCGAGCTCCAGGCGACGATGGACATCAACGCGCAGGTCTACCGCGACGAGGGTTCGCTCAAACAGGCGCTCTCGGACATCGAGGGCCTCAAGGCGCGCTACGTCAACATCTCGGTCCAGGACAAGGGCAAGCGGTTCAACACCGACCTCCTCGAGGCGATCGAGCTCGGCTTCCTGCTCGACCTCGCCGAGGTGCTCGTCGTGTCGGCGCTCGCGCGCAACGAGTCGCGGGGCGGCCACTACCGCGAGGACTACCCCAACCGCGACGACGTGAACTTCATGCGCCACACGATGGCCTACCGGCAGGAGGACGGCACGGTCCGCCTCGACTACAAGCCGGTCGTGCAGACCCGTTACGAGCCGATGGAGCGCAAGTACTGATGGACGTCACTGTAAAGATCCTTCGCTACAACCCCGAGGTGTCGGAGGAAGCGAAGTGGGAGAGCTACCAGGTCACGGCCGAGCCGACCGACCGGGTGCTCGACGCGCTCCACAAGGTGAAGTGGGACCTCGACGGGTCGCTGACCTTCCGCCGCTCCTGCGCCCACGGCGTCTGCGGCTCCGACGCGATGCGCATCAACGGCAAGAACCGCCTGGCGTGCAAGACGCTCATCAAGGACGTCAACCCGTCCCAGCCGATCACCGTCGAGCCCATCAAGGGGCTGCCGGTCCTCAAGGACCTCGTGGTCGACATGGAGCCGTTCTTCGACGCCTACCGCGCGGTGATGCCGTTCCTGGTCACCGACGGCAACGAGCCGTCGCGTGAGCGGCTGCAGTCCCCCGAGGACCGGGAGCGGTTCGACGACACCACCAAGTGCATCCTTTGCGCGGCCTGCACCACCTCGTGCCCGGTCTACTGGACCGACGGCCAGTACTTCGGCCCGCAGGCGATCGTCGGCGCGCACCGGTTCATCTTCGACAGCCGCGACGAGGGCACCGCGCAGCGCCTGGAGATCCTCAACGACAAGGAGGGTGTGTGGCGCTGCCGCACGACCTTCAACTGCACCGAGGCCTGCCCCCGCGGCATCGAGGTGACCAAGGCGATCCAGGAAGTCAAGCGGGCGCTCATCTTCCGTCGCTGATCTGCCGGGGAGCAACCAGAAGGGGTACGTCGGACGACGTGCCCCTTCTGCGTGCCCCGGGCCTTGCTCCCCGGATGTGAGGACCTTCGCCCCTGAATACCCCCATGGGTACATGACAGGATCGGAGCACGACGAAGGGAAACGAGCATGTCCGAGCACACGTACGAGGTCACCGTCTCCTGGACCGGCAACCGCGGTCCGGGCACCACTGGAATCCGCGACTACGACCGCGATCACACCGTCGCCGCCGACGGACCTCCGGTCATCGAGGGGACGGCTGACCCCGGCTTCCTCGGCGACCCGACGCGCTGGAACCCCGAGCAGCTGTTCACCGCGTCCATCTCGCAGTGCCACATGCTGTGGTACCTCGGACTGTGTGCCCGGGCCGGCGTCGTCGTGCACGAGTACAGCGACGAAGCCGAGGGGACCATGGTCAGCGGACCTGACCATCGGGCGCGGTTCAGTGAGGTCGTCCTCCGTCCGCGCGTCGTGGTGGACACCGCGGAGCAGGTCGAAAGGGCCGTCGCCCTGCATGAGAAGGCCCACGAGATGTGCTTCATCGCCCAGTCCGTGAACTTCGAGGTGAAGGTCGACCCCCTGGTCACCGTCCGCTAAAGGGCTGCCAACCGGATGACCCCTCGTCCGAGGAGGAACAACCCCGCGCCGCCCACGAGCAGGACGGCGACAAGCCGACCGTGGCGGTGAAGCAGGTCCTCCACACGACCGAGGAACCGACCTGCCGCTGTGGGCGCTGCCGCGACGAGCAAGACCGGGCCCCAGGCCGGCAGGCAGGCGAGGGCGACCAGCAGCGCGGATGCGAGGAGCCGTCCCCACGTCGGGACCGAGGCCGCCGCGATCTCCTTGGCCGCAGGCACCACGAGTGCGAGCGTGGTGACGTTGGTGCCCATGGAGAAGGCCCCGAAACCGAGCGCCGCCACCGGGCCCAGCTGACGGGCGCCGCGCCGTGACGGCTGCCGTTCACGAGCCGGGACCAGGTGCACCGCCAGCGCGAGGGCCACGAGCGCTCCGCCCACCACCAGGTCGAGGGTCGCGTCGAGGTGGGGCGCCGTCGGGAGCGAAAGCGACCGGCCCATCACGAGCACGGCGGCGACGAGCAGCACCAGCACGGCGGCCGCGCCGGCGGCGTAGAGCAGTCCGGCGCGTCGTCCGCCCGGAACGGCCAACAGGACGGTCTGCTCGGTGAGCATCACCGGGCTGACCGACGCGGCGAGGCCGAGCGGCACCAGGACCAGCAGGAGGTGCAGCACGTGACGACGATAGACGTCATCGTGCCGCCGTGCGGGGTCACCGACCAGAGGTGAGCTACTCGGCCGGCGCGGGCAACGCCGGGTTGTTGCCTCCGCTGACCACGACCACGACCGAGGAGCCGTGTGGCGCCTCGACCTTGCCCGCCATGACCGCCGCAAGTGCCACGCTGGCCCCGGGCTCGGCGAGGACACGTGTGCGCTCCCAAAGGAACGAGCGGGCGGCCACCACCTCGTCCTCGGAGACAAGCACGGACGTCGTGTCGTGCTTGGCGGCGGTCTCGTAGGCCAGGTTCCCGATCTGCGGTGGTCCGAGCGAGTCGGCCGCCATGCCTGCCGACGGGTGCGGAACGGGGCCACCCGCATCCCGGGCGACGTGGAGGTGGGGGCACAGCTCGGTCTCCACCGGTGTCACCTGCGTTCGCTCCGCGAGTGCGGCCGTCACCCCCGTGTAGAGCCCTCCCCCTCCGCAGCCCAGCAGCACCAGCTCGGCGTCAGGGACGGCGTCGGCCACCTCGAGCCCCAGCGTGCCCGCGCCGCACACGGTCTCGAAGGTGTCGTAGGGATGCACGAGCGGGATCCCCTCACGTTCGCTGAGCTCCCGGCATGCGTCGAGGGCGTCTCCGACGTCGCCCGCGACGGTGTGGAGCCGAGCGCCGTACTCCCGGATCCGCGCGATCTTCGCGGGCGTCGATGTCGTCGGCACGAACACGTCCGCGGTGAGGCCGACACGGCGGGCCGCCCAGGCGACCGCTGCTCCGTGGTTGCCGCCGGAGGCCGCTGTGACGCGCGCGACCGCCGGGTCGAGGCTCAAGACCGAGTTCAGCGCCCCGCGGGCCTTGAACGAGCCGGTGTGCTGGAGCAGCTCGAGCTTCAGCACGACGCGGAAAGGGACGCCGAGCTCGTCACCGTGCAGGACCAGGACAGGAGTGTGGCGGATCTTCTCACCCAGCCGGGCGGCGGCGCTCTCGACGTCTGATCTGTGGGGCAGCATCACCCCATCTTGCACGGTCGCGCGAGTCACTGGCTTGCCGGAGAGGGCTCCCGTGAGCCGGTGGCGCGCCAGACCTTCCAGCCGAGGCGGCCTAGGACTGCGGCGATCACCAGGTTGACGACGATCAGGACGATGTGCGCGACGTAGTAGCCGGTGGCGCGGTCGGCCCCGCTCGCGGCGGTCGCAGCGAGGTTCTTCGCGAAGTTGGCGTAGCTGAGGACGTTCCAGGCTGCGATGAGCAGGAAAAGGACGGCGTGCTTTCGTTCGAGCTTCACCCGTCCATCCTGCCTGGTCTCACTGCATCCTTCGCCTGGCCAGCCAGGTGAGAGCGGCCACAGCGCCCACAGCCACGGCGGAGGCTGCCCCGATCCGCTCCGCGCGGCCGAGGCGGCGCTGGTCGCGGGGAAGGGGTTCGTCCTCCGGCCCTTCAGGGACGATGGCCGCCGGTGCGGGGACGATCGACTCGGCCTCCTCGTCACCGATGAGTGGCTCATGCTCGAGGACACGCAGCTCCTCGGCGACCGGGGACGTGTAGGCCCAGGAGGCGCTCAGCATGACCAGCCGCGAGAAGTAGTTGATCCAGACCAGGAGGATCAGGGCGACGCCGAAGGCCTGGAACGCGGGCCGGCCCATGGTCAGAGCGAAGAGGGCGCCGGCAGCGGACTTGAGCACCTCGAAACCCACGGCGCCGACCAGGGCTCCGTGCCACAGCGCACGGCGCGCCACATGTGTCCTCGGGGCCAGGCTGAACAGCGCCATGAACAGCACGGTGGTGGCGGCGATGGCCAGGCCGTGCGTGACGAACCACAAGGCGACCTCGGCCAGGACGAAGTCGTCGAGGCCCACCCAGCGCAGGATCGCCTCGGAGAACCACGTCATCGCCCCGCTCAGGCTGACCGAGACCACGAGCACGACGCCGAGGACCACGAGCGCAACGAGGTCACGGAGCTTCCCCGGCACGAAGGCCAGCCGTTCCTCGGCCGGCAGCCGGAACATCGTCCCCAGTGCCCGCCGCATGGCGGAGACCCAGGCCAGCCCGGTGTAGAGCAGACCGACCAGACCGATGAGACCGATCGTGCCGGCGTACTCCTCGAACGTCGTGAGCGAGATCTGGTCGTCACCGGAGCCGATGAGTCCGGGCAGCACCTCCTCGATCGCGTCCACGAGCTCACTTCGCACCTCGGGCGCGACCGCGCTGACGTAGCCGACCACGAAGAAGGCGAGGGCCAGCAGCGGGAAGAAGGAGAGGAACGCGAAGAAGGTGACCGCACCCGCCTGCGCGTTGCCGTTCCGGTCGCTGTAGTAGGTGAAGGTCCCGACGACGTGGTCGAGCACGGGATGCTGCTCGCGGAGCGCCTCCTGCCGGCTGGAGACCCGCTCCTTGAGCGAGGTCATGAGCTCTTCCCGACCGGGTCGCGTCGAGGTGCTGCGGCAGTCGCCGGCTCACGAGCCAGGATCTCGCGCAGATAGAGCGCCACGAACGCCGCCGCCTCTGCCGCCACGAAGGCCCAGGACGTGGCCTGCGCGGCAGATCCGCCGGCGAGAGCCAGCACGACGCCGCCGACGGCAGCTGCCACTACCCACGCGGCAGCCATCCCCCCAACACGGTCGTGCGCCATCACCAGGACGCTCATTGCGAGGTTCCCCAGGGCCAATGCACTACCCACCGCGATCACCAACGCGACGTCGGCGCTCAGCACGACGTCGGAGCCGAACACCGCCCGCACAAGATACGGCCCTGCCAGCCCGCCGAACGCCGCGGCGGCACCTGCACCCAAGACGGTCAGCACGACGACGGACCGGCGAACCTTCACAAGCACATCGAATCGCCCCTGGACAACCAAGGACGTGAGCTTGCCGGTCGCCTGGCCGACCACCCCCAGCGCCAGTGTGTACGGCGCCCGGAACAGTGCCAGGCCCGCAAACAAGGCCGTCACCTCCGCCGGGGAGCCGCCCGACAGGGCGAGGACGACCGGCCCACCTGTGAGGACCACTTGCGCGAGCAGCTGCCCGCCGGCGGCACCGCCGATGAACCGGCCCCACGATGCACCATCGCCCGCTCTGCCGCCTTCGCGCCCGAGGCGCAGGGAGGAGGGCCAGAGGAGTCCCACCATCTGGCCTGCCAGCAGGCTGATCCCGTAGCCGAGCGCGGCCTTGACCCCGGCCACCGTCAACGCCGCCGCGGCGAGGCAGCGCAGTAGGTTCTCGGATACGAGTGCCCAAGACACTGCGCGGAACCGCTGTCGTGCGGTCAGCACCCCGCGCAGCACGCCGACCCACGCGGAGCCCATGGTGACCCCGGCGACCAGAAACGGGAACCACAAGTCATTCCGGTGGAACAGAGGGTCTCGCAGAAGCCATGACACTGTTCCGACGGCACCCGAGACGACCAGAACCACGACGGACACACGGGGCAGGGCAGTCCGAACAGGCGCCTCCCCGCCTCGCGCGGTCACGGTGCGGACGATCCAGTGCTGCACCGGGAACGTAAGAGCGGCTGCGGCGAAGCTCCAGTAGGTCCAAAGAACGGAGACCGGAGCGGCGGCCTCGGCGCCCAGCGCTCGCGTCACGAGCGCGAAGAAGACGTAAGCGAGCGCCCCACTGACCGCCGAACCGGCTGCCAGAGCCGTGGCATCTCGCGCTCTCACTCGCATGCCGCGGAGACTAGCCTAGCGGCGTTCATCACATATCGGTCGCTACATGTACAATTCGGTCTCGTGCGCGTAGCTGTGATCGGTCTTGGGTATTGGGGCCCCAACTTGGTCAGGAACATCGCCTCATTACCGACCACCGATCTGGTGGCCGTCTGCGACGCCGACCGCGCCCGGCTGGAGGCGATCAGCCCCCAGTTCCCCTCCGCTCGCGCGGAGACCGACAGCGAAGCCGTCTTCGGGGCCGACGACATCGACGCGGTGTGCATCGCCACACCGGTTGCCTCCCATTACCCACTCGTGCGGCGGGCCCTCGACGCCGGCAAGCACGTGTTGGTCGAGAAGCCGTTCGTGCAGCAGGTCCACGAAGCTGAGGAGCTCGTCGACCTGGCCCGGTCCAAGGGACTCGTGCTCATGCTCGACCACGTCTTCCTCTACAGCCCGGCGGTCCGGAAGCTCGCCGAGACCGTGGCTTCCGGCGAGATCGGCGAGCTGCAGTTCGTCGACTCCGTCCGGATCAACCTCGGGCTTGTCCAGCACGACGTGAACGTGCTCTGGGACCTCGCGGCCCACGACCTGTCGATCATGGACCACATCGTCGGCCGCCCGCCGCTGTCCGTGACGGCCTTCGGCGAGGCGCACCAGGGCCACGACCTGGCTGACGTCGCCTACCTGCATCTCGACTACGGCGACGGCCTGATCGCCTCCGTCCATGTCAACTGGCTGTCGCCGGTCAAGATCCGCCACTTCCTGGTCGGCGGAAGCCGACGCAGCGTCGTCTACAACGAGCTCGACCCGTCAGAACGACTGAAGATCTACGACCGCGGCGTCGACTCCACCCCTGACCCCGAGAGCAAACGACGGATCGCCGTGTCGTACCGCTCCGGAGACGTGGTGGCACCGCGGCTGGAGCCCATCGAACCGCTTCGCGCGATGATCGAGCATTTCGCCGACTGCGTCGAGTACGGCAAGACCCCCGTCTCGGACGGTGAGCAGGGGCTGCGCATCGTGCGAATCCTCTCCGCGGCGGAGGAGTCCCTGGCCAAGGGCGGCACCAACATCGATCTCACGACCTACACGGGGTGACCAGGTGACCGACCTCAACCGGATCGCAGACGACGTGGTCCTGGGCAACGACGTCTCGGTCGTCGCCTTCGTGAACATGTACGGCTGCACCGTCGGTGACCAGACCAAGATCGGCCCCTTCGTCGAGATCCAGGCGGGCGCGAGTGTCGGCGCCCGGTGCAAGATCTCGAGTCACACTTTCATCTGCGAGGGTGTCACCATCGAGGACGAGGTGTTCGTCGGCCACCACGTCTGCTTCACCAACGACCTCATGCCGCGAGCCACCCGGAACGACGGCAGCCTGCAGACGACCGACGACTGGGAACTGGTGCCCACGCGGGTCCGGCGTCGCGCAAGCATCGGCTCGGGCGCGGTCATCCTGGCCGGAGTGGAGATCGGCGAGGGCGCCGTCATCGGCGCCGGAGCCGTTGTCACGCACGACGTCGCTCCGAACACCGTGGTCGCGGGCATCCCTGCGCGGAATCTCCGCACTCTCGACCAGGAGGCCCTCACATGATGGAGGTGCCCTTCCTCGACCTCAAGGCTCAGCTCGAGCCGATCCGGGCGGAGATCAACGAAGCCGTTGCGGGCGTTCTCGACGGCACCAGCTTCATCCTCGGGCCCACGGTTGCAGAGTTCGAGGAGCAGTTCGCCAAGGAGACCGGTCGGGCGCACGCCATCGGCGTCAACTCCGGCACCTCCGCCCTGCATCTCGCTCTGCTCGCGGCCGGTGTCGGTCCCGGCGACGAGGTGGTCACCACACCTCACACCTGGATCTCCACGACCTGGGCGATCAGCTACGTCGGCGCCACCCCCGTCTACGCCGACGTCGACCCCGGCACCGGCAACCTCGACCCCGCGGCTGCCGAGGCGGCCATCACACCGCGCACCAAGGCCATCCTGCCGGTTGACCTGTACGGCCACCCCGCGTCGCTGGTCGAGTTCGAGACGCTGGCCGACAAGCACGGGGTGGCGCTGATCGAGGACGCCGCCCAGTCGCACCTCGCGACACTCGAAGGACGCCCTGCCGGGAGTTTCGGCCAGCAGGCGTGCTTCTCCTTCTACCCGGGGAAGAACTTGGGGGCCATCGGTGAGGCAGGGGCCGTGGTCACGGACGACGACGTCGTCGCTGCCCGCATCCGGCGGCTGCGCGACCACGCGCAGGACGGTCGCCATAACCACGTCGAGGTGGGTTACAACTACCGCATGGAGGGCGTCCAAGGCGCCGTCCTGGCGGTCAAGCTCCGACACCTCGGCGCCTGGACCGACGGGCGACGGGCGGCCGCACTGCGCTACGAGCAGCTGCTGGGCGACATCGACGGCGTGACCCTCCCGGTCGTCGCTCCGGCAGTCGATCCGGCGTGGCACCTCTACCCGGTCCGGGTGGCGAATCGCGAGGTCGTCGCCGAGAGGCTCGCGGCCGCGGGCGTGGCGACCGGTGTCCACTACCCGACGCCCGTACACCTTCAGCCGGCGTACTCCCACCTCGG
>DASSMS010000202.1:0-20435 GCA_035688575.1 Nocardioidaceae bacterium
TGGCCGACCGCTGGCAGATCTGGGTGAAGCGCACGGACGCCACGGATGCCGACATCGAGGTCGGCGAAGGACGCCAGATCGTGTTCGTCGACCCTCAGCGGATCCGCTCCGGCGAGCTCGACCTCGCGATCTCCGCCCGCCACGTCCTGGCGCTTTTCCTCGACTCGTCGACCTACCGCGAGATGCGCTGACGCTCGGGCTCAGTAACGGTAGGTGCCGTGGATGATCGCGCGGCCCAGGGTCTTGAACGCGAGGTTGAAGGACACGACCGCCGGCGAGGCGTCGGAGTCCACCCCGAGGCTCTCCTCCTTCACCGCGTGCACCACGTAGAAGTAGCGGTGCACCTGGTCGCCAGGCGGGGGAGCTGCGCCCATGAACCCCTTATCGCCACCGTCGTTGCGGCAGTGGAACGCCTTGCCGGGCAGGGTGCGGGACGCGGCGCCGGTGTCGAGTGAGGTGACGTCCGCCGGGAGGTCGACGAGCACCCAGTGCCAGAAGCCCGACGGCGTGGGGGCGTCGGGGTCGAAGCATGTGACGACGAAGCTCTTCGTGCCCTCCGGCACGTCGGACCAGCTCAGCTGCGGGGACGTGTTGCCCTTGGCGGCGACCTGGTCGTCCTTGAGCGGACGACCGTCCTGGACGTCGGCGCTGGTGACGTGGAACGCGGGCACGGGCGGCAGCAGGTCGTAGGGGTTCGGGCTGACCGGGCGCTCCAGGCTCATCCATACCTCCTCAAGTAGGCGTGCTGCGACCCTAGTCCGCAGGCTGGTCGTCTGCCAGGCGTCCGGCCGGGGCGACGGAGAATGTCGAGTATGACCCCGACCCCCGAGCAGTCTCTGCGAGACGTCGTCGACGCGGTCCTACCCCGCGACGCGGCGGCCATGTCCGAGGCCCGAGCACGCCAGGCGCAGCTGACCAAGCCGGCCGGTTCGCTCGGAGTGCTCGAGGAGATGTCGGTCGCCTTGTGCGGTGTCCAGCGGACCTGCCCGCCGCGCCCGCTCGGGTCGCCGGTGGTGGCGATCTTCGCCGGCGACCACGGCGTCCACGCCCAGGGGGTCAGCCCCTGGCCACAGGAGGTGACCGCCTCGATGGTGGCGAACTTCCGGGCCGGCGGTGCAGCGGTCAACGTCCTCGCACGTCAGGCGGGTGCCGAGGTCGTCGTGGTGGACATGGGGGTCGCCTGCGACCTCGAGCCCGGTCCGGACCTGCTCGACCACAAGATCAGACCCGGTACGTCGGACCTGGCGGTCGAGCCGGCCATGACGAGGCAGGAGGCTCTTGCCGGGCTCCTCGCCGGCGTCTCGGTCGCGGACCGGCTGGTCGACCGAGGGCACGACGTCCTGCTCACGGGCGACATGGGCATCGCCAACACGACGCCCTCGGCGGCGCTCGTCTCGGCTCTCACGGGTGCCGACCCCGCCGCCGTGACGGGACGCGGCACCGGGGTCGACGACGCCGTGCTGGCCCGCAAGGTCGACGTCGTGGCATCGGCGCTCGCGTCGCGGCCGGTGACCGGCGACCCGGTGGACACCCTCGCCTCGGTGGGAGGGTTCGAGCACGCGGGCATCGCGGGTCTGCTCCTCGGGGCTGCTCGGCGGGGGGTCCCGGTGGTGCTCGACGGGGTGATCGCGGGGGCCGCGGCGCTCGTCGCCCGGGCGCTCGCCCCGGAGGTCGTCGACTACTGCCTCGCCGGCCACCGCAGCGTGGAGCCGGGACATGCGGTCGCTCTCGCCGAGCTCGGGCTGCGACCGCTGGTGGACCTCGACCTGCGGCTCGGGGAGGGCACGGGTGCCCTGCTCGCCCTGCCCCTGGTGCAGGCGGCCGGAGCCACGCTGCGCGAGATGGCGACCTTCGACTCCGCCGGGGTCGCGAGGAAGGAGGCACCCGATGTCCGGTGACACCTTCCCTCCCTACCCGGCAGGTCTTCGGCTCGCCGGTCGCAAGGTGGTCGTCGTCGGCGGGGGCCACGTCGCCCAGCGGCGGGTCCCGGCGCTCCTTGCCGCGGGTGCCGTTGTCGAGGTCGTCTCGCCCGCCGTCACGCCCGCCATCGAGGGACTCGTCGGCTCCGGCGAGGTGACCTGGCACGAACGGGGCTTCGAGGCCGCCGACCTCGACGACACGTGGTACGTCATCGCGGCGACCGACGTGCGAGCGGTCAACGAGGAGGTCAGCCGGGCCGCTGAGGAGCGCCGGGTCTTCTGCGTGCGCAGCGACGACGCGACTCGCGCCTCGGCCTGGACCCCCGCGGTCGGTCGGCACGCGGGTGTGACCGTCGCGGTGCTCGGGAACCGTCAGCCACAGCGCTCGGCAGCGGTGCGCGACGAGATCGTCTCGGCGCTGCGCGACGGGGTGATCGACGCCGAGGCACACCGCGACCGGACACCCGGCGTCGTCCTCGTCGGTGGCGGCCCGGGTGACCCCGAGCTGGTGACGGTTGCGGCGCGCCGGGCGCTCAGCGAGGCCGACGTCGTGGTGGCAGACCGGCTCGCTCCCCGTGAGCTCCTCGGCGAGCTGTCGCCGGACGTCGAGCTCGTGGACGTGGCGAAGCTGCCGCGCGGCAGGTCTGCCTCCCAGGACGAGATCAACCGCGTGATCGTCGAGCGTGCGCGGGCGGGCAAGCGTGTGGTGCGCTTCAAGGGGGGTGACCCGTTCGTCTTCGGTCGTGGCTACGAGGAGGCGATCGCCTGCGCCGAGGCGGGCGTGCCCTGCACCGTCGTGCCGGGTGTCACGAGCGCGATCTCCGTCCCGGCCCGGGTGGGGATCCCGGTGACCCACCGCGGGGTCGCCCACGAGTTCACCGTCGTGTCGGGGCACGTCCCGCCCGACCACGACAGCTCGCTCGTCGACTGGGACGCGCTCGCGAGGATGCGCGGCACCGTCGTACTCCTCATGGCCGTCCACAACCTCCCGGCCATCGCCGACCGCCTGGTCGCCGGCGGCCGCGCCCCCTCCACGCCCGTCGCGGTGGTGGCCGAGGGCACCATGCCCGGGGAGCGCACCGTACTCTCGACCCTCGAGACGGTCGCCGCCGACGTCGAGCGCGAGGACGTGCGGCCGCCCGCGATCGTGGTCGTCGGTGACGTGGTCGCGGTGGGCAACCCGGAAAGGTATGGATGGCAGAGCTGATCGAGGTGTCGGACCCGGCCGACGTCAGGCTGGCCGACTACCGCGACCTGCGCGACGTGGAGCTCCGAAAGCACCTCGAGGCAGAACACGGGCTGTTCCTCGCCGAGGGCGAGAAGGTAGTGAGGCGTGCGGTCGAGGCCGGCTTCGCCGCACGCTCGTTCCTGATGGCGTCCCGCTGGCTCGACGGGCTCGCCGACGTCCTCGACCGCAGCGACGCGCCCTGCTACGTGGTGAGCGAGGAGCTCGCCGAGGAGGTCACCGGCTTCCACGTGCATCGGGGCGCTCTCGCGTCGCTCGAGCGGGCACCGCTGCCGCGGGTGGCCGAGGTGCTGGCGGACGCACGCACCGTGGTCGTCCTCGAGGACGTCGTCGACCACACGAACGTCGGTGCGATCTTCAGGTCGGCCGCCGCACTCGGCGTCGACGCGATCGTGCTCTCGCCCCGGTGCGCCGACCCGCTCTACCGGCGCTCGATCAAGGTGGCCATGGGTGCGGTCTTCTCCGTCCCCTACGCCCGGATGGAGGGGTGGTACGACGGCCTCGCGGAGCTGTCGGACGCGGGCTTCACCACCGTCGCGCTGACCCCCGCCGAGGACGCCGTGGCGATAGAGGATGCCGTGCGCGGGCTCGACAAGGTTGCGCTGCTGATGGGCTCGGAGGGCCCAGGCCTGTCGCGCCGCTGGATGGAGACCGCCGCGCGCCGCGCAGTGATCCCGATGGCCGCGGGCATCGACTCCCTCAACGTCGCGGCCGCGACCGCCGTGGCCTGCTACGTCACTGCTCGCCGCTGACGACCGGCCACTCCCTCGGGAAGCTCTCGGCGTAGTCCTCGGCCTGCTTGAAGAGCTTCTTGCGCGCCCGCTTGTTGAGCCGGTCACCGAACACGGTGCCGTTGCAGTGGTCGGTCTCGTGCTGTAGACAGCGCGCCAGGAGACCCGAGCCGGTGTAGCTCACCGGGTTGCCGTCGAGGTCCTGACCCTCGACGCGGGCGAAGTCGGGCCGGGCGCAGGGGACGAACGCGCCGGGCAGCGAGAGGCAGCCCTCGTCGTCGTCGTCGAGCTTGCGCTCGCGTCCCTCTGGCAGGAACAGCACAGGGTTGCAGACGACCCCCTGGTGGCGAACGCCCTCGTCGTCGGGGCAGTCGAAGACGAAGATCGAGCGGTCCACCCCGATCTGGCAGGCCGCAAGGCCGACACCGTCGGCGGCGTACATCGTCGCGACCATGTCCGCGGCCAGCTCCCGCAGCGCCGCGTCGAAGTCGGCCACGGGCTGCTGCGTGCGGTGCATGACCTCCTCGCCCCAGCGGGCGATGGGGCGGATCGTGCCGCCTGCGGGGAGGGGGGACTGCTCGGCTGCGGTGTCGGACATGCCGCACATCCTAGGTGTCGTCGTGCATCTCCAGGCCGACGAGTGCCGCGTTGCCACGGGAGTCGATCCGCACCCTCGCCACGACTCGGCCCTGACCCACCGCATGCTCCATCGCGTAGGCCTCGTCCTGCGGGAGGAACCAGCTGTCGATGCCGCACCGGAGCCGCCAGTGCTCGTCCTCGCACCGGAGGAAGGGTCCCGACGAGGGTCGATCCGCGACGGGCGTGCGGCCGACCCAGACGTCGCCCGAGGCGACGAGCGGCACGTAGGCCACCTCGCTGGTGGGGTAGCGTCGCTCGCCGAGCTCCTGGGAGCTCGGCAGACCGGGGTAGTCGAGCGCGACGTAGGCCCCGCGGAAGGGGTCGATCGGATCGAGGGGAGCGACCTCGAGGAGGTACTCCTCCCCGGTGAGCCGCGCAGACAGCGGGCCGGCGACCGCCAGCGGGACGAGTGCGAGCTGGACGACGCAGGCGGCCACCACTCGGCCCGTGCGTGAGGTGAGCGGGTTCATGCGGGAGCTCCTCCGAGGTTCGCGGTGAGGTGACGGCGGCCACGGTCGAACAGGAAGCCGCTGCCCAGGAAGATCACGCCGAGCACGAGGAACAGCGTGGCGCCGGTGATGATCGGCGCGAACACCGCGAAGCTCTGCACGGTCGTGAAGAGCACGAGGGCGGCGGTGGCGAGGTAGGTCAGCCGTGACGAGTCCCGGAGTACTCCGAGGACGGCGTACCAACCGGCTGCGACGACGTAGACGGCGACGCTGACGAAGGCGTGTGCGTAGCCCTCACCGGAGACCGCGCCCATCACCGGCGCCGGTGGCTCCCAGAGCACCAGCAGGACCCCGGCGACGACGCCTGCGAGCGGTGCCAGGGCTTCTGCTCGGGCCCGAGGAGCGAGTACGACGGCCGCGGCCACCGCCGTGAGAGCCGCGAAGACTCCGAGCGACAACGGCGCCGACCAGACGAAGCCCTCCGCGTCCACGTCGGGGAACGCCGCGACGAAGAGGCCGAGGAGAACCATGAGCGCGGAGGTGTCGCGCCACGGTGCAGCGAAGGCGGGACGCACCCGAGCGGCGTGCACGACGGAGACCGCACCGGCGACGACGGCCGCCAGCAGCACCGGCAGGACGAAGCCCATTCCGTCCTCGGCGGTGTCGAAGACCGTCCAGACGAACCACACCGTGGAGGTGGTGACCCCCACCAGCAGCGGCGCCACTCCAGCCACGGCGTAGGCGTAGAGCAGGGCGCCGAGGCCCCAGACGCCGACCAGAGCAGGCTCGTACGCGGGCACCTGGAGGCTCTGCGCCGCCTGGAAGACCACCGCGCCGTAGGCCAGCGAGGCCAGGAGCCGGAACCCGCCGACGACCAGCTGGGTGCGCCGCCTCGTCAGCAGCTCCGCAGTAGCGACGAAGCCGAGCCACAGCGCCGTGACCACGAGGAACCGGAGGAGGGGCGAGAGCTCGTCCAGGTTCGAGGCGACCAGCCAGAGCAGTCCGACGCCCACGAACCCGCCGCCGAGGAGGAGCAGCAGCCGGGCCAGAGAGAACCGGCGGACCGCTACGTAGCGACTGCGGATCGCCTGTGCCTGCGTGTCGTCGACGAGCCCGGCGTCGTGCCACGAGGCCAGCTCGCTCTCCAGCCAGGCCAGCCGGCCGGCGTCGACGCGGCGCGCTCCTGGGTCGAGATCCTGTGTCATGTCGTCAGTCTGGGGCTCAGGGGCCTCCGCGGGCATGAGCACGCGTACTCAAACCGGTAAAGAATGCCTAGGTGACGGGCGCCACAGAGACAGGTGTGGCCCGATGTGTAACTCGGAGTTACAGTTGGCTCCATGTCCCTGACACGAACCCCTCGAGACGCGGGCGCCAGCAGGCACGGCGTCCCGTCCACGGACAGGCAGGACCCGATCGGCTTCGCCGTGTCCATGCTCAACCGTCTCGCCCAGACCAGCGTTCTCGACCGGCTCGGCATTCGACGGCAGACCGAGCGCGTCGTGTTCGAGACCACCCGAGCGGGCTTCCGCACCGTCGGGACGGTCGGCCGCTCCTTCAGCCGCAGGGGCAGGCCAGGAGCCGAGCCGGTGCGTGTGCCCTCCGCCGCGGCGAAGGGCCTCTTCGACCTGACCCCGACCGAAGACGAGCAGATGCTCGTCGACGTGGTGGGGGAGTTCGCGGCCGAGATGGTGCGACCGGCGGCAGCGGAGGCGAACGACGCATGCGCGGCACCCGATGAGCTGTTGAAGTCGAGCCTCGAGATCGGTCTGCCCATCCTCGGCGTCCCCGAGGAGCTCGGGGGCATCTCCACCGAGCGGTCAGCCATGGCCGGGACCCTGGTGGCAGAGGCGCTGGCCAAGGGAGACATGGGGCTCGCGGTCGCCTGCCTCGCGCCCGGTGCGGTCGCCACCGCGCTGGCGCTGTGGGGGAGCGACGAGCAGCAGTCGACGTACCTCCCCGCTTTCACCGGCGACGAGGTGCCTGCCGCGGCGCTCGCGCTCACCGAGCCGCGGCCCCTGTTCGACGCGATGAGTCCCGAGACCAAGGCGACCCGCGACGGCGACGGCTTCGTCATCAACGGCGTGAAGTCGCTGGTGCCACGCGCCGCCGACGCCGAGCTCTTCGTCGTGGGCGCCGAGCTCGAGGGAAAGCCGGCCCTGTTCCTCGTCGAGTCCGCCACCGAGGGTCTCGAGATCGAGTCCGAGCCCTCGATGGGCGTCCGGGCCGCCGGGCTCGGCCGCGTGATCCTGAAGGACGCGCGGGTCTCCGACCTCGCGCTCCTCGGAGACCCCGACGGCACGGCGTACGCCGAGTGCGTGCGCCTGTCGCGGCTCGGCTGGTGCGCGCTCGCGATCGGCACCGGGCAGGCGGTGCTCGACTACGTCATCCCCTACGTCAACGAGCGCCAGGCGTTCGGCGAGCCGGTCAGCAACCGCCAGTCGGTGGCCTTCATGGTCGCCAACATTGCCATCGAGCTGCAGGCGATGCGGCTGGTGACCTACAAGGCCGCCTCGCGCGCGGCTCAGGGTAGGCCGTTCGAGCGCGAGGTCGCCCTGGCTCGCAGGCTCTGCGCGGAGCGCGGCATGCAGATCGGCAACGACGGGGTCCAGCTGCTGGGCGGTCACGGCTTCGTCAAGGAGCACCCGGTCGAGCGGTGGTACCGCGACCTGCGCGCCATCGGTGTGATGGAAGGAGGGGTCCTCGTCTGAGACGAGGAGGCCAACATGATCAATCTCGAAACCCCCAAGAAGTTCCGGCCGCTGGTCGGTCAGGCGCACCAGGTCGCGATGAACCTGCTCCGCCCCAACTCCCGCAAGTACGACCAGCTCGAGCACGAGTACCCCAAGGAGCTCGACATGCTGGCCGCGATGATCGACGGGCTCAGCGAGTCCGGCGCCGCGAGCGGTGCCGGGGCCTCCGGTGTCCGCCGGTCGGAGGGTACGCCGGAGGAGGCGGACGCCGGCACGAAGAACGGCTCCAACCTGGCCTCGGTCCTCTCCATCATGGAGATGTGCTGGGGTGACGTCGGCCTGCTGCTCTCCATGCCGCGCCAGGGCCTCGGCAACTCCGCGATCGCCTCCGTCGCCGACGACGAGCAGCTCGAGCGGTTCGACGGGGTCTGGGCAAGCATGGCGATCACCGAGCCGGGTTGTGGTTCGGACTCGGCCAACATCCAGACCACTGCGGTGCTCGACGGCGACCACTACGTCATCAACGGCGAGAAGATCTTCGTCACCTCCGGCGAGCGCAGCGACGCGGTGGTCGTCTGGGCGACGCTGGACAAGAGCCTGGGCCGCGCCGCGATCAAGTCCTTCGTGGTGCCGAAGGGGACCCCCGGCATGAACGTCGAGCGTCTCGATCACAAGCTCGGGATCCGCTCCTCGGACACTGCGACCATCCGCTTCGAGGACTGCCGGGTCCCGAAGGAGAACCTCCTCGGCAGCCCCGAGATCGACGTCAAGCAGGGCTTCGCAGGCGCGATGGCGACCTTCGACAACACGCGGCCACTCGTCGCCGCGATGGCCGTCGGCTGTGCCCGTGCCTCCCTCGAGCTCACCAGAGAGCTGCTCGAGAAGGCCGGGGTGGAGATCGACTACGACCGCCCCGCGCATACGCAGTCGGCCGCAGCCGCGGCGTTCCTGCAGATGGAGTCGGACTGGGAGGCGGCCTACCTGCTCACGCTCCAAGCCGCCTGGATGGCCGACAATCGCAAGCCCAACTCGCTCGAGGCGTCGATGGCCAAGGCGAAGGCGGGACGCGTGGGAAGCGAGATCACCCTGCGGTGCGTGGAGCTCGCCGGAAGCGTCGGCTACAGCGAGCACGAGCTGCTCGAGAAGTGGGCCCGCGACTCGAAGATCCTCGACATCTTCGAGGGCACCCAGCAGATCCAGCAGCTGATCGTCGCGCGCCGGCTCCTCGGCAAGACCTCCGCCGAGCTCAAGTAGCCCGCTCCCCGCGACCAAGGGTGCGGGGCTCCGGCAGAGGCGGGGCCGTCGGGGGGCCGTGCGCCGGGTCGGCGGTGGAAGTGCGGTTTTGGGGAAGTATCGGCTCATGAAGATCTACGCCGACGCCCCGGTACGCCGATCGCTCCAGATCTCCGGGGACGTGCTCCTCGCGATCTGGGTCTACCTGTGGGTGCAGACGGCCCTGGTCGTACGTGACGCGACGCTGTCGCTCGCCGAGCCGGGCGAGCAGATCTCCGCCGCCGGGGGCGGGCTGGCGGAGCAGCTACGAGACGCCGGCCGGACCGTGGGCGACGTGCCGCTCGTCGGCGACGAGGTCCGCGCGCCGTTCGACGGTGCGGGCGGGGCGGCGGACCGGATCGCGGCGGCGGGCGACGCCCAGGTCGAGGCCGTGCAGACGCTGGCATTCTGGCTGGGCCTGGCCGTCGGGGCCATCCCGGTCCTGATCGCGCTCGCGGTCTACCTGCCGCTGCGCTGGCGCTTCATCCGTGAGGCGACCGCGGGCAGCCGGTTCGTGGACAGCACCGACGACCTCGACCTGTTCGCACTCAGGGCGATGGCGCGTCAGCCCCTGCACCGCCTGGCGAGGATCAGCGACGATCCGGCTGGTGCCTGGCGACGTGGAGAACCCGAGGTGGTGCGCGATCTCGCGGCGCTGGAGCTGAGAGACAGCGGTCTGGCGGTTCCTGCGCGTTCGCACAATGCCTGACAAGTGTCGGGACCTGACGCGAAGATGGTGGTATGCGGGAGATCGAGATCCAGCCGGTGCCACTGGAGCGCCTCGCCCAACTCCTCTCGAAGCAGCGCGCGCAACGCCTCTTCGAGTACCAGCGCCTGGCGCTGGAGGCGTTCGGGGACCGGACGGTCTGGAACATCAACGCCACGAGCAAGGGCGGAGGCGTGGCGGAGATGCTCCAGTACATCCTGGCCTACGGCCAGGGTGCCGGAGTCGACACCCGTTGGCTGGTTCTCGACGGTGACCACGAGTTCTTCAGGATCACCAAGCGGCTGCACAACTTCCTCCACGGCTCGCCCGGGGACGGTGGTCCGCTCGGCCCCGAGGAGCGCGAGCACTACGCTCGCGTGCTGTCCTTCAACCTCCCGATGGCCGAGCAGGTCGTCAAGGCCGGCGACATCGTGCTGCTCCACGACCCGCAGCCCGCGGGCCTGGTCGACGGCCTGCGGCGACGCGGAGCACACGTGATCTGGCGCTGCCACATCGGCCGTGACACCTCGGACGCGCTGACCGAGATCGGGTGGTCGTTCCTGAGGGAGTTCATCGAGTCCGCCGACGCGTTCACCTTCACCCGCAAGGAGTACGTCCCGCACTGGGTGCCCGCCCACAAGGTGGCGGTCATCGCTCCGTCGATCGACCCCTTCAGCGCCAAGAACATCGCGCTGTCCGACAGCCGGGTCCGTGCCTCCCTGGCGCAGGCCGGTCTCGTGGGCAACCACCCGGACGCATCGGAGCTCGGCTTCACCCGACGCGACGGCTCCACCGGCGAGGTGCGACCCCACCGCGGCCTCGTCCACGGCCACGGGGCCATCCCCGGCGACGCCCGGCTGGTCGTGCAGGTCAGCCGCTGGGACCGGCTCAAGGACATGCCGGGCGTGCTCAAGGGCTTCACGGACCGTCTCGACACGCTCCCGCCGGACGCGCACCTGGCGCTGGTCGGTCCGGAGGCGGCCGGCGTCTCCGACGACCCTGAGGGCGCCGCGGTCTTCGACGAGTGCACGAGTCTGTGGGACCGACTGCCCGCCGAGCACCGGAACCGTGTCCATCTCGTGAGCCTGCCGATGGACGACGTCGACGAGAACGCCCACCTGGTCAACGCCTTGCAGCGCCGAGCCACCGTCGTGATCCAGAAGAGCCTGGTCGAAGGCTTCGGCCTGACCGTCACCGAGGCCATGTGGAAGTCCCGCCCGGTCATCGCCTCGGCGATCGGCGGGATCCGGGACCAGATCGTCGACGGGGTCCACGGGCTCCTGCTCGACGACCCACTGGACCTCGACTCCTTCGGGGCCGCCGTGGAACGGGTGCTCGGGGACGATGCCCTCGCGGCGAAGATGGGCGAGGCGGCACGTGAGCGGGTCGAGGACCAGTTCCTCGGCGACCGCCACCTGATCCAGTACGTCGAGCTGTTCGGGTCCCTGATCGCACGACAGCCCACGTAGCATCAGCGAATGGCCGCCACCCGCACCCGCAAACATCGGATCATCGAGGTCCTCGAGGACGCTTTCGCCGAGCTCATGCAGGCGGACCCGCAGGCCTTCCGGGTGAAGTACCGCAAGATGGCGGCCGACCCGTTCGCCTTCTTCCGCGGCACAGCGTGCCTGTTCTACGCGGACGTCACGCGCATGCGCGACCCGTTCGCCGACGACCACACCAGCCGGATCTGGATCCACGGCGACCTGCACGCCGCGAACTTCGGCACCTACCTGAACAGCGACGGCCGGCTCGTCTTCGACGTCAACGACTTCGACGAGGCCTACCTCGGCCACTTCTCCTGGGACCTGCGCCGCTTCGCCGCGAGCCTGGCGCTCATGGGCTGGCAGAAGGCGCTGCCCGAGGAGACGGTCCGCGACCTCGTCCAGCGGTACGTCCGTGCCTACCTGGCACAGGTGGACCACTACGTGGAGTCGGACGACGACAACGACTTCGGCCTCTACCTCGACAACACCGAGGGGCCGGTCCTGGAGATCCTCACCCGTGCGCGATGCCTCAGCCGTCGTGACCTGCTCGACGAGGTCACGACTTTCGACGGCGGGGTGCGGGTCTTCCGCGAGGGCACAGGGGTTCGCCGGCTCGGTCGCGCGGAGCGGAAGGAGGTCCTTCGGGCGTTCGAGGGCTACCTCGCGACGATCCCGCAGTCCAAGCGCTTCGACCGCGACCTGTTCTACGAGGTCCGTGACGTCGTGGGTCGTTCCGGTTTCGGGATCGGCAGCGCCGGTCTCCCGGCGTACAACGTCCTCGTCGAGGGCTACAGCCAGGCGCTCGACAACGACGTGGTGCTGTCGATGAAGCAGGCCAACGTGCCCGCGGTCAGCCGGTTCGTCGACACCGACGACGTGGAGGGCTACTTCGAGCACGAGGGACACCGCACGGTCGTGAGCCAGCGAGCGCTCCAGGTGCACACGGACCCGTTGCTCGGCCACACCAGCCTCGATGGTCGGGGGTTCGTCGTGTCGGAGGTCTCGCCCTACGAGCTCGACCTCGACTGGTCCGACCTCAACGAGCCCGACGAGATGGCACTCGTCGTAGAGAGCCTCGGTCGCGCGAGCGCCAAGGTGCACTGTGCCTCCGACGAGGACAGCGACCAGGACCTGGTGGAGTTCCAGGTCGAGAACGCCATCGCCGACGTCCTCGACGGCCGGCGCGACGAGTTCACGGCCGACATCGTCGACTTCGGCATCGACTACGCAGGAAGGGTCCGGCGTGACCACGCCCAGTTCGTGAGCGCCTTCCGGGAGGGCGAGATCGGCGGAGTCACGGCTACCTGAGGCGTCGAGCCCCGTCACTCGCGGGCGACCGCAGGAACCCGGGTGGTCGCCACCCCTCTTCCGCGAACGCCGTCGTCACGGCGAGGGCCACATCCTCGAGGTCGTCGGCGCGCAGCAGCGCGATCGCCGAGCCACCGAAGCCCGCCCCCGTCATCCGCGCGCCGAGCGCGCCGCGACGTCGGCAGGTCTCGACGACCAGGTCCAGCTCGGGGCAGGAGACCTCGAAGTCGTCGCGCAGCGAGTCGTGGGAGGCGTCGAGCAGCGGCCCGAGCGCGGCGTGGTCCGCCTGCTCGAGGGCGCGGACGGCGGCGTCGACGCGGTCCATCTCGGCCAGGACGTGCCGGGTCCGGCGACGAAGCCGGGGCTCCGAGAGCTGTTCCAGCGCGTCGACGCGGCCCTGGGCCTCCCGAAGCGTGGAGACGCCGAGCGCACGCGCTGCCGACTCGCAGTCGCTGCGGCGTGACGCGTAGCCGCCGTCGGTCAGTGTGTGGGACACGCGGGTGTCCACGACGAGCAGCGCGAGGCCCTCGTCGTCGGGGGACCAGGTGAGCTGGCGGGCGGAGCCGTCGGCGAAGTCGAGCAGCAGGGCGTGTCCAGCCCGGCCGAGGAGTGCGACTGCCTGGTCCATCCCGCCGGTGGGTGCACCCGCCATCTCGGCCTCGGCGCGCACGCAGGAGTCCGCCAGCCTCCGGCGTACCTCCGCGGAGTCAGGCACGTCCAAGGCCGCCGCGAGCGTGACGGCGACCGCGCACTCGAGCGCCGCCGAGCTGGACAGACCCGAGCCGATCGGGACCCGTGAGTCCACCACTACGTCGAGCCCGGGGACCTCCCACCCCTCCTGGCCGAGTGCCCAGACCACGCCCGCAACGTAGGCGCCCCATCCCTCGACCGAACCCGGTCGCAGGTCATCGAGGCGGATCTCGACCGGTCCGGACATCTGGCGCGACGTCAGCGTGAGGGTGCGGTCCTCGCGGCGGCCGAGCGCGGCATACGTCGCGTGGGGGAGCGCGATGGGCAGGCAGCGGCCGCCGTTGTAGTCGAGGTGCTCGCCGATGAGGTTGACCCGGCCGGGCGCCGCAGCGACGGCGGCGGGGCCGTGACCCGTGAGCTGCTCGAACAGTTCCGCGAGCTCCGCCGCGAGGTCGGCCGGCTTTCCTGGCTGGATGAACGAGGCCTGCGCGGGCGGCATGCGCGTCACTGTACGGCCCGCCCTGCCAGAATCGGGGGATGGCTGACGAGACCGACGCCCCGGACGAGCGACCAGTCGAGATCTCTCACCAGATGTCCGGCCAGGACGAGATCTTCTGCTGATGGCCGGGTTCGACGAAGCGGCGTTCGTGGCCGGGCTTCCCCTGACCGTGCTGACCGTGGTGCTGGTCCTCGCGGTGACGTTCCTGGTCGCGCTGCGGCTGGGGCGGCACTCCGTGGTCGACGTGGCGTGGGGCCTGGGCTTCGTGGCCGTGGCCGCGACGTCGTATCTCACCTTCGCCGGCTCCGGAGACGGTGCGCGGCGGACGCTGGTGCTCGTCCTCACCGCAGTCTGGGGGCTGCGGCTGGCGGGGCACATCGCCTGGCGCTCACGAGGGCAGGGGGAGGACCCGCGCTACGCCGAGCTGCTCGCCGGGGCCACCGGCAACCGCACGTGGTACGCCGTGCGCTCGATCTACCTCACGCAGGCCGCGGTGATGTGGTTCGTGTCTCTGCCGGTGCAGGTCGCCTCGGCCCAGGCGCCGGGGCTCGGGCCGGTGGCGTGGGCCGGCGTCGCCGTCTGGGCGACGGGCATGTTCTTCGAGACGGTGGGCGACTACCAGCTTCACCGCTTCCGGTCCGACCCCGGCTCGCGTGGGGAGGTCCTCGACACCGGACTGTGGAGGTACACCCGCCATCCGAACTACTTCGGCGACGCGTGCGTCTGGTGGGGGCTCTGGCTGGTCGCGGCCGACGCCTGGCCCGGTGTCCTCACCGTGCTGTCGCCGGTGCTGATGACCTGGCTGCTGGCACGGGGCACCGGCAAGCCGCTGCTGGAGAAGGACATCGCCGACCGGCGGCCCGGCTATGCGGACTACGTGCGCCGCACCAGCGGTTTCGTCCCGCTGCCCCCGCGGAGCGGGCGGGGGTAGACTCCTCTTCTCGTGCGCTTCCTCAACGACTCACCCCCGCCGTACGAGCTGACCTACAACGACGTGTTCATGGTCCCGCGGCGCTCTGACGTCTCCTCCCGGTACGACGTCGACCTGTCGAGCAACGACGGGACGGGTACGACGATCCCGCTCGTCGTCGCGAACATGACCGCGATCTCCGGGCGCCGGATGGCCGAGACGGTCGCCCGTCGTGGCGGCATCACGGTCATCCCGCAGGACATCCCGATCAGCGTGGTGGAGGACGTCGTCGGCTGGGTCAAGTCCCGGCACCTCGTGTTCGAGACCCCGATCGTCCTCGACCCCCACCAGACCGTCGGCGACGCGTTCGCGCTGCTGCCCAAGCGCGCCCACAAGGCCGCGGTCGTCGTAGAGGAGGGCAGGCCGGTCGGTGTGGTCACCGAGGACGACTGCCTCGGTGTCGACCGCTTCACCCAGGTGCACCAGGTGATGACCCAGGCTCTCGTCACCCTTCCGGACACCGTGGACCCCAGGACGGCCTTCGAACGCCTCGACGAGGCCCGCCGGCGGATGGCCCCCGTCGTCGACGCCGAAGGGCGGCTCGTGGGTGTGCTCACCAAGACCGGCGCCCTGCGCTCGACGCTCTACAGCCCGGCCGTCGACGGACAGGGCAGGTTGCGGGTCGCGGCGGCGGTAGGGGTCAACGCCGACGTCGCGACCAAGGCGAAGGCTCTCCTGGCCACGGGGATCGACTGCTTGGTGGTCGACACCGCCCACGGCCACCAGGGCCGCATGGTCGAGGCCCTCAAGGCGGTCCGCTCACTGGACCCGCAGGTGCCGGTCGTGGCGGGCAACGTCGTCTCGGCAGAGGGCGTCCGTGACCTCGTCGAGGCCGGCGCCGACATCGTGAAGGTCGGGGTGGGTCCCGGCGCGATGTGCACCACACGGATGATGACCGGTGTGGGACGACCGCAGTTCTCCGCCGTGCTCGAGTGCGCCGCGGCCGCCCGCGAGCTCGGCAAGCACGTCTGGGCCGACGGCGGCGTACGCCACCCGCGCGACGTCGCGCTCGCTCTCGCCGCGGGGGCATCCCAGGTCATGGTCGGCTCCTGGTTCGCGGGGACCTACGAGTCGCCCGGCGACCTGCACGTCGATGCCGACGGCCGGGCGTACAAGGAGAGCTTCGGGATGGCCTCTGCGCGCGCCGTGGCCAGCCGCACGAGCGGCGAGACCGCGTTCGACCGGGCGCGCAAGGGCCTCTACGAGGAGGGAATCTCCTCCTCGCGGATGTACCTGGACCCGCTGCGCCCGGGCGTCGAGGACCTGATCGACCACGTCTTCGCGGGCGTCCGGTCGGCCTGCACCTACGCGGGCGCCACGAACCTCAAGGAGTTCCGCGAGCGGGCCGTGATCGGTGTCCAGTCCGACGCCGGGTTCCACGAGGGTCGCCCGCTGCCGGCGGGCTGGTGAACGCGACGTGGGCGCCTCCCCCGGCCGGGGGAGGCGCCCACGTCATCGAACGTGCGGCTGAGGAGCCGCGTCAGCGCGCGATGTCGGCGCTCCTGCTGGGCGTCGTGTCCCCGCCGGAGAGCACGGGCTCGTCGGCCGACTCGACCGCGAGCGCGAACTCGTCACCGTGACGGGTCACGCCGTTGACCACGGCCTGCTCGATCGCCTCGCGTGCGTAGCGCCTGCGGACCATCAGCGGGTCGTTGCGAAGGTCCTTCACGAGGGCCACGGCCAGGCCGATCATCACGACCGCGAACGGCAGCGCCGCAACGATGGTGATGTTCTGCAGACCGGTCAGGGCCGAGTCGCCACCGACCAGCAGCATGACCGCGGCGACGCCACCGGTGGCGACGCCCCAGAAGATGACGGTCTTCTTGCTCGGCTCGAGCGCGCCCTCCTCGGACAGCGAGCCCATGACCATCGACGCTGCGTCGGCGCCGGAGACGAAGAAGATCGCGACCAGGGCCATGACGAGCACGCTGGTGATCGTGGCCAGCGGCAGCTCACCGAGCATGCCGAACAGCTGGCCCTCCACCGAGGACGCTCCCGCGAGGTCGGCGCCTTCCTGCTGCATCCGGATGGCAGCGCCACCGAAGATCGCGAACCAGACCAGGCTGACCAGGCTCGGGACCAGCAGGACGCCGGTCACGAACTGCCGGATGGTGCGACCACGCGAGATGCGGGCGATGAACATGCCGACGAAGGGGGTCCAGCTCAGCCACCACGCCCAGTAGAAGACCGTCCAGCCCGAGAGCCACGTGGCCATCCCGTCACCGCCCGAGGCGTCGGTGCGCGCCGACATCGCGGCCAGGTCCTGGAAGTAGCTGCCGACGGCGGTCGGGACCAGGTCGAGCATGAAGACCGTCGGGCCTACCACGAACACGAACACCGCGAGCACGAGCGCCAGGACCATGTTGATGTTGGACAGCCACTGGATGCCCTTCTCCACACCGGAGACGGCCGAGGCGATGAAGGCGATGGTGAGCAGCACGATCAGGCCGACGAGAACGCCGTTGCCGACCTTGCCGATCCCGGCAACGATCTCGAGGCCGCTGCCGATCTGGAGCGCTCCGAGGCCGAGCGATGCGGCGGAACCGAAGAGCGTCGCGAAGATCGCGAGGATGTCGATGACGCGACCCACACCGCCCTGCGCGCGGCGCTCACCGATGAGCGGGATGAACGCGGAGCTGATCAGCTGACGACGGCCCTTCCGGAACACGCCGTAGGCCACGGCGAGGCCGACGACCGCGTAGATCGCCCACGGGTGCAGGGTCCAGTGGAAGAGCGTCGTGGCCATGGCCGTCTGGACGGCTTGGGGGCTGCCGGCGTCGACGGTGCCCGGTGGCGGGGTGGTGAAGTGGGTGAGCGGCTCGCTCACGCCGTAGAACATCAGGCCGATCCCCATGCCGGCGCTGAACATCATCGCGATCCAGGAGACGGTGCGGAACTCCGGCTCCTCGTCGTCGTTGCCGAGCGGGATGGTGCCGAAGCGGCCGGCCGCCAGCCAGATCACGAAGACCACGAAGGCCGAGGCCAGGGTGACGAACAGCCACCCCATATTCGTGACGGTCCAGGAGAGCGCGGAGGAGGAGGCTGTGCCGAGGCTGGAGGTGCTTGCGAATCCCCAGACGAGGAAGCCGACGGCGAGTGCAGCGGTGACGCCGAAGACGACCTTGTCGACCTTTCCCGTCGTGGGGCTGGCCTCCTCGGTCACGGGATCCTCGAGAGCCGGATGTGGGGCGGGCGATGTGGCCCTGTCGGTTGGTGAACTCGTGTCCAATGCCATGCAGTGTGCGGCGCCGCGAGGGCGCGCCCTCCTTCTGACGTTTCAGGGATGGGTCTTCAACCCGAGGCTCCTACCCCAAATCGGACATGGTGAAAACACCTTGTGACCGACGTCGCGTCGGGCACTGCCGTCGCAACCGGTCCCGAGCGGCTCAGGCGACGGCGTCGCAGCGGATCGCCACGATGGCGATGTCGTCGCGCTGGGCGGACTCGACCGCGGTGAGAAGCCGGTCGACGACGGCCTGGGGCGAGAGGCCCGTGCACCCGCGCAGGATCGCGACGAGGCCCTCCTGCTCGAGTCGCTTGCTGCCGGAGTCGGTCAGCCCGTCGGTGAAGAACACGACGAGGTCGTCAGCGGCGAGCTCGACGCTCGTCTCCGTGACCTCGATGTCGTCGAAGACACCGAGCAGCGTCCCCGGCACGCCGACGCTCTCCACCTCGCCCGAGGCGCGCAGGATGAGTGGTCCGGGGTGGCCTGCGGTGGCGAGAACCACCTCGGCGCCGTCCGGGCGGGCGGTGATCCTCGCGAAGAGCGCGGTCACGAACGGCACCTCGTGCGCGGAGCCGGTGTCGCGGAGGAGGGTCTGGTTGACGACCTCGAGGGCGGCAGCGGGTGCCGGCTGCTGGATCGCGGCGGCGCGCAGCGAGTAGCGGGCGCCACTGGTCTGGCTGGCGGCCGTCGCGCCCTTGCCGCAAACGTCGCCGATGACCAGCCCCCAGGACCGGGGGTCCACCGGGAAGACGTCGTAGAAGTCACCGCCGACCTCGTACTTGCTCGCGGGGTTGTACGACGCGGCGATGTTCAGGTACCGGACCAGCGGCATGCTCGGGGGCAGCAGGCTGCGTTGAAGGGCGTCGGCGAGGTGCTGGACCTCCTGCAACCGGGTCTCGTAGGCGGTCACGAGCTGGTGGGTGCGCAGCCGCAGCTCGAGCTGGTGGACGACCAGGGCCGCGAGGTCCCGCAGCACGTTGGTCTGGTGGGGGGTGAGATCACGGGGCTGCCTGTCGAGGACACAGATAGTGCCGAGGTTGAAACCGTCATGCGTGGTGAGCGGATGACCGGCGTAGAAGCGGAGCCCGGGATCGCCCACGACGAGCGGGTTGGCCAGCGTCCGCGGGTCGGAGGCGGCGTCGGTGACCACCCAAGTGCCCTCGGCCAGGATCGCCGACGAGCAGAGCCCGGGGTCACGCGTGATCTCGGCAACCTCGACACCGTGACGTGCCTTGAACCAGATCCGGTCGCGGTCCACGATGCTCACCACCGCCATCGGCGCCTGCAACGATCTGGCGGCCAGCGCCGCCAGATCGTCGAAGACATGGTCGGGGGGAGTGTCGAGCACCTGGTAGCGCCTCACGGCTGCGATCCTCGCCTCCTCGTCGTAGGAGACCGAACGAGCGCCAGCCGGGACTGAGCCAGCTGGCTCGGAAGGGGGATGCACCCGTCGACTCTAGGCCCATTCGGGTCAAACCCGCACTCCCCGTGGGCACCGGCTTCCGACGGTTCTAGGCTTCCAGGCGTGAGGTATGACCGAACTCTTGTCGTCGCGGCCACCCGGGCGGAAGCCGCCTGCGTCCCCGGCCACCTCCCCGTCGTCGTCACAGGGCTGGGAAAGACCGCGGCCGCCGTCGCCACGACCCGTGCGCTGGCCGGGGTCGATGCCGCCAGGACACTGGTCGTGAACATCGGTACGGCGGGCGCCCTGCGCGACGGTCTCGAGGGCATCCACGTCCCGGGGCTCGCGCTCAACCACGACATGAACGCCGACGCGATCCGCGCCCTTGGCTACGACCCGCAGGAGCGTCTCGAGGTCGAGGGCGGGGACGACACCGTGCTCGCGTCCGGCGACGTGTTCGTGACCGACCCGGCGGTCCGGTCAGTCCTCGCCTCGCAGGCGCACCTCGTCGACATGGAGGGCTACGCCGTCGCCTTCGCGTGCCGGCAGATGGGTGCGCCGGTGCGCCTGGTGAAGCACGTCTCGGACAACGCCGACGAGTCGGCCCTGGACTGGCCAGACCTCGTCGCCGCCAGCGCCGAAGCCCTCGGCGACTGGCTCGCACAGAACCTCCCCACGGCATCGCGATAACAGCGAGAACCCACGACGTCACGCTCGGTGAGCACGAGGTCGTCAAGACCTTCCGGTCATGGGACAGGGACGAACCCGGCCGGGAGTGGTCGGGTCTACGACTGCTCCACCGCTACGCGGAGGGCCTCGTTCCCGAGCCTCTGGCGCGGCGTGAGGTCGATGGCCGACCCGTCGTGGTCATGAGCCGTCTCTCCGGCTCCCCTATGGGCGCCGAGCCCCTGTCCTCCGGCCAGGTCGCCGCCGTCGCGGGAGCGGTGACCCGCCTGCACACCGCCGTACCGTCGGCGGAGCTCTCGCGGCTGCCCACCCGGCTCTGGGGTGCGGCCGAGGCCGTGGAAGGGCTCAGGGAGGTATACGCGGCCGGTGTCCAGCCGGTGGGGGATTGCGCGGTCGACGCAGCGGTGCGGGAGGCCGAGCGGTGGCTTGCGTCGGACGAGGCAGGTCGGCTCGCGGTTCAGGCGGACCAGGTGTTCGCCCAGGCCGACGGGAACCTCGCGAACTTCCTCTGGGA
>DASSMS010000123.1:0-4377 GCA_035688575.1 Nocardioidaceae bacterium
TGGCCGACATGCTGGTCGCGGTCGAGACCGCCCGCTCCGCGTCCTGGGCCGCCGCCTGGTCCGCCGCGCACCGCGACGGCGACCTCCCCGCCCGCGCGGCCACCGCCAAGGCCTGGTGCTCGGAGGCGCTGAGCAAGGTGGCCGCGGAGACGGTGCAGCTGCACGGCGGCATCGCGATCACGTGGGAGCACGACGCCCAGCTGTACTTCAAACGAGCCCACGCCACCGCACAGCTGTTCGGCGGCCCGCACGAGCACCGCCGAAGGCTGGAGCGCCTCTACGGGCTCACCGGCTGACCGGGCGGCCCAGGCCGGTGGTGTCAGAGCTCGAGCGACGTGGCGGGCACGTGGGTCTTCGACTCGATGTCCGTGGCGGCAGCAGCCAGGAGCTGATGCGCGAGGTCGGACAGGGCGCGGGCGGCGGCGAGCTCGTCGCCGATCCGCGGCTCCGACTCGTCCCGGGGGTTGCGCCGGCTCTGCCCGTGGCCGCGGATCTCGAGCTTGTTGTCGAAGCCGAGGGTCGCGTCGGCGAAGGTGTCGTCGCCCTGCTCTTCGAGCGTGAGCTGCACGGTCCAGGTCTTGGTGGTCATGGGTCGTCACGTCCTTCCGGCAAGGTGGGTGCGACACCAGGGATCCTCAGTCTGCTCCGACCGCCGCGGTGTTGTATATCCCTCGACCGCGCGGCATGGAGACTTCCCCGTGACTCGGCCAGTGCCGGACGGTGCTCAGCCCGCGATGTCCTGCTCGGCCTCGGTGCGGGCGTACCGGCCCCGGTAGAACAGGAGCGGGTGCGGCGCGTCCTCGACCCCGAGGTCCATCACGCGTCCGATCACGACGTAGTGGTCACCGGCCTCGTGCACCGCGTAGACGGTGCAGTCCACCCAACCGAGGACACCGTCGAGCAGGGGCGCGCCGGTGGCCGAGGGACGCCAGGAGACACCGGCGAACTTGTCGGTGCCCTTGGCCGCGAACCCGTTGGAGAGGTCGAGCTGGTCGTGGGACAGCAGGTTCACGCAGAAGAACCCCGCCCGCTGCATCTGCGGCCATGCCCGAGAGCTCTTCGCCGGGCAGAACAGCACCAGTGGCGGGTCGAGCGAGACCGAGCTGAACGACTGGCAGGTCATCCCGACCGGCCGGCCGTTGCTCATGCTCGTCACCACGGTGACGCCGGTGCAGAAGCGGCCGAGCACGTCGCGGAACTTGCGGGAGCTCTCCTCGGCGTCGGTGTCCTCGCCCACGGCCGGCCCCGCGGGCTCGCGGAGGTCGAAGTCGAACTGCCCGAGCCAGGAGTCGATCAGCTCCTGGCTCGGCCAGGACTCGCGGGCGTCGGAGGACATTCCCCCCGGGATCTCACTGGTGGCCGACACTGAAGTCATGCCCCCAGTAGCTGACCGCCGTGCTCTCTCGCGCGACCCAGCGCTGGTCGTCGACAGTCAGTCCCTCGGTGCCGTACTCCACGTCGAAGCCGCCGGGTGACTTCACGTAGAAGGAGACCATCTGGTCGTTCATGTGGCGGCCGAGCGTCGCGCTCAGCGGCACCTTGTGCTTGCGGACCCGCTCGAGAGCGCGACCCACGTCGTCGAGCTTCTCCACCTCGACCATGATGTGCACGCACTTGGCCGGGTTCGGCATCGGCAGGAACGCGAGGCTGTGGTGGCGCGGGTTGCAGCCGAGGAAGCGCAGCCAGGCGGTCGAGCCCGGCTCCTTGCCGACGAACTCCCCGGGCATGCGCATCGAGTCGCGCAGCCGGAAGCCGAGGACATCGGTGTAGAAGCGCAGCGCCTCCTCGTCGTCGGTCACCGGCAGCACGATGTGGCCGAGTCCCTGCTCACCGGTCACGAAGCTGTTGGCGTACGGAGTGACGAGCGGACGCGCTTCGTAGGTGGCGCCGTGGAAGAGCTCGAAGACGTTCTCGAAGGGGTCCTCGAAGCGGACCATCCCCTCGACCCGTCGCTCGGCGAGCTCCTCGGCGGTGGCGTCCTGGACCTCGACACCGTGATGCTTGAGGTGGTCGACGGCAGCGGCGAGAGCACGGTGGTCGGCGACCTCCCAACCCATGCATCCGAACCGGTCCTCGCCGGCGGGGACGACGACGACGCGCGCGGACATCTCGTCCATCCGGAAGTACAGGTGGTCCGGGTTCGGGCCGCGGGCCTCGACCAGACCGAGCACCTTGCCCGCGAAGTGCCGCCACCTCTCCAGGTCGGTGCTCTCCACCCGGACGTATCCGAGTGCACGGATGTCGATCACGGCCGTCTCCTCATCGGTTGCGCGTGCTGGGTGCGTGGCACGGAGCTCACCCCTCGACCGGCGGGCGGGTCTTCTCGCGATGCAGGGCGAGGTACCCGGACGAGACCGAGAAGAACTCGTCGGCCGCCTCGATCTGCGCCCAGTGGCCGCAGTTGGGGAAGACGTGCAGCGACGCCTTCGGGATCAGCTTCAGCGCCGCCAGGGCGCCGTCGAGCGGGTTGACGCGATCTTCTCGACCCCATGTCAGAAGGACCGGCTGACGCAGCTTGTAGGCCTCGCGCCAGAGGAACCCCTCCTCGTAGGTGTCGGGCTTGGCGAACGAGGCGCCCATCGAGGCCATCGCCTCGGCCGACCCGGGAGCGGTGGCCGAGGCGAACCGGTCCTCGACCAGCTCGTCGGTGACCAGGGACTGGTCCACCACCATCGTGCGGATGAACGCCTCGAGCTTCTCCTTCGACGGTCCCGGCGGCGCGCCGAACTCGTAGAGGCGCTTGATGCCCTCGGTCGGGTCCGGGGCGAAGATGTTGAGGCTGAGGCCGCCGGGGCCCATCAGGATCATCCGCCCCACGCGCTTGGGGTACCTCAGCGCGAACCGGACCGCCGTACCACCGCCGAGCGAGTTGCCGAGGAGGTGGACCTTCTCGATGCCGAGCTCGTCGAGGAGCGCCGCGAGCTTGTCGGCCGCGAAGGTGAAGAAGTGCCCCTCCACCTCGGGCTTCTCGGACTCGCCGAACCCGGGCTGGTCGACGAGCAGGGTGTGGAAGCGGGTGGCGAAGCGGCCGAGGCAGGAGCCGAAGTTGCTCCACGCCGACGCCCCGGGCCCACCGCCGTGCAGCATCACCAGCGGCAGCCCCCCGCCGACCTCGGTCGGCTTGCCCGCCTCGTGGTAGTGGAGGGTGAGGTCGCCGGCCTTGGCGAAGCGGCTGGTCGACTCTCGGGTCAGCTCGGTCATGAGTCAGTACATCCCCGGGTCGATCTTCTGGCCGAACTCGAGCGAGCCGTACATCACGAGCGCCCGCTCGGGGTCGTTGGCCGCGTGCACCCGCCCGGCGTGCGCGTCGCGCCAGGCGCGCTGGAGGTAGGTCCCCTCCGCAAGGGCCCGGCCGCCGGACGCCTCGAACAGTGCGTCGACCGCCGACACCGCGCGCTCGGTGCCGATGACCTGGTCCCGCCGGACCTTCAGGCGCAGGTGGAGCGGGATCTTCTCGCCCTTGGCGACGACGTCCTGCAGCTCGCGGATGTTGTTCATCAGCAGCGCCCAGGCGGCGTCGATCTCGCTGGACGCGCGAGCGATCCGCACGCTCGCGAACGGGTCGTTGACCGCCTTCTCGGCGATGTAGGCCGCACGGACGCGCTTGCGCTGCATCTCGACGTGCTCGCTGTAGGCACCGGTCGCCATGCCGACGATGGGTGCGGTGATGGTCGAGGTGAAGATCGAGTGGAACGGCAGCTTGTAGAGGTCGGAGGTGTTCTGCTCCTGGCCCGGTCCGAAGCAGCGGCCGGTGTCGCTCATGCTGAGCGTGAACTCCGTGGGCACGAACACGTCGTCCACGACGATGTCGTTCGAGCCGGTGCCGCGCAGGCCCACGACGTTCCACACGTCCTCGATCGCGTAGTCCGCGCGCGGGACCATGAACGTCTTGAAGTCGACGATCTGGCCCTCGTCGTTGGAGACCAGGCCCCCGAGCAGCACCCACGTGGCGTGGTCGCACCCCGAGGAGAAACTCCAGCGTCCGCTGAGCCGGTAGCCGCCCTCGACCTGGAGCGCCTTCCCCGTCGGGGCGTACGACGACGAGAGGCGGATGCTCGTGTCCTCGCCCCAGACCGCCTGCTGCGCTGTGTCGTGGAAGAGCGCGACCTGCCAGGGGTGGACGCCGAGGACCGAGGAGACCCACCCCGTGGAGCCGCAGGCACTCGCGATCAACCGCACCGCGGTGTAGAAGTCCACAGGGTCGCTCTCGAGTCCGTCGAAACGCCTGGGCTGGAGCAGCCGGAAGAAGCCGCTCGCCTCGAGATCCTTGATGGACGACTCCGGAACCACCCGCAGGCGCTCTGCCTCGTCGGCGCGCTCGCGCAGCTGCGGCAACAGGTCACGCACCGCGTCGAGGACTGCCTTCGACATCTGCCT
>DASSMS010000052.1:0-30099 GCA_035688575.1 Nocardioidaceae bacterium
TGTTGAAGCGGCTCTGGGTCTTCTCGAGGCCTTCGGTGATCAGGCACTCCACCGCGTCTGCGGCACGGTCCACCTGGAACGGCAGGATCTTCCGCTCGGTGGAGGAGTAGTCCGAGAGCACGAAGTCGGCCGGGGACTGCCTGCCCGGTGGCCGCCCGATGCCCACCCGGACCCGGTAGAACTCGCCGGAGTCGAGGGAACGGCGGATGGAGCGCAGTCCGTTGTGGCCGTTGTCGCCACCACCGCGCTTGACGCGCAGGGTGTCGAAGTCGATGTCGAGCTCGTCGTGGACGGCGATGATGCGCTCGATCGGCACCTTGTAGAACTTCGCCAGCGCGGAGACCGGCCCGCCGGTCTCGTTCATGTAGCAGCGCGGCCGGGCGAGCACGACGCGCGCACCACCGGGCCCCCCGAGCCGTCCCTCCACGACGTCAGCGCGCCCGGTCTTGTGGGGCCGGAACCCCGACCCCACCCGCGAGGCGAGCTCGTCGTTGACCAGGTAGCCGACGTTGTGACGGTTGCCGGCGTACGAAGGGCCGGGGTTCCCGAGCCCGACGACCAGCCACAAGTTCTCTGTCATCGAAGCCTCTCGGGAGCTCCCGGCCCTTCCACGTGTCAGTGCGTCCCAGGCCCTGCGCCACATGGGCACGAAGCCTAGGCCCAGCAAAGCCGGGTCACTCCTCGGGCTGCTCCTCGCCACCCTCGGCAGCCGCCTCGGCCGGAGCACCCTCCTCGGGGGCCTCCTCGGCCTCCTCGCGCTCGATGCCGACCTCGGCCTCGGCCTCGGCGAGCTCCTCCTCGAGCTCGTCGGCGGTGGGCGCGTGGATCACGTTGACGATCAGCGCCTCGTCGTCGGTCTGGAGGGTCGAGCCCTTCGGGAGCTCGAGGTCCTTGGCGAAGATCTGCGTGCCGACCTCAGCGCCCTCGACCGAGACCTCGACGAACTCGGGGATGTGGGTGGCCTCGGCCTCGACCGAGATGACGGCGTGGTCGGTCACGACCATCGTCTCGGAGGCGGACTCGCCGACCACGTGCACGGGGATGTCGACGGTGACCTTCTCACCCTTCCTGACCACGATCAGGTCGAGGTGCTCGAGGAAGCCCTTGATCGGGTCGCGCTGGACCTGCTTGGGCAGCGCGAGCTGCGATTTGCCCTCGAGCTCGATGGAGAGGAGCGCGTTCGCACCGCCGTGCTTGAGCGCGAGCATGGTCTCGTGGCCCGGCATGGTGATGTGGACCGGGTCGGTGCCGTGACCGTAGAGAACGGCGGGGACCTTGTCGGCGCGGCGGATGCGGCGGGCCGCGCCCTTGCCGAACTCGGTGCGCGACTCAGCCTGGATCTTGGCCTCAGACATCGGGGGAACTCCTCAATCGACGAAAAACTCTGCTGTGCAACGTAGGTGGCTGCCCCAGAGAGACCCACGGATCCGCAGGGTCCTGGTCGAGGAGGTCTGCGCGCGACGCGCGGCTGAAGCCCGGTGAAGCACCGGGGACACCGCCGCGTCGATCACGGAGCGAACTCTCTCCCTCGCCGAGGCAACTTGCCGATCTTAGCGAGGCCGGGCCGGATCCGCGAAATCGGACCAGCCCACAGCCCTGCTCAGGCCTGCCCGTCGAAGAGGCTCGTGACCGAGCCGTCCTCGAACACCTCGCGGATCGCTCGGCTCACCAGCGGCGCGATCGACAGGCAGGTCAGCTTGTCGAAGCGCCGCTCGGGCGGGATGGGCAGGGTGTTGGTGACGATGATCTCGACCGCCGGGCAGTTCTTGAGGCGGTCGACCGCGGGGTCGGACAGGATCGCGTGGGTGGCCGCGATGACCACACCGCTCGCCCCGTCGGCCACGAGCGCCTCGGCGGCCTTCACGATCGTGCCCCCGGTGTCGATCATGTCGTCGACGAGGATGCAGAGCCGACCCTGGACCTCACCCACGACCCGGTTGGCGACCGACTCGTTGGGCCGGTTGATGTCGCGGGTCTTGTGGATGAACGCCAGCGGGGCGCCGCCGAGACGGGTCGACCACTGCTCGGCGACCTTGATCCGACCGGCGTCCGGCGAGACCACGGCCATCGACTCGTGGCCGTACTTCTCACGGACGTAGTCGGTCAGGATCGGCAGCGCCATCAGGTGGTCGACCGGACCGTTGAAGAACCCCTGGATCTGTGCGGTGTGCAGGTCGACGGCGATGAGCCGGTCGGCGCCCGCGGTCTTGAAGAGGTCTGCCATCAGACGGGCGGAGATCGGCTCACGGCCACGGTGCTTCTTGTCCTGGCGGGCGTAGCCGTAGAACGGCATCACCACGGTGATCCGCTTGGCCGAGGCCCGCTTGAGGGCGTCGACCATGATCAGGTGCTCCATGATCCACTCGTTCACCGGAGCGGTGTGGCTCTGGATCACGAAGGCGTCGCACCCACGCACCGACTCCTCGAAGCGGACGTAGATCTCGGAGTTGGCGAAGTTGTAGGCCGAGGTCGGGACGAGTCCGGTGCCGAGCTGCTCGGCGACCTCCTCGGCGAGCTCGGGGTGTGCCCGACCACTGAAGACCATCAGGTTCTTCTCGGTCGTCCGCTTCATTCCGCTCACGCCTGCGTCTCCTCGCTAGCTGCTGTGCACGATGCCGGCCGCTTCTCGATTGTCACTCAGGAGAGACCTCGGGCGCGACCTGGGAGTCATCTTTGTGAGGCGTCGCACCCTCGGCGAGTGCCGATTCGGCGGCCTTCGCGGCCTCGGTGCCGGGGCGCTTGCGGAGCACCCACTCCTCGATGTGACGCTGCGGCCCGGTGGACACCGCGAGCGCGCCTGGCGGCACGTCACGGCGCACGACCGTCCCGCCACCGGTCACGGCGCCGTCGCCGATGCTCACCGGCGCGATGAACGTGTTGTTGGACCCGGTCCTGGCATGCCGCCCCACCGTCGTACGGTGCTTGTGCACCCCGTCGTAGTTGGCGAAGATCGTGCCCGCGCCGATGTTCGTGCCCTCCCCGATCTGCGCGTCGCCGACGTAGGACAGGTGCGGGACCTTCGCGCCGTCGCCGATCTCGGCGTTCTTGGTCTCGACGAACGTGCCGATCTTGCCCTTCGAGCCGAGCACGGTGCCGGGACGCAGGTAGGAGAACGGCCCGACCGTGGCGCCGGGGCCGATGTCCGCGCCGGAGCCGTGGCTGCGTACGACGGTGGCGCCCTCCCCGACCGTGACGTCGGTGAGGGTCGTGTCGGGGCCGACCACGGCGTCCTCGCCGACGCGGGTGGAGCCGTGCAGCTGCACACCCGGGAGCAGGGTCACGTCGGGCGCGAGCTCGACGGTCACGTCGACCCAGGTGCTGCCGGGATCGACGACTGTCACGCCGTCCCTCATCCACCGGGTCAGCACCCGGCGGTTCATCTCTGCCGCGAGCCCGGCCAGCTGGGCGCGGTCGTTGGCCCCCTCGGTCTGCATCACGTCGTCGATCGTGTAGGCGCCGACGGTCCTGCCCTGCTCCCGGGCGATGGCGACGACGTCGGTGAGGTAGTACTCGCCCTTGGCGTTGTCGTTGGTGATCCGGGTGACCGCGTCCGCGAGGAAGGCCCCGTCGAAGGCGAAGATCCCGCTGTTGATCTCGTTGATCGCCGCCTGCTCCGGCGAGGCATCCTTCTCCTCGACGATCGCCGAGACTCCGCCCTCGGCATCGCGGATGATGCGGCCGTACCCGAACGGCTCAGGCACCTCGGCGGTCAGGATCGTCAGGGCCCGCCCCGAGCCGGCGTGATCGGCCACGAGTCCGGCCACCGTGGCGCCCTCGAGCAGAGGGGTGTCGCCGAACATCACGACGACGGTGCCCTGCGTCGCGCCGGCCTTCTCCTCGAGCGCCTCGACGGCGACCCGGACGGCGTGCCCCGTGCCGTCCTGGGTCTCCTGCACCGCGAGCACCGCATCGGGGACCTGCTCGAGGATGTGCGGCTCCACCTGCTCGCGCTGGTTGCCGACCACCGCCACGAGGTGTTCCGGCGCGAGCGCCTGGGACGCCGCGATCACGTGGCCGATCAGGGAGCGCCCACAGATCGGGTGCAGGACCTTCATCGTCTTCGACTTCATCCGGGTGCCGGCCCCAGCGGCGAGCAGGACGACGGCTGCGGGCCTGTGCGCGGCCGGGCGGACGGTCTCGGACACGTCTAGAACTCCCATGGTCGACTGGTTGGGCTGCTCCCCCGGCGGGTACTCGCTCCCCGGGTAGGAGTCGAACCTACGTCGCTTTGTCCGCATTCAAAGTGCGGCGGGCCCTGCCGACAGACCAACCGGGGATGGCAAGAGCACACATTACGCAATCCCGGCGGGGGACTCCCATCCGACGACCCGTTGGATACTTACGCTTCCGTAGGTTACGGTTGCGTAGGTAAGTAAGCATCTCTGTCGCACCTTTGCGAGGAACCACTACATGACGCCACCCACCGCCGGAACCGTTGCAGCCGCACCCGAACCGGGCACCGACTCCGAGCTGGTCACCGCGACGTGGGGAGGTGACGTCCAGTCCCGCAAGGAGCAGGTGGCGCTCGCCGTCTTCATCGTCGTGCCGTTCCTCGCCGTCGCCGCCGCCGTCCCCGTCGCCTGGGGCGGCTGGCTGGGATGGACCGACCTCGCGATCATGGCCTCGATGTACTGGCTCACCGGCCACGGCATCACCGTCGGCTTCCACCGGCTCTTCACCCACAAGTCCTACAAGCCCAACCGGGCGGTGAAGGTCTTCTGGGCGATCGCCGGCTCGATGGCGATCCAGGGGCCGGTCATCCGCTGGGTGGCCGACCACCGCAAGCACCACAAGTTCTCCGACCGCGACGGCGACCCGCACTCGCCCTGGCGCTACGGCAACGACATCAAGGCCCTGGCCAAGGGCTTCTGGCACGCGCACATGATGTGGCTGTTCAACCCCGAGCAGACCCCGCAGCGCAAGTACGCCCCGGACCTGATGAAGGACCCCGACATCGTCCGGATCTCCAAGCAGTTCCCCGCATGGGTCGCGGTGTCCCTGGTGCTTCCGGCCGTGCTCGGCGGGCTGCTGACCATGTCGTGGCAGGGCGCTCTCACCGGGTTCTTCTGGGGCTCGCTGGTCCGGCTCAGCCTCCTGCACCACGTCACCTGGTCGATCAACTCGATCTGCCACACCATCGGAGAGCGCCCCTTCCTCTCCCGTGACAAGTCCGCCAACGTCTGGTGGCTGGCGATCCCGTCCATGGGCGAGTCCTGGCACAACCTCCACCACGCCGACCCGACCTGCGCCCGCCACGGCGTGCTGCCTGGTCAGATCGACACCTCCGCCCGGGTCATCTGGTTCATGGAGAAGGTCGGCTGGGTCAAGGACGTGCGCTGGCCGGTCAAGGAGCGCATCGAGAACAAGATGGTCAAGAACCAGCGGCTCCCCGAGGCGGCCTGAGTCAAGACTCGCCTCCCGCCGTCGTACCCCCTCGGTCTCGTGCTGACATCATGGGCGCGTGGCTGACGTGAGCGTGGACAAGAACCGGCGCACCGGCCGCGGTCGGATGACCGCCGCCGAGCGGCGCGAGCAGCTCGTGGACATCTCACGCGGCCTCTTCGCCGAGCGCGGGTTCGACGGCACCTCGATCGAGGAGATCGCCGCCCGCGCCGGAGTGTCCAAGCCGGTCGTCTACGAGCACTTCGGCGGCAAGGAGGGCCTGTACGCCGTGGTCGTCGACCGCGAGGTACGACGGCTCCTCGGGATGATGCAGGACTCCCTCAAGGCCGAGCACCCGCGCGTGCTGCTCGAGCAGGCGGCGTTCGCGCTGCTCGACTACATCGAGGACGCCCCCGACGGCTTCCGCATCCTGGTCCGGGACTCGCCGATCGGGTCGGCCACGGGGTCGTTCGTCTCGATCATCGGCGACATCGCCTCACGCGTGGAGTACATCCTGGCCAACGAGTTCAAGGCCCGGGGCTTCGACGCGAAGGTGGCACCGCTCTACGCCCAGATGCTCGTCGGAATGGTCGGCACGACCGGGCAGTGGTGGCTGGATGCCCGCTCGCCCGAGAAGAAGGTCGTGGCAGAGCACCTGGTCAACCTCGCCTGGAACGGCCTGGCGGGCATCGAGAAGAGCCCGCGCCTGCGCACCCAGCGCTGAGGACGCCCACGCCAAGTGGGCAGAGGCGGCAGGTTCTGAGGCGCTGGACCTGCCTCTTGTGACCACCTGCGCCGACCGTGCTCCTCACACGGCGACGCGCGGGAGGCCCAGGCCGGAGACGATCTGCCGGGCCGCTGCTCCCGGGGCCATCCTGGTGTTGTCCACCCTCACGTGCGGCCGGCCGTCGACCATCGACTTCAGGTCGTGGTCGCCGCCGGTGTTAAGCACCCACTGCTCGTCGGCGTCACGCAGCCAGCCGTTGGAGGCCTCGACGTTGCGCTTGGACCGCTTGGCGTCGAGCCGGTCCGGTGTGGCGTTGCGCGCGAGCCGCTCCTCCTGCGGCGCGTAGAGCTCTACGAACCTCACCGTGCCGCCGCGGGACTCAACGATCTCCACGTACCCGTCGACCAGCGCCTTGTCGCCGGGGTCGTCGAGCGCCCACACGAAGGTGAACACCAACCCGGGCAGTTCGCTCTCCGCGGCCTCCTCGATCACTCGGGTCCGGAACTCCGAGACCAGGCGGACGAACGGCGGTGAGCCGAACTCGAAAAGCTCCAGCACCGGCTCCACGGTCATGTGGTTGTGGAACAGTTTGTAGCCGGTCAGCCGGGCGACCTCGCGGCCGACTGTCATCTTGCCGACGGCGGGCGGGCCGAAGATCACGAGGAGGTCCATGCCGCCATCGTCGTGGGCGGTCTCGGCCACTGTCGAACGGTTTGTCCGGACCGATTCCATGCCAAGTGGGCAGAGGTGACACGTTCGAGGGCGCCGAATCTGCCCGCTCTGCCCACTTGCGGCGTCGGGCTGTCAGCCGGCCCTGGCGGCGAGGCGCTCCTGCAGCCGGTCCCGCTTCTCCTCGAACCGGGACGCCTGCGTGTCGAGTGCGTCCATGAACTCGGCCAGCTCGGCGCGAGCCTGCTCGCCCTCGGCGTCGAGCCCCTCGACCTCGAAGACGTTCCAGAACCGCAGCACAGGGGCCACGACGTCGTCCCGGTGCTGGCGGAGGTCGTAGACGCCGGCGATGGCCATCTCGACGGCCTTGCGCTGGAAGCCCGCGATGTCGGTGCCCGGCATCTGGAAGGTCGTCACGACGTCGGTGATCGCACGCATGGTCTGGTTCGGCGACAGCTCGAGCGCTGCGCCCAGGAGGTTGCGGTAGAAGATCATGTGCAGGTTCTCGTCGGCGGCGACCCGCCCGAGCAGGGCGTCGGCGACCGGGTCGTCGGTGATCCTGCCGGTGTTGCGGTGCGACACCCGGGTGGCTAGCTCCTGGAAGGACACGTAGGCCAGCGACCGGACGAGGTCCTGGCTGTGCGCGGACTCGTAGCCGGTCGACATGTGGTCCATCCGAAGGCGCTCGAGCTGCACCGGGTCGACCGCGCGGCTGGTGAGCAGGTAGTCGCGGATCGCGATGCCGTGCCGGCCCTCCTCCGCGGTCCACCGGTGCACCCAGTCCCCCCAGGCGGCGTCGCGCCCGAAGAGGATCGCGATCTCGTGGTGGTAGCTGGGCAGGTTGTCCTCGGTCAGCAGGTTCACGATCAGCGACGACCGCGCCACGTCCGACATCTTCGAGTCCTCGGGGCTCCACGGGTCCCCTTCGAGAGGTCCGTCGAAGTTGCGCCCGTCGCTCCAGGGGACGTACTCGTGCGGGAACCACTCCTTGGCCACCTTCAGGTGGCGGTTCAGGTTCTCCTCGACGACCTGCTCGAGCTCCATCAGCATCTGGGTCTGGTTCAGTGGCTTGCTCACGCTTCTCCCTCCGGCCGAGCCCCTCAGACTCGACCTACGGCACCGTAACCTCCGAGAGCGTAGGTAAGCCAGGCCATGTCCGAGCGCCGGTCAGCGCTTCGCCAGGCCCTCGACCCGGTTGCCGTTCCCGTCGGCGGTGTAGAACCTTCTGTACCCAGGAAAGTCGTCGTCCACGTCACCGGGAAGTCTCGATCTCCCAGCCGTAGGGCGACCGCCTCGATGTCGTTCACCAGGAAGGCCGTCACGACGGGGTCCTCGCGGCCACTTGGGCCACCACGAAGACCCGCCGGAAGGGCAGGACGGTGCCGTGTGGGCCGGACGGGTAGGCCTCTCGGAGCGCCTGCTTGTAGTCGGCCGCGAACTCCGCCCGCAGGGGCTCGGGAAGGGCCTGCAGCACGGGTCGCGCCGCGGTCCCGCTGACCCAGGTGAACACCGGGTCGTCGCCGTGGAGCACATGGAGATACGTCGTCTCCCAGGCGTCCACCACGCAGCCGAGGTCGAGGAGCGCCTCGAGGTACACCTCCGGCCCGAAGGCGTCCGGGCGCGCCACTCCTTCGACGTACCCCTCGAAGCGGTCATCCGCGGCCAGTCGGTGCAGCAGCACGTGGCTCGCCTCCTCGAAGTTCCCCGGGACCTGGAAGGCGAACCAGCCTCCGGGAGCGACCTGCGCGACCAGCCGCGGCAAGAGCTCGAGGTGCCCCGGGACCCACTGCAGCGTCGCGTTGGACACGAGGACGTCGACTGGGGTCTCGGCCTCCCACTCCCGCAGGTCGCCGACGTCGAACGTCACGCCCGCGGGGCCCTTCTCCCGGGCCCGCGCGACCATCTCGGGAGACGAGTCCAGCCCGAGTACGTCGGACGCCGGCCACCGCTTCTTCAGCCAGGCCGTGAGGTTCCCGGGACCGCAGCCGAGGTCGACCACGTGGTCCACCTCGGTCGCAGGCACCCGCGCAAGCAGGTCGGCGAACGGGCGACCCCGCTCGTCGGCGTAGGTGAGATACCGCTCCGGGTCCCAGGTGTGCGGGCTCATCGCTCCCCCTCTACAAGTATCTTGATGTCAAGATAGATCGTTCCGCCTGAATGTCTCGATGTCAAGAATCTCGACGGGTACGATCAAAGACATGCGTGACGAAGTGGACCGCCTCGTCGAGGCCTGGCAGCGGGAGCGACCCGACCTCGAGCTCGCCCCGATGCAGGTGCTCAGCCGGGTCAGCCGCCTGAGCCACCACCTCGACCGCGCACGCCGAGAGTCGTTCAGCGACCACGGCATCGATTCGTGGGAGTTCGACGTGCTCGCCGCGCTCCGCCGGGCCGGGACGCCGTACGAGCTCTCCCCCGGCCGGCTGATCAAGGAGACCCTGGTGACCAGCGGGACGATGACGAACCGGGTGGACCGGCTCGTCACGCGAGGGCTCGTGGAACGGCTGCCGGACCCGCACGACCGGCGCGGCGTCCTGGTGCGGCTGACGGACGAGGGCCGGGCCAAGGTCGACGGGGCGCTCGCCAGCCTGCTCGACCGGGAGCGCGAGCTCCTGGGCGGCCTCGACGCCTCCGCCCAGAGCCGCCTCGCCTCGCTGCTCCGCCGCCTCGTCGCCCCCTTCGAGCCCGAGGGCTGATCAGCAGGACGCCCGGCCGAGCGGCGGGCACAAGGTCCTCCACGCGGGTGCTCTTCGACACTGAGCGCGACGCGTCCCGGCAAGATGCAATTGTCTCGAGGGACTCGAACGGTCCAGGCAGCAGGGAGTGGGACACATGAGGAAGCTCGAAGGCCGGGTAGCCGTGGTGACCGGCGGTGCACGCGGCATCGGCGCCGCGACCGCACGCCTGTTCGCCGCGGAAGGCGCGAAGGTCGTGATCGCCGACGTGCTGACCCAGGAGGGTGAGGCGCTCGCGAGGGAGATCGGGGACGCTGCGTGCTACGTCCACCTCGACGTCACCTCCGAGGTCGGTTGGAGGGAGACCGTGGAGCTTGCCGAGCGCGAGTTCGGACCGGTGAGCATCCTGGTCAACAACGCCGGCATCGTCGACTTCGGCACTATCGCCGACCAGGACTACAAGGCCTTCCAGCACGTCCTCGACGTCAACCTCGTCGGCCCCTGGCTCGGCATGCACGTGACGGTGCCGTCGCTGCGCAGGGCAGGAGGCGGCGCGATCGTCAACGTCTCCTCCACCGCGGGCCTGATGGGCTACTCGAACCTGGGCGGCTACGTCGCCAGCAAGTGGGGCCTGCGCGGGCTAACCAAGACGGCGGCCCTGGAGCTGGCGCCGGACGAGGTCCGGGTCTGCTCGATCCACCCCGGCCCGATCCGCACCCCGATGACCTCGCAGTTCGACGACTCGATGACCGCGGCGCAGCCCATCGCGCGGTTCGGCGAGCCCGACGAGGTGGCGAAGATGGCGCTGTTCGTCGTCGCCGACGCGACGTACTCCACCGGCTGCGAGTTCGTCATCGACGGCGGCGCCACGGTCGGCTCCCTCCTCGTCGCGGACGCGGAGTAGGCGCCTACTCGAGCGCGGAGGCCACCTCGAGCCACTCCTCCTCGAGCGCGTCCTTCTCCGCGACGAGCGCCTGGAGCTTCTCGTTGAGCTCGGCGAGCTTCTCGTAGTCGGTCGCGTGCTCGGCCAGCTCCGCGTGGAGCGCCTCCTCCCGGTCCCCCAGCTTGCTCAGCTGCCGGTCGATCCTCGCGATGGCCTTGCGCGCCTCCCGCTGCTCGGCCTGCGACGCCTTGGGCTGCTCGGTCGCCTCCGCGGGTCGACCTGCCGAGGCCGCGGCACTTTCGAGCATGGTCCGCCGGCGCTCCAGGTACTCGTCGACCCCGCGCGGGAGCATCCGGATCGAGCCGTCGCCGAGCAGCGCCCAGACCGTGTCGCAGACCCGCTCGAGGAAGTACCTGTCGTGAGAGACCACGACGAGCGTCCCGGGCCATCCGTCCAGGAAGTCCTCGAGCACGTTCAGCGTCTCGATGTCGAGGTCGTTGGTCGGCTCGTCGAGCAGCAGCACGTTGGGCTCCGACAGCAGCAGCCGGAGCATCTGGAACCGGCGCCGCTCACCACCCGACAGGTCACCGATGCGTGCGGTGAGGCGGTCTCCCGTGAAGCCGAACCGCTCCAGCATCGAGCTCGCCGTGATCTCCCCGCTCGCCGTCCTGGTGACGCGCTTGACCGCCTCGACGGAGTCGAGCACCCGCTCGTCCGGGTCGAGGTTGTCGAGGCTCTGGGTCAATTGCTCGAGCGCGACCGTCCGGCCCCGCTTCACGCGTCCCGCGGCGGGTGCGAGGTCCCCCGAGAGCAGCTTCAGCACCGAGGTCTTGCCCGCACCGTTGACGCCGACCAGGCCCACTCGGTCACCGGGCCCCAGACGCCAGGTGGCGTGGTCGAGCAGCACCTTCTCGCCGCGCACGAGCGTGACGTCCTCGACGTCGAGCACGTCCTTGCCGAGCCGCTGGGTGGCGAAGCGCTGGAGCTCGAGCGTGTCACGCGGCGGGGGCTCGTCGGCGATCAGCTCGTTGGCGGCCTCGATCCGGAACTTCGGCTTGGAGGTCCGCGCGGGCGCCCCGCGTCGCAGCCACGCGAGCTCCTTGCGCATGAGGTTCTGCCGCCTCGCCTCCGATGCCGCAGCCTGGCGCTGCCGCTCGGCCTTCGCGAGGACGAACGCCGCGTAGCCCCCGTCGTAGACGTCGACGACCCCGTCGTGCACCTCCCACGTCGTGTCGCAGACCGCGTCGAGGAACCACCGGTCGTGGGTGACGACCACAAGAGCGGAGGTACGGCGGGCAAGGTGCTCGGCCAGCCAGGAGACCGCCTCGACGTCGAGGTGGTTCGTGGGCTCGTCGAGGACGATCAGGTCGTGCTCCTCGAGCAGGAGGCGTGCCAGCGAGCAGCGCCGCCGCTCACCACCCGAAAGCCCTGAGACCACCCGGTCCAAGGGCAGCCCGACGAGCAGCACCTCGACGATCTCCCGGGTGAAGGAGTCCGCGGCCCACTCGTGCTCGGCGCGGTCGCCCAGGACCGCCTCCTGCACAGTGGCGGAAGAATCGAGGTCGTCGCCCTGTGTCAGGTAGCCGAGGTGGAGGCCGCGCGCGCTCGAGACACGACCCTGATCGGGCTCCTCGAGGCCGCCGATGATTCGCAGCAAGGTGGTCTTGCCGTCGCCGTTGCGGCCGACGACACCGACGCGCTCCCCCGTGCCGACACCGAGGCTCACCCCGTCGAGGAGCGGCCTGATGCCATAGGACTTGTGAACGCGCTCGAGGTTGACGAGGTTCGCTGCGGGTGTGGCCATGAGGGTGTTATCGCATCACAGCGACGAGATGACGTGCGCGCCGGGGACCGGTCCGGGCGCGACCAGGGCCGCCGTCCCTGACGCGCGTAACGTGTCACGGATCTTCCGCGCATCGCCCTCGTCGGCGGCCAGGAACAGACAGGTCGGTCCCGACCCCGAGAGCAACGCGCCGAGCGACGGCGGACGTCCGCCGAGCTCGAGCAGGTCCGCGAGGTCCGGTCTCAGGGTGAGCGCCGGCGCCTCGAGGTCGTTGGTGAGCGCGGCACCGATCCGGACGGCGTCGCCCATGGCCAGCGCGGCGAGGAGATCCGCGGAGAGCTCCGGCTCGGCCACCTCGGCACCGGCGTGGCGCCGGTCGAACTCCGCGTAGACCGCCGGCGTCGAGAGCCCGCGGTCGGAGAGCGCGACGACCCACCAGTACGAACCGGTGTCCTCGACGGCGTGCACCACCTCGCCGCGACCGGACCCTCCCGCGGTGTGTCCGACCAGGCAGAAGGGCACGTCGCTGCCGAGCTCGGCGGCCAGCGCCAGCAGATCCTCCTGCGCGGTCCGGGTCCCCCAGAGCGCGTCGCAGGCCAGCAGCGCAGCGGCCCCGTCGGTGCTCCCCCCGGCCATGCCGCCCGCGACCGGGATGCGCTTGCGGATGGTCATCGACACCTCCGCGGCGTCGACCCCGGCCCGCGAGGCGAGCACGGCGGCGGCGCGCAGGGCGAGGTTGGTCGAGTCCGTGGGTACGTCGGACACGTCCACGCCCTCTCCCACGACGGTCAGTGTCGTGGACGCGGCAGGGGTCACCGTCACCTCGTCGTACAGCCCGATCGCCTGGTAGACGGTCGCCAGCGTGTGGAAGCCGTCCGGCCTGGCGGCCCCGACGCCGAGCTGGAGGTTGATCTTCGCGGGCGCGGCGACCGTCACCGACGAGCTCATGCCGATCCCCCGGACGCGACCAGGGCCAGGCCCTCGGCGACCCGCGCGAAGTCCTCGACACCGAGCGACTCCCCGCGCGCCATCGGGCTCACGCCCGCGTGCGCCAGGGCCGCCTCGGCAGCCTCGGCGGAGCCGGCCATCCCCTTCAGCGTCGACCGGAGGGTCTTGCGGCGCTGCGCGAAGGCGGCGTCGACGACCGCGAAGACCTCCTCGCGGGTGGCCGACACCGCGGGCGGGTCGCGCCGCTCCCAGGCGACGAGGCCGGAGTCGACGTTCGGCGCGGGCCAGAAGACGTTGCGGCCGATGGAGCCGGCGCGGCGGACCTCGGCATACCACGCGGCCTTGACGGAGGGAACGCCGTAGGTGCGAGACCCCGGCTCGGCCGCGAGACGGTCGGCCACCTCCGCCTGGACCATGACGAGCCCCTTGCGAAGCGAGGGCAGCAGCGCCATCAGGTGCAGCAGCACGGGGACCGAGACGTTGTAGGGCAGGTTGGCGACGAGGGCGGTCGGCGGCGGACCTGGAAGTTCGGTGACCCGCAGGGCGTCGGCCTCCACGACCTCGAGCCGGTCGGCGTACCCCGGCGCGAAGTCGGCCACGGTGGCGGGCAGCGCGGCGGCGAGCGGCGGGTCCACCTCGATCGCGACGACCCGGGAGACCGAGCCGAGCAGGGCCAGGGTCAAGGACCCGAGCCCCGGACCGACCTCCACGACCACGTCGGAAGGATCGAGCCCAGCCGTCCGGACGATCCGGCGCACCGTGTTGGCGTCGATGACGAAGTTCTGGCCGCGCTGCTTGGTCGGGCGGATGCCGAGGCGCTCGGCCAGGGAACGCACATCCGCCGGACCGAGAAGCCTCGGTCCGGCGGATGTCATGTCATCGTCGCTCACCACGCGGATGAGCCTAGACGCATCGTTCTCAGGCAGGGCGACCCGTCACTGGGGCAGGCCGAGCTGCTGCGAGCAGTGCGGCCAGGAGCCGTAGCCACCGTTGGCGTCACGCACTCGCTCGGCGACCGCGATCTGAGCCTCACGGCTGTTCTCGTGCGGGTAGCCGGTACCGCCGTAGGCCTGCCAGGTGTCGAGGTTGAACTGGAGGCCGCCGTAGTAGCCGTTGCCGGTGTTGATGGCCCAGTTGCCGCCCGACTCGCACTCGGCGAGCTGGTCCCAGACGGTGGAGCCGGAGGCGAAGTTCGCAGCGGGCTCCGCCTTGGTGCCCACGCGGACGATCGCGTCGCGCGGCTCGCTCAGGGTCTTGGAGCTCAGCTCCTTGCGGACCACGACCTCGCCGTTCTCGATGCGCAGGCGGTAGACGACCTCGCGGGAGCCGTCGCGGCCGGCGCGGACCACCTTGGTGTCGCCCTCGGTCATCGAGGAGTCGGACTTCTCGATGGTGTCGAAGTCGACGTCCTCGGTGACCTTCTTGGTGACCATACGGACCCGGGTGACGACGACCTTGTCGCCCTCCTCCAGGTCGGACTTCGCGCCGGGCTTGACCTCGTCGTGCTTGCCGAGCTCGATGTCGAGGTCCTCGAGGGCCTCGGAGACGGTCAGCGCGGGGACGTTCACGGTGCGGGCCTTGCGGGCGCCGTCCTTGAGGGTGATCTTCTTCGGCGTCACGACCTCCAGGTCGAGACCCTCGCGGCTGATCTCCGCACCACGGCTGACCGAGAGGTCTGCCCCGGCGTACCGGAGGCCGAGCTGCTCGAGAGCCGAGCTGACGTCGGTGGCGGTGACCCAGTAGCTCTTCTCCTCACCGTCCACCGTGACCTGCAGCTCGCGGGCGTAGCGGACGGCGATGCGGGTGCCGTCGTTGACCTTGGTGTCCAGGCCGGGGGCGACCACGTCGCGCTCACCGACGTCGATGCCCTCTGCCTCGAGGACGTCGGCGACGGTGCCTCCGAGGGTCTGGACCTGGTCCGACTCGCCGTCGACCGACAGGGTGACCTTCTTGCTCATCGCGGCGTAGCCGACGGTGGTCGCGAGGAGGGCGGTGACGACCGCAGCAACCAGTACGACGAGGGTCAGCTTGCTCTTGCTGAGAAGTGCGATAGAACTCCGCACGATGCTCCAATGGTGGTACTCCCCGGGCCGCAGGACGCGGCAGCGCTCGTGCTCGTCTCGGGGTACACATGCTGCGTGAGACGGCACGAGGGCTCCACACGACACACACCGGACGCTGCCGGCTATGGGTGGTGGACCCCCCTCGGCGCTGCCCGAAAGCTTCCCCACTCCCGGCCAACAGTCACATGACACTAGCGGCCATGGTTCCCCAGACCAAGCCAAACCAACCATAGGGTGTCGCGAATCACGGCCCTTGACTAGTCCTTTCGGGCTACTCCCGCGGGTCCGGGGCGGTATGTCCGATCAGCCCCCACGGTCCGCCGAAGGCCTCGTCCGTGTTGGCGTCGACCGCCTCGCACAAGGTCTCGAGGTCGGTCCCGAGCGTCTGCGCCATCGACCTCAAGGTGACCGGGACGAGGTAGGACGCGTTGGGCCGGCCGCGGTAGGGCATCGGGGTGAGGTAGGGCGCGTCGGTCTCCACCAGGACCCGGTCGAGCGGGGTCACCCGGAGCGCCTCGCGCAGCGGTTCGGCGTTCTTGAACGTCACCGTGCCCGCGAAGGAGAGCCACGCTCCACGGTCGAGACAGGCGCGGGCGAAGTCGGCGTCCCCGGAGAAGCAGTGCATGACCAGGCGCTCCGGGACACCCTCCTCGTCGAGGACGCGCAGCACGTCGTCGTGGGCATCGCGGTCGTGGACCACGAGGGTCTTGCCGAGCCGCCGCGCCAGGTCGACGTGGCGTCGGAACGACTCCTGCTGGGCTGGTCTGCCCGCCTCGTCGGTGCGGAAGTAGTCGAGCCCGGTCTCCCCCACGGCGCGCACGCGGTCGCTGCTGGAGGCGAGCCGCTCGATCACGTCGAGGGCCTCCTCGAGCCTGCCGTCGGCGGCGAGCAGCGGGGCCTCGTTCGGGTGCAGGGCGACGCCCGCGACGATCGCGTCGAAACGCTCCGCGACGTCGACCGCCCACTGCGCGCCGGGCAGGTCGCAGCCGATCTGGACGATGCGCGGGACCCCGACGGCGGCTGCCTCTGACAGCGCCTCCTCGACCGACAGCCAGGAGCCGTCGGCGATGTCGAGGTGGCAGTGGTTGTCCACGACGGGGCGCGGCAGCGGCTCGGGGGCGGGGGGCCTGCTCCGGTCCCGCTTCTCGCCCGCCCGCTCGCGCGTGGGTGCGTCGGGGGCCATGCGGCGGAGTCTACGAGGGGCTCACCGGGGCTTGTGCACCGCGTCGTAGACGACCCGCTTGGGCAGCCCGACGCGGCGGGCCACCTCCAGGATCGCGTCCTTGCGCGTGCTCCCCTCCGCCTCCGCCTCGGCCACGAGACCTGCCAGGGAGTCGGGGTCGGTGGGTACGTCGGACGCGCCGCTCGCGCCCTCGACGACCAGCGTCACCTCCCCGCGCACGCCGTCGGCGGCCCAGGCCGCGAGGTCGGCCAGCCCTGCCCGTCGTACCTCTTCGTGGGTCTTCGTGAGCTCGCGGCACACCGCGCCACGCCGGTCGGGGCCGAAGGCCTCGGCCATCGCCGCGAGCGTGGCCTCGGTGCGGTGCGGCGCCTCGAAGAACACCATCGTGCGCTGCTCCTGCGCCAGGGAGGCGAGACGCCGCGCCCGCTCCCCTGCCTTGCGCGGGAGGAACCCCTCGAAGCAGAACCGGTCCACCGGCAGCCCCGAGACGGCGAGCGCGGTCAGCACGGCCGAGGGGCCGGGCACCGCGGTGATCTCGATGTCCCGCTCCACCGCGGCCGCCACAAGGCGGTAGCCGGGGTCGGAGACGCTCGGCATGCCGGCGTCGGTGACGACGAGCACGCGCTGACCGGCTTCGAGGGCCTCGACGAGGGTGGGGGTCCTCGAGGACTCGTTGCCCTCGAAGTACGAGACCACCTTGCCGCTGATCGTCACCCCGAGCTCGCCACACAACCGCTTCAGCCGACGCGTGTCCTCGGCGGCAACGACGTCGGCCCCGGCGAGCTCCGCAGCCAGCCGAGGAGGGGCGTCCTCGACGCGGCCGATCGGCGTCGCGGCGAGGACGAGGACTCCTGAGGTGGTCACCGGCGCATCATTCCATCCGTCCTGGCATCGCAGCCCGCGCGGCTCCGTAGCATGGGCGCGTGACGACGACCCAGGAGCCGCCATCGCGGTTGCGTCAGCGCACCATGAGGCTCTCCCGGACCGCCGACGGCCGGACGGTGCCGAGCGCGCGACGCCGGATGACCCCGCTCGTCCGCCGTCTCGACCGCCGTACGGGATGGGCCGCGACCCTGGCCGTCACCGCCCTCGCGGGCTTCCTGCGGCTCTGGCACCTCGGTGAGCCGCACAAGTTCCTGTTCGACGAGACCTACTACGCGAAGGACGCGTGGTCGCTGCTCCACCACGGCTACACCACCGGCTACGCCGCCGGCGCCGACAACAAGATCCTGACCGGCAGGGTCGAGGGCATCTTCGAGCAGGCGCCGACCATGATCGTGCACCCCGAGGTGGGCAAGTGGCTGATCGCCCTCGGCGAGGGGCTGTTCGGGATGGACCCGTTCGGGTGGCGCGTCGCGGCGGCTGTCGTGGGCACGCTTTCGGTGCTGCTGTTGATCCGGCTCGTCCGCCGGCTCACCGGCTCCACCCTCCTGGGATGCACGGCGGGTCTGCTCCTCACCTTCGACGGCCTGCACTTCGTGATGTCGCGGGTCGCCCTGCTCGACGTCTTCGTGAGCTTCTTCCTGCTCGCGGCTGTCGCTGCGCTCGTGGCCGACCGGGACTGGAGCAGGCAGCGCCTGGCCCGCGCCGTGCCCATCGACTGGCTGGCGGGGCCGCACGACTGGGGGCCGCTGCGTGGTCTGTGGTTCCGGCCCTGGCGTCTCCTCGCCGGGTTGATGTTCGGGCTCGCGGTCGCCACGAAGTGGAACGCGCTCTTTCCCCTCGCCGCTTTCGGCCTGCTCGTGTGGGCATGGGACACCGGAGCCCGTCGCGCCCTGGGGGTGCGCCGGGCCTGGCTGCGCTCGGCCGTCGTGGACGCCGCTCCGGCGTTCGTCCATCTCGTCGTGGTCGCCTTCGTGGTCTACGTGATCTCCTGGACCGGTTGGCTGATGAACGCCGCGGAGTACGAGCAGGCGCTCTCCGACACCCAGTACGGCGCCCCTTGGGGTTCCTACATCGACCAGGACGCCCACGGGCTGGGCGAGGTGACCCAGTCGATGCGCTCCCTGTGGAACTACCACCAGGACGTCTACACCTTCCACACCCGAGGGCTCGTCGACTCCGAGCACACGTACGCCTCCGACCCCAAGGGCTGGCTGGTGCTCAACCGCCCGGTCGGGATTGCCGCCGACCTCGACATCAAGCCCGGCACGGACGGGTGCGACGCCGCGGAGGGCAGCACGTGCCTGCGCCAGATCGTCCTGCTCGGCACGCCGGCGCTGTGGTGGGGCGGCGCGCTCGCCCTGGTGTACGCCCTCTTCGCCTGGGTCGCGCGCCGCGACTGGCGCTTCGGGCTCGCGGTCGTCGGCGCGGCCTCGACCTGGCTGCCCTGGCTGCGGTACGACGACCGGCCGATCTTCTCCTTCTACGCGGTGGCGACGATCCCGTTCACGGTCATCGCGACCACCCTGCTCATCGGGCACCTGATCGGCAGCTCACGGGCCTCGCTCCGCCGCCGGATGTACGGCGCCGTCGCCGCAGGCACCTTCGTGGTGCTTGTCGTAGTCAACTTCGCGTGGTTCTGGCCGATCTACACCGACGAGCTGATCACGACGCGGGAGTGGCTCCAGCGGATCTGGTTCCGCGCCTGGATCTGACCCGCGTCAGCGGGCGTAGACGCGCTGGGCGACGGCCTTCTTGGCCTCCACGAGCCCGTCGATCGCGGACCCGAAGCCGGCCTCCCCGCGGATCTCGGGAGCGGCCTCGCCCAGCTTGCCCATGACCCAGCGCGACCCCTGGTCGATCAGGTTCTGGTGGGCGACGTCGTCGTAACCGGGCTTGACCGGCAAGGCCACACCCCAGGCGCCGGCGGCGGCTGCGGCGAGGTGCAGTGACTCACGGGTGGTGATCCAGCGCTGACCGCGACGGGCGGGAAGGCCCTCGCGCCACACCTCCGTGAAGGGGTAGAAGCGCATGCCGGGCAGCTCGGACTCGATCATCTCGAAGACGACGCGGTCCTGACCCGGGATGCTCTCGATGTAGCCGATCTTGTGGGAGTGCAGCCCCCAGGCCTTCGCGGTCTCGACCGCACTCCTGGCGAGGGCCTCGAGGCCACCCTCCTCGACGAGGTCGGACTGGAGACACATCATCGTGCCGACGCTGTCGCGCTGGTCGTACGCCTCGTCACCGCCGAGCCCGAGCAGGGCGTCGTCACCGGTGGCGGTGGCCGTGTCGGCCGAGAGGAGGGCGCGGGACCGGTCGTCGCGCACGTCCACGACCGAGTAGCCGGCCGTCAGCTGGTCGAGCAGCTCGTTCGAGGCTGCGCTGGGCAGCAGGCCGACGCCGGTCATCGCGACGTGCTTGCCGTGCTCGGCCGCGAGAACCTGTCCGGCGGCGAGGACACCGATGTGGCGGGGCCAGATCGATGCCAGGTAGCCGCCACCGATCACGTGCACGACGTCCGCGGTCTGGAGCAGCTCGATGCCCGCGGCGCGGTGGGCATAGCCGAAGCCGGGCTGGCGGGTGGCCTGGCTGACGAAGTCCACGACCTCCTGGGCGTCCTCCACCGGCGCAGCCAGGCTCACGCGGAACAACGTGTCGACGAAGCGGACGTTGGGGTGGAGGTCGCCGAGGAAGAGCTGGGCCCCGCCCGGGTTGGGGCAGTCGAGGTAGACCTCCGCGTCCGGCTCGGTCGCCGCGAGGTGTCGGAGCCACGCTGCGGCGACCACCTCGTCGCCGTAGTACGGATAGCCGGACGACCCGACGAGATAGATGCGGCGACCTGCCATGTGGTTGTCTCTCCTCCAGCTCATGGGTGCGTCTTGTAGGACCGTTGCGGCCCGTCGTACCCGGCGCAGCGAAGGCTAACGCACCGGAGGCGGCGGACGTCGGCTAGGAGACCCGACGCCCGCCTCGTCGGCTCATGCCGGGTGCTCCTGGCGGGGTAGGCGTGGTGGCTGCGCCCTCTGGTGCCCGAGCTCTCCGCCGATCCGGCCGCCGTAGGGCCGCCCGTGGTCGGCGTACTCCTCTCGGAAGAAGGACAGCGCCCAGTCACCGACCTGGACACCGGTGCCGGTCCTCAGCAGCGCCTCGTCGACGGGTGCACCGTTCACCCGGGTCGCCCCGGGCCGGCTCAGCCGGACGAGGACGAACTCGTCCCGGTCGTCGTGCCGGATCTCGGCGTGCCGGGCGGCCAGGCCGGGGAGCCGGATGTCACTGCCGGGGTCGCTACCGATGGTGGTCACCTCGCGCCGGAGCCGGAACACCGGCGGACGGTCGTCCGGTCGCGGGTGTGGCGGGGAGGCCATTACGAGGCGGGGGTCGCCGCCGTGGTGCGGGTCATGGGTCGTGGTCACTGCCCTCCTGCGTCGCAGGAACGTGGGGGCGGGCGGCCAGACGGTCACCGGAGGAGCCAGCTCGGCCGCCGGCAGGGCCCGGACGTCGCCCGCCTGCGCCCGGCCGCGGGCCAGGCTCCAGAGGCCGGCGCCCCGCTCGATGCGGATGTGCCGCGATCTGGTGACCCGGCGTTGCACCCACGACGTCCGGCGGGCGCCGAGCGTGACGAGGGGCCCGGAGGGGTCGACGACGGTGACCGAGAGCCCTCGGAGCGCCAGGCCCTCGGCCAGGCCACGGATGGCCGACGCATCGCGCCGGCCGGCGAAGACGAAGGAGTTGTCCACCTGAAGCTCCAGCGCCGTGCCTGAGCCGGTGAGGTGCCCGGTGACCGTGGGGGCACCGGGCACGTCCACGGAGAACGTCAGGTCGGCGTCCAGGGACAGATCCATGACGACCCTCAGCCCTGGCCCGCGGCGTTGCCGTTCGCCTGCTGGTCGCGGGTGGTCACCTGCAGCGTGCCGTTGAGCTTCCACGTCGCCCGGGGAGCGTCGGGTCCGGTGTCCCGGGGCACCTCGACCGCCATGTCGATGAAGCTGTAGTTGATCGCGGCCTGCCGTCCGGTCAGGAACGACCACATCTCCCGGCCCAGGTCGGTCCAGTCGACGACCTCGTTCGTAGTGTGCTGCTCGATTGCCATGACTCCTCCTTGAACTTGAACCCGGTTCTTCATTTCTTCGACACTTTCTTAAACAGCATGTCGAGGTTTACACTCCAAGGGTGACCACAGAAGCGTCAGTTGCGCAAGACCTGACCATCAGCGATCTAGCCCGTCGCACCGGACTCACACCTGCGACGCTGCGCGCCTGGGAGTCACGTCACGGCTTCCCTGTGCCGTCGAGACGCGCCAGCGGGCATCGCCGGTACGACGAGCGCGACGTCGCCCTCGTCAAGGAGGTGCTGCGCCGCAGGGACGCGGGGGTGCGGCTCGAGGTCGCGATCGCGGACGCGTCCGCCTCCCGGGCAGTTCTGACCACTCCCACCACCTCGGTCTTCGCGGAGCTCCGCAGGAGGCATCCACACATCGCCGCGCAGCGCCTGCACAAGTCCACGTTGCTGGCCCTGACCTGGGCCATGGAGGACGAGTGCTGCGCCCGCGCCCAACGACCCACGCTGTTCGCGGCCTTCCAGGAGGGGCGTTTCTACCGGCAGGCCCAGCCTCGGTGGCAGGAGCTGGCGCGCACCTCTCGGAGCGCCGTCGTGTTCGCGGACTTCGGAGTGACCGGCCCGGGGAGCGTCACGCCCGGGGTCCGCGCCGCGCACCTGCCGGCCGAGGCGCCGATGCGGCGGGAGTGGTCCCTGGTGTGCGACGCGCCCGACCACGCGGCGGCGCTCGCGGCCTGGGAGCTGCCTGGTCAGGCGCACGTGCCCGACAGGGACCGCCTCTTCGAGTCGGTCTGGACCCTGGAGCCTCGGGCGGTGCGCGACGCGGCACGGGTCTGCGCCCAGCTCACCGACGTGCTCGACCCGTCCGCGGGCCACGACTGGGCCGAGCTCGAGGCCGCAGCGCCGGAGCCCTCCGACGACCTCCGCGCCGCAACCAGCCTCTTCCAGCGTCTTGTGGCCTATGTGGACCACGGTCGCGGCTGACCCGGGCGAGGACCTCGGACCGGCCGCTCCGGCCCCTTGAACACCCTGGTCCTGGAGCAGGAAGAGCCACCGACCCGATAACCAGCCCACTTGAGGTACCGGAAGACTGCCGTCGAGAAAGAGCACCTCCACGGCGAGCGGCTCGAGCCGATTCGGCGACACGGTGGCCATGGGGTTCTCGATGACTCCGGCGGTTCGCGACAGTCCCCGTCCTTGTCACCGACCACCTGAGCTCGACCTGGCAGCACTCGGGCCCCGAGGTCTAGCTCCTGCTCACCACGACGCCGTCGATGCGGACGGGCTCGCCGCTGGGGCTGACCACCCGGATCCGCAGGGTGCCGGTCCGCACCACCGGGAAGGTCTTGACGCTGACGAGCGACTTCTTCGTCACGGTGGACGAGTCGAGCCGGTACGTCCCGAGAGTCTCTCGCGCCAGGCTGACCCGGACCTTCCCGGCCCCGGGGGCACGGATCACGAGCAGGGAAAGGTGCCTGGCCCGCACGCCGTTGAGCACCAGCACGTCGCCCCGCTGCCTGCTCACCGTCTGGGTGCCCAGGTACAGGCCCTTCCCGGTCGCGCGCTTCCACGCGCCGTGCGCGGTCAGCGTCCGGTCGTCGACCGGAGTGGCCGTGCACCGTTCGGCCGACCAGTCGCCGAGCCTGTCCCAGATGTCCCGGGAGCGGGTGGAGAAGCAGTAGGTGTGCGCAGGCTTCCCGCTGAACCGGGCGCCGGTCGTCGTCGTCTCGGTCAGCCAGGCCTGCGACGGGCCGAACCCGCCGTCGTACCCTGCGGCTCGGTACCGGACGTCATGGCTCCCGACCTCTCCCCACGAGTCCACGGCCGACCAGGAGACGTCGAACGCCGTGGCCGTCTGCCGGCGGCCGGTGGGGCCGAGCATGGTGGACACCGGGGCGCCGAAGTCCAGTCCCTGCGCCTGCACGACGTTGTCGACACCGTCCGACCCGTCCCACGCGACGATCGCGTTGCCCTGGCCATCGGCGGCGATCACCTGGTGGAAGGCGTTCTGGCCGTCCGCTGACAGCCAGTAGTGGTAGCCCCACGGCTCGCCCGCAGGCCGCCGGGCAGCCACCGTGTGCCAGTTCCCGCTTCCGCTCTGCCGCCAGGCGGCGTGGGCATTGCCCTCCGCGTCGAACACGACCTTGGGGTCGAGGGCGTTCGCGTAGTCCGGGGTGATGGTGTTGGGCGCGGTCCAGGAACCGCCGGCTGGCAGATCGGCGACCTGCACGGCATCTCCGTCGACGTTGACCACACCCCTGCGACACCACACGGCCACGGCATTGCCCTGCGGATCGATCGCTACCTCGGGCCACTCGGCGGAGCGGCCGGGGTCGGACACGGTGGCCGGCTCGCTCCAGGTCCCACCGGCCGGCCGTGCTGCCGCCTGCACCCGCCGGTCGGTGCCGTCGTACCACTGCCACACCGTGACCGCCGCACCGGACGCGTTCACCGCGACGCGCGGCAGGCTGGCGCTGCCCCCGGCATCGGACAAGGTGACGGGACTGCTCCAGGTGCCGCCGACGGGCAGCGTGGACGTCCGCACCGCCCGGATGTCGGCCTGCGACCAGACGGCGACCACGGTGCCGGACGCGTCGACGCCGACGTCTGGGCTCAACGCACCCTCAGCCAGTTTCACCGGAGACCCCCAGGCCCCTCCCGGGGCCCGGTGCGCCGCCCACACGATCTCCGCGACCGGGTCGTCACCGGTTGTCGGGCTCGAGCTCCACACCACCGTCGCCCCACCGTTCGGGTCGACCGCGATCCGCGGTTCGTACGCGCCGCGATCGGCCGTCGAAATGGTCGCAGGGACCGTCCATGAACCGTCCGCGCGCCGCTCGGCAACCTGAAGTCTCTCCGGCCCGACGTCGGCCTTCCACACCGCAACCGCCCGACCCCGCCCGTCGACCGCGATCTGCGGGTCTGGCTGCGACGACTCCTGACCAGGCACGGACAGCGTGACGGGAGAACCCCAGGGCCCGCCAGCGGGCCGGTACACGGTTTGAACCCGGTGCACCTCGCCGTTGTGGCTGACGAACACGGCGACTGCGTTGCCCTGCGAGTCCGCGGCGATCTGGGGCGAGTAGGCGTTGTCGCCGGCCGCGGACAGCTTGCTGACCGGCGCTGCCGAGGCGGGCGAGCTCACCCCCACGACCGCCAGCCCGGCCGCAACCAGCACCATCGCACTCCACAACGACGCCCAAAGCACCCCACGAGGACTCTTCACTTCCGCCTCCATAAAGCAACACCGGGCGCCGTCAAGAGGCCGGAGCCACGCCTTGTCGAGCAGAACCTTAGCCCCACACTTCGGTACTAAACGTCCGCAACCGGAACCACACCGACGTACGAAGGCCATTCACCGTCGCCGTCGGGACCGGATGCACCCGATTCCTGGCCCCAGGCGATGATCGAGGCCGGGATCGAGTAGCGACCCCTCGGGGCAGCAACAGCCTGATCCTGCCGACAGAGCAGGGGCCGACCTTGGAGACGGTGGCGGCGGTGGACCGTCCGAAAGGGTCAGTAGTCCAGCTCGGTTAGCTCAAGGTCGAGGGTTCCGGTGGCCTTCGGACCGGCGTGGAGGAAGAAGAACGTCGGCCCGAACTGGTCGTGGAACGTCGCCGTATCGAACGTACCGAACGTGCTCGCGACGAAGCCTCGCGATCGGCTCGCGGTGGGTTCGGCGTAGGCGACGGTCAGGCTCGCGTCCCCTGGGAACGTTGCTCCTGTCAGGCGGAGGTCGAACCTGTTGTGGAGGCTCCTGCCGGCGTCGTACTCCATCAACATCACCTGCCCGGGGACGCTCGCCTCCAGGGTCGCGGTGCTGGTCGTTGTGACGTCACCCCATTGGTCGGTCGTCGTGCCGGTCACCGTGCTCGGGACGATCGTCGTGGGCTGGAGACGGAAGGTGCCGGTGGCCGTGCAGGGAGACACCTTCAGGACCAGCGTGCCGCTCTGCGCCACCTTGAGGACCGCCGGGTACCCTCCGAAGCCGTCCGTGACCCACTCCAGCAGCGCACCTCCCGATGTCGGGTACGGGGCGGCCGCGCACCACTCGCCGGCGGGGTCGAGCACCTCGAACGAGAACAGCTGACCTGCAGTGACGGGGACGGACACCTCGGCCGCACGCTGGGGCGCGGCGCCGAGGTCGAAAGGCGTGGTCCCACCGACCTGCGCGTCGAACGGCGCCGGCGTGGAAGCGTAGAAGTCGAGCTCGGCGTTCCTGTCAGCGGAGACGAGGTCCTGGTAGGTCCCGGCCTGGGTCGGATCGATCTCCACGAGACCCGACCCAGTGAAGCTGGCCATCGGGACTGAAGAGCTCTTCGCTCATCGACCGGACCCGCGGTTCCCCTGCCTGGGTGAGCCTCACGGCCAGGCCCGCCGGGACCGTGACGCTCACCATGCCCACGCGCCCCGGCCGGTCGAGGGAGAGGTGCCCTGGTGCTCCGTCGAGCGTGACCGAGACCTCGTACCCCCGCAGTAGTGACTGGTCGCGCCGGTCGACCTGCTTCCATCCCTCGGGCGTGACCCTGAGGGTGTACTTGCCGGTGACCCGGGGCAGCCGCCAGAACCTCCCTTGGCGTAGGCGCCTGCCCAGAGGCGGGACGACCTCCCCGGAGGGGTCCACGAGGTCTGCCACTCCTCGGTCGTAGTCCCAGTCGGGCTCGTGGTCGACGGAGTATTCCGAGATGAGCTCACCTGCCCGGCCGTCGAAACGCAGGTCGACGACCTGGCCAGGACGGTCGCCCAGCAGGTCGAGGCCAGGGGCCTCCAGGGGTGGTCTGGGTGACCACCGGCGACGAAATCGTGACGGCGTAGGCGTGGCGTCCGTTCGACGGGCCCTCTCCCGTGAGCCGGATCGTGTAGTCACCTGCCGTGGCTGCCCTGGTGGTGACGCTCCTGTAGCTTTGGCCGACCGCCACGACGGCTCCCGCCGGGTCGAGCACAGTCGGCGTGAGGCGGGGCCAGGCGTCGCCATGAACGGTGAAGTCCTGACCCTGTGGGAGGGCGATCACCAGCGTGCGCTCGGTGGCGCCGTCGGGAAAGACGACGGTGGTCGTCGAGTCGAGGAGGACCCGGGTCACTCGGGTCTCAGTGATCTTGAACGAAGCCGACGACGCCTCCTGGCGCAGTCCGTCAGCCGACGCGGTGAAGCGGTAGTCGCGGTTCATCGTGACAGCGAAGGAGTCGGTGAAGGTGCCGTCGTCGGCCACCGGCACCGGGGTGCCCTGGGCCATCCAGGCGTCTGCGGCATGAGTTCGTGGTTCCAGCTGAGGCTCCGCCTGCCGTACCGTCCGAGCGTGCAACGAACCGATGATGACGCATTCCCCGAGGACTTGACTGGTCACTTCTGGACCGAGTCCGAGCGCCTTGACGAAGTCAATCGTTGGCGCTTCACGATCTGGGACTACTAGAACACCCGATGCTCACCGGCATCGCGAATAGTCAGCAACAGGCGACACCCCTCGTCTGGGCGTGGGACGCGGTGAACGTGTCCGAGTTCGAAGGACACGAAGATCCCAGCATGGAGCGTCCGAGAACAGGCTAGTACGACCGCCACCCCTGACTCGACAGCGTCACCCCCCGGCCACGCACGCTCACGCGGTTGTCGACGGCCCATTCAATGCGCCTGTCATCGGCATGTTGGTGCGAGCGGACAGGGGCAAATCCGTGCGTTTGAAGATCAGAGCTTCCGGCGTGCCTAGTGGCGTCACATAGGTACCGCGTGCCGTTTCCACTTCTGCTGCGTTAGTACGAGCGCTCGCTTACTCCATCCAACCTCGTCGGACGAGGGACTTCCAAGGACGGTCGTCATGAAAATGAAACCATTGGCACTGCGGCTTGTCACGGCTGCTCTACTTCTCGCGCTGTCGCTGCTGGGGCTGGATGTTGTCGACAGCGCTCGGACCGTCGTGGTGGTTGGCGGGTACGTCTGGTTCGCAGCGCTTGCGGGCCTTGCGCTTCTCCTCGCGGGGTGCGCATTTCGGTCTCGACGGGCAGAGTGAGCCGGAGCGTCTCCGCGATCCACCGCTGCGCGATCCACTTTCCTGCCATCGGCACGAGGCCGCTTTCCCGCTCCGCGGCAGATCCGGACGTTTCCGGCGTCGCCTGCGGGTAGTCGGCCTAGCGTGCATCTATGTCGTAGTCTTTCCATTCTTGGAGTCGGGGTATCGAACAGGCGCGGAGGTGATATGCACACCTCCATGCTGCCGGCCGCAGAGCTCCACCTGCACCTCGAAGGCACCCTCGAACCCGAGACGATCTTTGCGATCGCGGAACGGAACAAGATCGCGCTGCCGTACTCAAGCATCGACCAACTGCGGGCACGCTATGCCTTCACCGACCTGCAGTCGTTCCTGGACCTGTGCTACACCAACGTCGACGTCCTGCGGACCGCCGAAGACTTCGCCGACATGACGACGGCCTATCTGGAGCGCGCGGCTGCGGCGGGGCTGCGGCACGCTGAGGTCTTCCTCAACCCGCAGGCACACACTGCCCGGGGGGTCCCCCTGCCCGAAGTCATGGCGGGAGTCTCCAGCGTCCTCTCCGAGTCGCTACGGACTCATGGGCTGAGCACCGGGCTGATCGTGGCGTTCCTGCGGGATGAGAGCGAAGAGTCGGCGATGGCAACCCTAAACGCAGCCCTGGCCCTGGACGCAGCGTTCATTGGCGTGGGTCTCGACTCCGCTGAGGTAGGGCACCCTCCGTCGAAATTCGCCAAGGTGTTCCAACGCGCTCGCGCCGAGGGTCTGCACCGCGTGGCCCACGCTGGTGAAGAAGGTCCACCCAGCTACATCTGGGAAGCGCTCGACGTGTTGGGCGTCGAGCGGATCGACCACGGCGTGCGCTGCCTCGATGACGAACAGCTCGTCCGACGCCTCGTTGAGGACCAGGTGCCGCTGACCGTGTGCCCTCTGTCGAACGTGAGCCTAAGAGTAGTTGAAGACATCGCCTCACACCCGTTGTCAACCATGCTGGAGCGAGGGATCAAGGTGACCGTCAATTCTGACGACCCGGCGTACTTCGGTGGCTACGTCGACGACAATCTCGACGCCCTCACCCAAGCCGGCCATCTCACAAGTGCAGACCTCGTGACGCTGGCTCGCAACTCAATTGAGGCATCCTTCGCCGATCCCGGACGCAAGCAGCAACTGCTGAATGAGCTCGGCGTCGCGCTCAGCGAACCGGATGGCAAGCACCGCGGGACTCCCGGCCGACCGACCTAGCCACAGCGCCCACTGGGCATCTGTCAGGTCCCGAGATTCAGCCATGCGGCCAACAATCGCGGCCTCACACCCGAGGACTTACGCAACACGCCCTAGCTGTACCCGGCATTCCTTCGGTCTGAGCCAGGGCGTTGACTGCGGAACCTGCACGGTAGCGCCGCCGTCATAGGTACGGATCTCTGGCAGACGGGAGTAGTCATGACTTCGAGGGTTGCGCCGATGTGCGTCCTGTTCATGCTTGCGCTGAGTGCGTGTGGGGCCGAGGACCCCGGGCGTCAGGATCCGGTTGGCTCATCCGGCGATTCCCAGTTGCCGAACCCCACCGCAGGGCGCACGGGCGCGCTCGGAAGTAGTGCTGCCACTTCCTGCGTGGAGGAGTACACCCCGGCGGCAGTTTCGAACCGCGCGTTCGCCTTCGACGGCGTCGTCATCGACATTGCCGGCTCTGTCTCCGACAAAGGCGGTGAAGGCGATCTCGGGCTTCCCGGCGTCACCTTCCGGGTGAATCAATGGTTCTCCGGCGGCGATGCACGCACCTTCAGGGTTGACCTTCAGGTCCCCGAGGACTCGTTCGACATCGGCTCCCGGCTTCTGGTCAGTGGCGAGTCTCGTTGGGGCGAGGCTGACCTTGCGGACGCCATCGCATGGGGATGCGGCTTCACTCGGTATCACGACGCCAAGACCGCGCGAGAGTGGCAGCAGGCCTTCTAACCAGCCACCCTGTCCTGACCATTGCGAGGAGCGCGGAGAGGTCGGCTCCCCACCCTGGCCAGTGGCCGTACACAGGTAGCGCCGTAGCAAACACACAAGCTCTCGCAAGATCGTCCGCGAAGGTCCTTGGTTTGGCGTGTCTCGCTGCTGCAGCGACCCCCGTGTCGAGACGTTTCTCCACCAGTTGGTCGTGGTCCTCCCTGTACCGGGTGTGCCGCGCGGCCGGGTCGCATTAGCCGCGTGGCACACCCCTGGTGAGGGTGGTGACGCCGGTGAGCACCAGGACCAAGGCTGCGGTCACCGACACCCTCCCCGCCCTGTTCCCGGCCGCCTTCCCCGGCCACCGCGAGGACGCGCCGCTGGACCTGCCGCCGGTCACCGAGCAGGTGCAGCCGCAGATCAAGCCACCAGCGGCTCGGCATTGGGTGCACATGCTCGGCTTCCGCGGCCACTTCGCCACCAAGTCCCGCCGCTACTCGATCACCCTCGGCGCGCTACGCCGGGCCCGCCGCCGCGCCCAAGCCCTCATCGCCGAACACAACGCCGACGGGCGGCCGCTCGACCTGGCCGCCCTCGAGGCCGACCTCTCGCCGACGACGAGGACCAGACCACCCTCGTCATCGGCCACTGGACCTACGCCGGCACCGGTTGGGCCACCGAAGGCGAACGCGTCCTAGCCATCGCGGCCGCCGCACGCGCCCGCGAGTACGACCAGTGGAAGGCCGAACAGCGCAAGCAGAAGACACACAACTCAGGAGAAGGGGCAGTGCAATGAAAGCGAAGGCCGAACCGGCCGTCATAGGAACGTCGAATGACAAAGAGAGAACCCCGCCCCTGCGGTGGTGTTTCCGCTGGTGGGACGGGGTTTCGGTGTGGTGGAGCTGAGGGGATTCGAACCCCTGACCTTCTCATTGCGA
>DASSMS010000038.1:0-4966 GCA_035688575.1 Nocardioidaceae bacterium
CGGAGGGTCGCTCGAGGCCACGGCAAGGGCCATGTTCGTGCACGCGAACACCGTTCGCTACCGGCTTCGCCGCGCCGCGGACGTGACCGGGCTCAGCGCCACCGACCCGCGTGACGCCTATACCTATCGGGTGGCCCTCACGCTCGGCCGGCTCAACCCCCCGGAGGCGTCAGTCCCGCCAGCCTTGTAGGAACCCTACAAAGAAGCAGCACCGATCTTCGTGCGCGCTGGTGGTGCTGAGGACCCACCCGGCGAGGCACAGTGGAGGGGTGCTAGTCATCGTCGCTCCGGGCCAAGGCGCCCAGACCCCCGGATTCCTCTCCCCCTGGCTGGAGGAGAAGCAGTTCGCCGACCGTCTCGCGTGGCTCTCCGCCGTCGCCGACATGGACCTGGCCCACTACGGCACGGAGGCAGACGCGGAGACGATCCGTGACACGGCTGTCGCGCAGCCACTGCTCGTCGCCTCCGGGCTGCTCGCCGCGCTCGAGCTCTTCCCGCACCCGGCAGACGCCTTCGGGCGGGTCGGTGCCGTCGCGGGGCACAGCGTCGGGGAGCTGACCGCCGCCGCGGGCGCAAGGGCGATCACCGCCGAGCAGGCGATGGTGCTCGTCCGCGAGCGCGGCAAGGCGATGGCCGCGGCCGCCGCCGCGACCCCCACCAGCATGACCGCAGTCCTCGGCGGCGACCGCGAGGAGGTCCTCGCCAAGCTCGCGGAGCACGGTCTCACCGCCGCCAACGACAACGGCCCCGGTCAGATCGTCGCCGCCGGCACGGTGGAGCAGCTCGCCGCGTTCGCCGAGGACCCACCCACCAAGGCGCGCCTGATGCCGCTCTCGGTCGCCGGCGCGTTCCACACCGAGCACATGGCCCCCGCGGTCGACGTCCTCGGCCGGTTCGCCCGCTCCGTCTCGACCCACGATCCGCGGACGCCGCTGATCTCGAACCGTGACGGCCAGGTGGTCCACGACGGCCGCGACGTCGTGCGCCGCATCGTCGCCCAGGTCGCGAGCCCCGTGCGTTGGGACCTGTGCATGGAGACCATGCTCGACCTCGGCGTCACCGGCATCCTCGAGATGCCTCCTGCCGGCACCCTCACGGGCATCGCCAAGCGCGCGCTCAAGGGAGTCGAGACGTTCGCTCTCAAGACACCGGACCAGCTCGACGAGGCCCGGGCGTTCTGCGACAAGCACGGGACGGCGTCCGCGCTCGACACCTCACCCACGTGGCGGATGCTCGTCTCCCCCGCCAAGGGCACCTTCCGGGTCAAGGACGGCCTGCCCGAGGGCGGCACCATCGAGCCCGAGACGACCGTCGGCGCGGTGGCCAACCTCCGGGAGGAGACGCCGGTCAATGCGCCGCACGGCGGCACCATCGTCGAGTGGCTCGTCCACGACGGCGACCTGGTCTCCCCCGGCCAGCCGCTGGTCCGCCTCCACCCCGAGGGAGTGTCCTGATGAGCGCCTTCGGGTCGACGGAGACACCTGAGCTGCGGCACGCCACGATCCTCGGTCTCGGCGCCTACCGCCCCAGCCGGGTCATCCCGAACGCCGACGTCGTCGAGGCGATCGACTCCAGCGACGAGTGGATCCAGCAACGCTCGGGCATCCTTCAGCGCCGCTGGGCCAACGCCGACGAGACCGTGCAGATGATGTCGGTCGCCGCTGCCCGCGACGCGATCGCGCACGCCGGGATCGAGCCGGCCCAGGTCGACTGCGTCATCGTCGCGACCGTGTCGCACCTGCTCCAGACGCCGGCCGTCGCCACCGCGATCGCCCACGAGCTCGGCACCGAGCGCGCCGCGGCCTTCGACATCTCGGCCGCCTGCGCCGGCTTCTGCCACGGCATCGCGCTCGCAGCCGACATGGTCAAGGGCAGCACCGCCAAGCACGTCCTCGTGATCGGGGTCGAGCGGCTCTCCGACCTGACCGACGTCTACGACCGCGGCACCGCTTTCATCTTCGCCGACGGAGCAGGTGCCGCAGTCGTCGGACCCAGCGACGAGCCGGGGATCGGCCCGGTCGTGTGGGGGTCCGACGGCGAGCAGTTCGACCTGATCCGGCAGAAGGAGGACTGGCGCGACGTCCTGAAGCAGGACTCCCCGGCCATGCCCCACCTCGTGATGCAGGGCAACCCGGTGTTCCGCTGGGCGTCGTACGAGATGGCGAAGGTCGCCCAGCAGACCCTGGACCGCACAGGCATCTCCGTCGACGACCTCGACGTGTTCGTGCCGCACCAGGCCAACATGCGCATCATCGACGCGATGGCTCGCTCGATGAAGCTGCCCGAGCACGTGCAGGTCGCCCGCGACATCGCCGAGCAGGGCAACACCTCCGCCGCCTCGATCCCGCTGGCTCTGACCCGCATGGTCGAGGAGGGAACGGCCAAGAGCGGTGACACCGCTCTCCTGATCGCCTTCGGGGCCGGCCTGGCGTACGCCGCACAGGTCGTCAAGGTCCCCTAGCGGCCACGGGTCCGCACCGTCGCGGACCCGTGGTGCACCACCGTTGCACCTACGTCATGCGCATCGCTGACGGACAACACCCATCACCACAGGGAGTGAACAGAATGGCAACCACCGAGGAGATCCGTACCGATCTCGCCGACATCGTCAACGAGGTCGCGGGCATCCCCGCCGAAGACGTCCAGCTCGACAAGTCCTTCGTCGACGACCTCGACGTCGACTCGCTGTCCATGGTCGAGGTCGTCGTCGCTGCCGAAGAGAAGTTCGACGTGAAGATCCCCGACGACGAGGTGAAGAACCTCAAGACCGTCGGTGACGCCGTCGCCTTCATCGAGCGCGCTCAGAACGGATGACCATGACTCGAGTCTTCGTGACCGGGATCGGCGCGACCTCTCCGGTCGGCGGCGACGCGCCCAGCACCTGGGACGCGCTCCTGGAGGGTCGCTCCGGCGTCCGGTCCATCGACAAGGAGTGGGCAAAGGAGCTGGGCACGACGATCGCCGCTGAGGTCGCCGTCGACCCGACCGAGGTACTCGAGCGGGTCAAGGCCCGCCGCCTCGACCGGTCCGGCCAGCTCGCGCTGGTGGCCGGCCTCGAGGCGTGGGCCGACTCCGGCCTCGCAGCCGGCGAGGGTGAGGACGCGAAGGTCGAATCGGAGCGGCTCGGCGTCGCTATGGCGTCGGGTATCGGCGGGGTCCAGACCCTGCTGAGCAACTACGACGCACTCAACGAGAAGGGCCCTCGCCGGGTCTCGCCGCTGGCGATTCCCATGCTCATGCCCAACTCGCCGGCCGCGAACATCGGCCTCGCGATCGGCGCGCGCGCCGGGGTGCACACACCCGTGTCCGCGTGCGCGTCCGGCAACGAGGCGATCGCCCTCGGCATCGACATGATCCGGCTCGGCCGGGCCGACGTCGTCGTCGTGGGCGGCACCGAGGCCGCCGTGCACCCACTGCCGATGGCGGCGTTCGGGCAGATGAGGGCGCTCTCCAAGCGCAACGACGACCCGGCCGCCGCGTCGCGGCCGTGGGACAAGGGCCGGGACGGCTTCGTGCTCGGTGAGGGCGCCGCCGCGCTCGTCCTCGAGTCCGAGGAGCACGCCCGCGCCCGCGGTGCCAAGGTGTACGCCGAGGCCGCCGGAGCCGGCATCACCGCCGACTCGCACGACATCGCGCAGCCGGACCCCGTCGGACGGGGTGCCACCCGTGCGATGGAGATGGCGCTTCGGGAGGCGGACATGTCACCCGACGAGGTGGTGCACATCAACGCGCACGCCACCTCCACGCCCCAGGGTGACCTGGCGGAGGCGACCGCGATCAAGAACGCGCTCGGCGCCGCCACGAGCCACGTCGTGTTGACCTCGACCAAGTCGATGACCGGCCACCTGCTCGGAGCGGCCGGAGCACTGGAGTCGGTGGCGACGGTCCTCGCCCTGTACCACCGGATCGTGCCTCCGACGATCAACCTCGACGACCCCGAGGACACCGGCCTCGAGATCGCCACCGAGCCCCGCAAGCTCGGTGACGGACCCCTCGCGGCCATGAACAACTCCTTCGGCTTCGGTGGCCACAACGTCGCCATCGCCTTCCGCAGCGTCTGACCGGCGCCCGAGTACCAGGAGCACCACCACATGACCGTCACCGCCTCGCCCGCACCCGCCAAGCCGGCCAAGCTTCCCCGGGAGCAGGACCCTCGCAACCCCAACCACCGGCTCGCGGCGCTCTTCGACGAGGGCACCCTCGAGCTGATCAGCGAGGACGACGGCAGCGGGATGCTGGCGGCGGTCGGGAAGGTCGAGGGCGCCCCTGTGGTCGCGTTCTGCTCCGACGCCACCGTCATGGGCGGGGCGATGGGAGCGGTGGGCTGCAAGGTCGTGGTCCACGCCTACGAGCGGGCGCTCGCCGACCAGGTGCCGGTCATCGGCCTGTGGCACTCCGGCGGCGCACGGCTCGCGGAGGGGGTGCTCTCGCTGCACGCCGTGGGCGAGATCTTCCACGTGATGACGAAGGCGTCGGGTGTGATCCCCCAGATCTCGGTCGTGCTGGGCCCGGCCGCCGGAGGTGCGGCCTACGGCCCCGCGCTCACCGACGTGGTGGTGCTCGGGCCGGAGGGGCGGATCTTCGTCACAGGTCCCGACGTGGTCCGCTCGGTCACCGGTGAGGACGTGGACATGCTGAGGCTCGGCGGTCCCGAGCCCCACGGCAGGCGCTCGGGCGTCGTACACATCCTCACCGAGTCCGAGCAGGAGGCGCTCGACCGCGCCCGCGCGGTGGCCAACCTGCTCGGCGCGCAGGGCTCGCTCGAGGTGGGCAAGGTCGCCGACGTCGACCTCGCGGACATGCTCCCCGAGTCTAAGAAGCGGGCCTACGACGTGCACCCGCTCGTCGAGGCGGTGCTCGACGAGGGCACGGCCCAGGAGCTCCACGCCCGGTGGGCACCGAACATCGTCACGACCCTCGGCCGGTTCGGCGGCCGCACCGTGGGCGTGATCGCGAACAACCCGCT
>DASSMS010000037.1:0-13872 GCA_035688575.1 Nocardioidaceae bacterium
GTCGAGGAGCACAAGTACTACGCCGAGGGGGTCGGGTTCGTGTACGAGGAGAAGGTCCGGGGCGGTGACGACAGGGTTCGGCTCGTGTCGATGCGGAGCCGGTGAAAGACCCCGGAGCGAGGAACGGGATCAAGAAGCGCATGGCGACGCCGAGGATGAGTGAGCCTCAGCCCTCCGTCGCCTCCTCGAGCGGGACCGCCTCGACCGGCTTGCCGAGCAGGAAGGCATAGGTGAAGCCGGCGATGAGCGCACCGAGCGGTGGAGCGACGAAGAACAGCCACACCTGTCCCATGGCGTCGCCGCCGGCGAACAACGCCGGGCCGAGGGAGCGCGCGGGGTTCACCGACGTGTTCGTCACCGGGATGCTGATGAGGTGGATCAGGGTCAACGACAGGCCGATCGCGAGAGGTGCGAAGCCCTTGGGAGCGCGGGTGTCGGTCACCCCGAGGATCACGTAGAGGAATACCGCGGTCAGCACGAGCTCGATGACGAAGGCCGCGAGGAGGCTGTACCCACCGGGGGAGCGGTCGCCGTAGCCGTTCGTGGCGAAGCCTGACTCAGAGGCCGAGAAGCCGGCCCTGCCCGACGCGACGAGCAGCAGCACCGCCGCGGCCACGATCGCCGCGACGAGCTGGGTCAGGATGTAGCCGACGAGGTCTTTGCGTCCGAAGCGTCCGGCCGCGACCAGTCCGATGGTCACCGCCGGGTTGAAGTGGCCTCCCGAGACGTGGCCCACCGCGTACGCCATCACGACGACGGTGAGGCCGAAGGCGAGCGAGACTCCGGCGAAGCCGATGCCGAGCTGGACGTTGTCGCTGAGGAACATCGCCGCGAGCACTGCTGACCCGCAGCCGCCGAACACGAGCACGAACGTCCCCAGGAACTCCGCCGCCAGACGCTGCAGCATGGTCGGCTCCGTCGCGGCCGCCGTGCTGAGCTGCCGGGTGTCGTCTGACTCGGCCATGACGCCTCCTCGCAGGAAGTGTGCGGACGCTTCTCACGCTAAGGCGGGTGCCTGCCGGACCGGGTGCGATCGAGCATTCGTCCTGGTTCGCTCCGGTTGTCCAGGATGGGCATGGCTCTCGCACAGTGGGGCACCGAGCGCAAGACGCCCCTCGCCCGGAGGTGCCCGAGCGGGCAGGATGGGGGTGGCCGGTCGACGTACGGCCTGGCTGAGATATCTTGACGTCAAGAAGTTTCTCGAAGTCGGAACGGAGCCTCGGTGACGGACTCGAAGATCATCTACACGCACACGGACGAAGCGCCCCTGCTGGCCACCTACTCGTTCCTGCCGGTCATCCAGGCCTACGCCTCGACGGCGGGCGTCGCGGTGGAGACACGCGACATCTCCCTGGCGGGGCGGATCATCGCCAGCTTCCCGGAGCGCCTCACGGCCGAGCAGCGCATCGACGACGCCCTCGCCGAGCTGGGTGACCTGGCCAAGAAGCCCGAGGCGAACATCATCAAGCTGCCCAACATCAGCGCCTCCATCCCGCAGCTGAAGGCGGCCGTCGCCGAGCTCCAGGAGCAGGGCTACGACCTCCCGGCCTACCCCGACGACCCGAAGACCGACGAGGAGCGCGACATCCGCGCCCGCTACGACAAGGTGAAGGGGAGCGCCGTCAACCCGGTGCTCCGCGAGGGCAACTCCGACCGTCGTGCCCCCGCGTCGGTCAAGCAGTACGCCCGGAACCACCCGCACTCGATGGGTGAGTGGTCCGCCGACTCCAAGACCAACGTGGCGACCATGGGCGCCGAGGACTTCCGCAACAACGAGAAGTCCGTGGTGGTCGAGAAGGACGGCTCGCTGCGCATCGAGCTCGTCGGCGACGACGGTACGACGACGGTGCTGCGTGACTCGGTCCCCGTCCTGGCCGGGGAGGTCGTCGACGCCACCGTCATGCGTGTCGCCGCGCTCAGGGAGTTCCTCACCGAGCAGGTCGCCCGCGCGAAGGCCGAGGGAGTGCTGTTCTCGGTGCACCTCAAGGCCACGATGATGAAGGTCTCCGACCCGATCATCTTCGGGCACGTGGTCCGCGCCTTCTTCCCGAAGCTCTTCGCCGAGCACGGTGAGGCGCTCGCCGCCGCGGGGATCAGCCCCAACGACGGCCTCGGTGCCCTGCTCAAGGCCATCGAGTCGCTCCCGGCCGAGCAGCGTGACGCCATCGCCGCCGCCGTGAAGCAGGGCCTCGACGAGGGGCCGGCGCTCGCCATGGTCGACTCCGACAAGGGCATCACGAACCTCCACGTGCCCAGCGACGTGATCGTGGACGCCTCGATGCCCGCGATGATCCGCACGTCGGGCCACATGTGGGGCCCCGACGGCAACGAGGCCGACACGCTCGCGGTGATCCCGGACAGCAGCTACGCCGGCATCTACCAGGTCGTGGTGGACGACTGCCGCGCCAACGGCGCGTTCGACCCGGCGACGATGGGCTCCGTGCCGAACGTGGGTCTCATGGCCCGGGCGGCCGAGGAGTACGGCAGCCACGACAAGACCTTCGAGATCCCCACCACCGGCACCGTGCGCGTGGTCGACGAGTCCGGTGAGGCGCTGCTCGAGCACACCGTCAGTGCCGGGGACATCTGGCGGGCGTGCCAGACCAAGGACGTGCCGATCCGCGACTGGGTCAAGCTCGCCGTGACCCGCGCCCGGGCGACCGGTGCCCCCGCGGTGTTCTGGCTCGACGAGAGCCGCGCCCACGACGCCAACCTGATCGCGAAGGTGCGCGAGTACCTCGGCGAGCACGACACCGACGGCCTCCAGATCGAGATCATGGCCCCGGCCGACGCGATGGCGTTCTCTCTCGAGCGCATCCGCAAGGGCGAGGACACCATCTCCGTCACCGGCAACGTGCTGCGCGACTACCTGACCGACCTCTTCCCGATCATGGAGCTCGGCACCAGCGCCAAGATGCTCTCGGTGGTGCCGCTGATCAACGGCGGTGGCCTCTTCGAGACCGGCGCCGGAGGGTCCGCGCCCAAGCACGTGCAGCAGCTGGTGAAGGAGAACCACCTGCGCTGGGACAGCCTCGGTGAGTTCCTCGCACTGGCCGAGAGCTTCGCGCACCTGGCGAAGACGACCGACAACGCGCGGGCGCAGATCCTCGCCGACACGCTCGACCGTGCGACCGGCCGCTTCCTCAACGAGAACAAGTCGCCGAGCCGCAAGGCCGGAGAGATCGACAATCGGGGCAGCCACTTCTACCTGGCGCTCTTCTGGGCCGAGGAGCTCGCGTCGCAGTCCGAGGACGCCGAGCTCGCGGCAGCGTTCGCCGAGCTCGCCGGCACCCTCGAGGCCAGCGAGGCGACGATCAGCGAGGAGCTGCTCGCGGTCCAGGGCTCCCCGGCCGACATCGGCGGTTACTACCGGCCCGACCCGGACAAGGCGGCGGCCGTCATGCGTCCGTCGAAGACCTTCAACGAGGCGCTGGCCACGCTCGGCTAGGCCACGGGCTCGAAGTGGCCGATGGCGGTGCGGATCCCTCGCTGGGACCCGCCGCCGTCGGCCACTTCTGTGTCTCAGCCCCTCCGGTACTCCGATGCGAGGAGGTCGTAGCAGATCGTGTCCATGAAGGACCCGTCGCGCAGCGGGTTCTCCTGTCGCAGCCGGCCGACGGCGGTGAAGCCGTTGGCCTCGATCACGTGCTGCGAGGCGGTGTTCTCTGCCGCGGCGATGACGCTCAGGCGTCTCAGGCCCAGCCCGCCGTCCTCCTCGGGGACGAAGCAGTGCCGCACGACCAGGCCGCACGCCTCGGTCGTCACGCCCTTGCCGCGGGCGGCGGGGTGCGCCCAGTAGCCGATCTCGGGGTTCTTGCCAGGGGCCAGGTTGAAGACGCTGACGTTCCCGAGCAGCTCGTCCGTGCCGGGGTCCGCGACGGCCCAGTGCAGGCCGTTGCCGCTCGCCCGCAGCTCCCGGCCGCCCTCCATGAAGGTGCGTGCGTGCTCCGGCGTGTAGGGCAGCGGGACGTCCGGCAGCCAGTACGTCATGCGCTCGTCCGAGCACGCCTCGACGATCCGGGGAGCATCGCTGTCGCGGTACTCCCGGAGCACCACGCTCCGCCCGGTGATGCGGGGGAGCTCCAGCCACGGGGAGCGCGGCCGGCGCTCGTCGGACGACGTGAGCACCCCGACCCAGCCGTCGATGAGGACGCCGCGTTGGGGCAGCCACTCGCGCACGGTGCCGTCGAAGGAGAACCCGAGCCGCCACGCGACCTTGCGCGAGGCCCAGTTGCCCTTGTTGGCCCACCAGATGACCGTCCGCAGGTCGCGCTCGCGGAAGCCCCAGTCGAGGAGCAGCTCGAGCGCCCGTACGACGTACCCGCGGCCGCGGGCCCACGGGTGGGAGCCGTACGCGACCTCCGCCCGGCCGTCACCCTCGTTGCGCAGGGACACCGACCCGACGAAGCGCGGCGAGCCGTCCTCGTCAGGCGCCTCGACGGCGAAGGCCCACTCGCGGTCGTCCTGCCACCCCGCCGGGATGATCTCGCACGCGAACGTGCGCGCCGTCTCCGGTGTCGACGGGTCGGGCACCGTCGTCCAGCGGAGCATGACCGAGTCGACGGCCTGCTCGTAGAGCGCCTGCACGTCGTGCTCGCTGTGTGCGCGGAGCGTCACGACGCCGTCGGTGAGCAGGGGGACGCAGTCGGGGAAGGTCGTCGGCGCGCTCATGGGGCGAAACCCTGCCGCTTACGCACCTGCTGGGCAAACCCTTATCCTCGGCGTCATGGATGAAGGTCAAAGACCGTGAGCGGCACGCTCGCGAACGTCGGGCTTGTCGTCGTCTTCGTCCTCATCGGCGGCATCTTCGCCGCTGCTGAGATCGCGCTCGTGTCGCTGCGCGACAGCCAGGTGCGCACTCTCGCGGGCCAGAGCAGACGTGGCCGCACGGTGGCCGAGCTCAACGAGGACCCGAACCGGTTCCTGTCCGCCGTGCAGGTCGGTGTCACGCTTGCCGGCTTCCTGTCCGCCGCGTTCGGCGGGGCGACGTTGTCGGACGACCTTGCGCCGGTGCTCGCCGGTTGGGGGGTGCCCGAAGGCGCCTCGTCGGCGGTTGCCCTCGTGCTCGTGACCATCGCGATCTCCTACCTCTCCCTGGTGCTAGGCGAGCTGGTTCCCAAGCGCCTGGCGCTCCAGCGCTCCGAGGCGTTCGCGCTCGCGCTGGGGCCGATGATCGACCGGGTCTCCAAGGTGTCCCGTCCGGTCATCTGGCTGCTCTCCAAGTCCACCGACGCGGTCGTCCGCCTCCTCGGAGGCGACACCGGGGCGCAGAAGGAGCAGATGACCGACGAGGAGCTGCGCGAGCTGGTCAGCCAGCACGAGACCCTCGGTGAGGAGGAGCGCCGCATCGTCGAGGATGTCTTCGAGGCGGGCGACCGGCAGATCCGTGAGGTGATGATCCCGCGGACAGAGGTCGACTTCCTCGACGCGGCGACGCCGGTCTACAAGGCGGCGAAGTACGCCCTCACGCAACCTCATTCGCGCTACCCGGTCAGCAGGGGATCGGCCGACGACGTGATCGGCTTCGTGCACGTGCGCGACCTGCTGGACCCGCAGCTGTCGAAGAGCTCCGTCCGCGTCGGCGAGCTCGCCCGCGACACCCTGGTGCTGCCCTGGACGCGACCCATCCTGGCCGCCCTCGCGGACATGCGCCGCGAGGGGACACACCTCGCGATGGTCGCCGACGAGTACGGCGGCACCGCGGGCATCGTCACCATGGAGGACCTCGTCGAGGAGCTGATCGGCGACATCAAGGACGAGTACGACGTCGAGGAGGCCGAGACCAAGAGGCACCGCGGGGGCGACCTCGAGGTGGACGGCCTGCTGAACCTCGACGACTTCGAGGACGAGACCGGGGTGGAGCTGCCCGACGGGCCGTACGAGACGGTCGCGGGCTACATCGTGGCCGGTCTCGGCAGGTTGCCCGAGCCCGGTGACTCCGTCGACTTCGAGGGGATCCGTCTGGTGGTCCGTGAGGTCGAAGGCCGGCGTGTCTCGCGAGTCCTGGTGACCGTCCCCACGGCGGACGACGAGCCCGCGGGGCCGCCGGAGCCCGGCACCGCCGCCACGGCGGAGGGCGGGTCCGGCGGCACGGGCGAACCCGGTCCGACCCAGCAGCCCGGTGGTGACGCGGACGCCTCCCGGACGGCCGAGGATGACGGTCGCAGGACGGACCAGGCGAGCTGAGGCTTGTGCCTCCTGACAGAATGCCTGCTATGTCAGAGGCCGCCCCCACCTCCAAGCCGACCGCACGTCCGCGGGTCCTCTCCGGGATCCAGCCGACCGCCGACTCCTTCCACTTCGGCAACTACCTCGGTGCGCTGCGACACTGGGTGACCCTCCAGGAGGAGTTCGAGCCTTTCTTCTTCATCGCGGACATGCACGCCATCACGGTGGAGCAGGACCCGAAGCAGCTGCGAGAGCGCTGCCTGCGCGCCGCGGCCCAGCTGCTCGCCATGGGGCTCGACCCGGACCGCTCGGCGATCTTCATGCAGTCCCACCTCGCCGCGCACGCGCAGCTCGGCTGGGTCCTCCAGTGCCTGACCGGGTTCGGCGAGGCGCGACGGATGACCCAGTTCAAGGACAAGTCCGCCAAGGGCGGCGAGGGCGCGGCCTCGGTGGGCCTTTTCACCTACCCGATCCTCCAGGCGGCCGACATCCTGCTCTACCGGCCGCAGTACGTCCCGGTGGGGGAGGACCAGCGTCAGCACCTCGAGCTGACCCGCGATCTCGCGCAGCGGTTCAACCACCGCTACAAGAAGACCTTCCGGCTGCCCGAGCCGTTCATCATCAAGGAGACCGCGAAGATCCTGGACCTTCAGGACCCGACCTCGAAGATGTCGAAGTCGGCGTCGTCCCCGAGCGGCATCATCGAGATGCTCGACGACCCGAAGGTCTCGGCCAAGAAGATCCGCTCTGCCGTGACCGACTCCGGCACCGAGATCCGCTTCGACCCCGAGGAGAAGCCCGGTGTCTCGAACCTCCTCACGATCTACTCGGCCCTCACCGGCCGGACGGTCAAGGAGCTCGAGGGCGAGTACGACGGCCGGGGCTACGGCGACCTGAAGAGAGACCTCGCCGAGGTGGTCGTCGACTTCGTCACACCGTTCCGCAACCGGACCCTCGAGCTGCTCGAGGACAAGGCTGAGCTGACCGCGGTCCTGCGGCGGGGAGAGGACAGGGCACGAGAGGTGGCCGAGCGGACGCTCGCCGACGTCTACGACCGGGTCGGGTTCGTCCCGGTCGGTGGGTAGGGTTCACGACGTGACGACGATCGGAGTGGCCATCGCGGTGCCGGACCCCTGGGGCGCGCAGCTGCAGGAGTACCGCACGTCACTGGGAGACCCCTCGGCGCAGGGCATCCCCACCCACATCACACTGATGCCGCCGTTCGAGGTGGACGACGCCCACATCCCGGAGGTCGAGAAGCACCTCGCCGAGGCCGCGGCAAGCCGGCCCGCCTTCAGGATCCACCTGCGTGGCACGGGGACCTTCCGCCCGGTGTCCCCGGTCGTGTTCGTGACCGTCGTACGCGGCATCTCGTCGTGCGAGCAGCTGGCCTTCAGCGTCCGTAGCGGACCGCTCGCCACCGAGCTGGTGTTCCCCTACCACCCGCACGTCACGGTGGCCCACGACCTCGAGGACGACCTCCTCGACCGTGCCTTCGACGAGCTCGCCGACTTCGAGTGCCAGTTCGACGCAGACAAGTTCCTGCTCTACGTGCACGACGAGAAGGTCGGGTGGCAGCCGACCCGGGAGTTCCCACTGCTCTCCACGACCTGAGCTTCTGTCCCACGCGGGGGCGGCGGCTCAGCCGCCTCGCAACCGTGCTGGCACAATGTGCGCGCGATGTTAAAAAATGAGTCTCTTGAGCCGGGAGAGGCAGACTTCTCCGTGCGCGGTGACGTGGCCCGAAGCCTCACCCGTGCAGACCTCATGGTCATGGTGGTCATGGTCGCCATCTCCGGGGTGGTGCTCATCCTCTGGTCGCATCTCGGTGACGAGCTCATCCCCGTGAACAACGGCGTGGCCTACGACAGCAAGACCTACGCGCAGATCACTCGTGAGCCGCTCGCGTCCCTGTTCGGTGGTCTCGACATCCACCGCGTGCAACGGGTCGTGCCGAGCCTCGTGGTCTTCTTGATGCTGGCTCCGTTCGGGCTGCACACATCGACCACGGCCCTACTCCTCGGCTTCCAGGTGCTCAACTACACGTTGATCGCCCTCACCGGGGTCCTGTGGTGGGCGACCGCGCGTCGCCTGGGGCTCTCGAGGCCAGCGGGTTGGATCGGGTTCCTCGCCCTGTTCATGAACTACGGTCTGCTCAAGCTGTCGGCCTACTACCCGGTTCTCACGGACCGACCAGGCTTCTTCCTCGGAATGGTTCTGGTCTGGGCCGTCGTCGCGAAGAAGCACGCACTGCTCCCGCTGATCGCGGTGGTCGGTGCGTTCACATGGCCGACGGTCGCCTACTCCGCGCTCGGCCTCTACGCGCTGTCCCGACCCGGCGGCACCCTCCGACCGTCGCGCTGGTGGGGAGTCGCCACCGCCGGAGCTCTCGCCCTCGGCCTCACTGCCGTGGCTGTCGCCGTCTATCGCTGCGGCGAGGGCTGTGCCTCGGCTCTGATGCGGGCCCCGGTGGTGCCTGCGCTTCTGCCTCTGAGCCTTGTCGTCCTGCTGCTGTGGGTCTACTTCGCGACCCGACCCTTGCTCGAGCTGGTCACGATCCCGAATGTGCTACGCGCGATCGACTGGCGTCGTCTGCTCATCGCCGCCGCGGTCATGCTCGCGATCGTCGTGGTTCAACGTTCGATGGCCGACCCGAGCTTCCGGACCGTCTCGCGGACTCTCTACAACACCGCGCTGGGGGGCGTCGTCAAGCCGGCCGGCTTCCTGGTGGCCCACAGCGTGTTCTACGGTCCCGCCGTTCTCCTGCTCGTGCTCACGTGGCGGCGCGCGGTAAGTGCCCTGAGTACGTACGGCGTCGGGATGGTGGCGCTGGTCCTGGGCTATGTGGTCCTGGCCATCACAGTGGAGGCCCGCATCTTGCTGAACGAGTGGCCCTTCTTCGTGCTGCTGGCGGCTGTCGTGGTCGACCAGCTCGGGTGGAAGGCTCGCCAGGCCTGGATCTTCGCCGCCTTGAGCTTCGTGATGTCACGTGTCTGGTTCCCGGTCTACCACGGTGAGTACACCGGCGACTGGAGGAGGTTCCCGGACCAGTTCTACGGGATGAGCCTCGGCCTCAAGATGACCCTCACGTCGTACTCGGTGATGGCCGCGGCTTCCCTAGGCGTCGGCTTCGTCCTGCTGTGGCTGGTACGTCGTCCCGGCCGAGAGGCTCGCGTCGACTGACCATCGGCCGGACCCGTGCGGGTGCGCCACCTCGCGCGTGTCCTTGCTGATGAAGTACAAGGGCCGACGCATCGACTCGGTGTAGATGCGGTTGAGGTACTCGCCGACGATCGCCATCAGGGAGAACTGCACCCCGAAGAACCCTGAGAGCACGATCATCTGGCTGGCCCATCCGGGAATCCGCGTGCCCATGACGGCGACCAGCACCACGAGGTAGACCACGAGCAGCAAGGAGACCAGGAAGGCGCTGGCCGCGGCGATCTTCATCAGCCGGATCGGGAGCATGGAGAGGCCGATGAAGGCGTCGTACATCGCCTTCATCATCTTGCCGAAGTTCCAGCCCGACGACCCTTTCGTGCGCGCCTTCCGGTCATAGGGGACCCGCGTCTGGTCGAAGCCCGTCCACGCCACGAGCGCGAAGGTGATCCGGTTGTGCTCACGGAACTCGTTGAAGCAGTCGAGGACCCTGCGGTCCATCAGGAGAAAGCTGCCCGTGGTGAACTGGCTGCCTGCGGGCATGGCGTGGCGTTCGAGAGCGCGGTTGAACAGGCTGCTGGCCCTCACCTTCCAGGAGCTGTCCTCGCGAGTACGACGCTCCCCCCAGACGATCTGTGCCCCCTCCCGCCACCTGGCCACGAACTCCAGCAGCACCTCCGGGGGGTCCTGGAGGTCACACGCCAGCGTGGCCGTGGCGTCGGCATCGTCGTCGACGTGCGCGAAGCCCGCGCTGAGTGCCGTGTGCGACCCGAAGTTCCTCGACAGCCTGAGCCCTCTGAAGCGGTCGTCCTGGGCCGACAGGGCCTCGATCGCCGCCCAGCTGCCGTCCCGGCTCCCGTCGTCGACGAGCAGCACCCGGAACTCCACGTCCGGGGCGTCGAGGAGCACGTTGCGGACACGCTCGGCGTAGTCAGGGAGGTTCTCCTCCTCGTTGAACACCGGCGTGACCACGACGACGACCGGACGACCGCTCACAGGCTCGACTCCTCATAGGTCCACGGCACGAACGAAGGTCCCACGAGCGCCGCGAGCTCGCGGTTGAGCGGCTCGTAGTGGCTGCGTAGCCGAGCAATCGTGTCAGGGTCGACGTCCACACTCACCGTCGACGCGTTGAAACCCTCGAGAGGGGCGGCGAGGTCCGGTCGCGCCTCGACACCGAGGAAGTCATGCGCATGTGCGGTGGTGGGTCCCGGCACGGCCGTCAGGTCCTCGAACCTGAGGACGAGGATCTGCTCGGACGGCAGGTGGTCGTAGAAGGGTCTGAGCAGCTCGGCGTACTGCCCCCGGCTCACATACGCATGCGGGCGGGCGTACCTCAGTTCCGGTACGAGCGCCGCCTCGCGTCGGTCCTCGAGCTCGAGGGCGGTCTCGAGTTCCTCGGTCTCCATGCCGTTCATGACCGACCAGCGATAGTTCGAGATCGCCCGCTCGACAGGGTCCCGGAGCAGGAAGATCATGCGCACGCCGGGGAGGTCGGCGGCGATCCGTCGGGCTGCGGATCCGCTCTCCAGGTAGTTCGTGCTCTTCTCGCCGACCACGGCGTGATCGGGTGCCTCCGCGAACCAACGAGCGGAGTACCGGTCGAGTCCCTCGGCGTACAGCTCCTCCACGAGGAAGAACTTCGGCTCCGGACGTAGGGGTTTGGCCATCCAGATCGCCGGGTGCCGGTCGAGGGTCGTGGCCAGCCAGGTCGTGCCACTACGCGGCGCCCCACCGATGATGAAGTCGGGCAGCCGACCCGTCATCGACCGGACCGGACGTGCTCGACCGCCGAGAGGAGCGCGGCGACGCACTCGTCGACGTCGGACTCGTCCATGCCGGTGTACAGAGGCATCACCAAGGACGAGTCGCTCGCCTGCTCGGAGAGGGGGAGCTTCCCGTCGAAGTCTGCATAGGCAGGCTCACGATGAGCGGTCATGACGCCCGCGCGGCTCGCGACCCCGGCGTCGAGCATGTGCTGCATCACCGCGTCACGTTCCTCCGCCGACCATCCCGGCAGGCGCACGGCGTAGGTCTGTACGTTCCAGGACACCTCGTCTGAGACCACCGGGGTCTTCACGACGGCGTGCCCCGCCAGACGCTCGTCGTACATCGCCGCGAGCTCCTGGCGCCGCTGCACCATTGCCGGCAACCGACGCAGCTGCTCGATCCCCATGGCCGCCTGTATGTCGGTGAGCCGGTAGTTGTAGGCCACCTCGAGGTAGGACTCGCGGATCACAGCGGTGGAGGAGCTGCGGACCCTGTCGTTCACGCTCATCCCGTGCTGGCGCAGGAGCCTGAGGCGGTCGGCGTGTTCCTTGTTCGCGGTGAGCACCATGCCCCCGTCGCCGGTGGTGACGAGCTTGCGCGGGTGGAAGGAGAAGCACACGAGCTCACCGTGGGAACCGATCCGCCGACCGCGGTAGGAGCTGCCGATGGCGCAGGCGGCGTCCTCCACGATCTTCAACGCGTGCTCCTCGGCGAGAGCTGTGAAACCCGCTATGTCGGCGGGCAGGCCGAGCTGGTGCACCAACACGATCGCCTTCGTGCGCGGCGTGATCCGGGCGCGCACGTCCGCGAGGTCGAGGTTGAAGGTGTCCTGCTCCACCTCGGCGAACACCGGCTCCGCTCCGGCGTGCACGACGGCGTTGGCGGTGGCGATGAACGACATCGACGGGACGATCACCTCGTCGCCGGGGCCGATCCCGGCCACGATCAGGGACAGATGGAGGGCGGTGGTGCAGGACGACACGGCAACCGCGTGCTCCGCGCCGCAGTACTCCGCGACCGCCCTCTCGAAGGCCTCGACCCGGGGGCCCTGAGTGACCCAGCCGGACTCGATCACCTCACGGATTGCCCGCCACTCCGGTTCACCCATCTCCGGCCGGGCGATGGGTATCCGTGGGGTCACGACGCTTCCTCTACCGGCTCCCAGTTGTGGGTCACGTCCTCGGTCAGGGCTCGCTTCCAGTCGGTTCCCTGCTCGTCGTGCCAGGCCAGCAGCTTCCGAAGGCCTTCTTCGAGGGTCACCTGAGGTGTCCAGTCGAGGTACTTGGAGGCCCTGCTCGAGTCGGCGTAGAGGCGGAGCACGTCGCCGGGGCGGCTCGGGTGGAACCTCGGCTGGAGGTCTGGGCGACCGACGACGTCGGTGACGACCTTGGCGAGCTCCAGGACGGTCAGCTCGTTGCCGCTGCCGACGTTGATCGTCTCGCCGACAGCCTCGTCGCTGGTTCCGGCCGCAGCGATGGCACGCGCGGTGTCCTCCACATAGGTGAAGTCCCGGGTCTGGCTGCCGTCACCGAAGATGATGGGGGGCAACCCGTTCTTCGCGCGGACCACGAACTTGGGGATGACCTCCCCGCTGTCTCCCTCGTGGTGTGAGCGGGGACCGAACGCGTTGAACGGTCGCAGGACCACAGTGGGCATGCCGTAGGTGACGTGGTAGGCGCGGGTGTAGGCCTCGCCGGCGAGCTTGGAGCCGCCGTAGACGGTGTGGGGCCAGGTGGGGTGGTTCTCGTCCATCGGCACCCGCTCGGCAGTTCCGTACACCTCGCTGGTGCTGCAGTACACGACTCGGTCCACGCCGAGGTGGCGACCGGACTCGAGGATCTTGAGCGTGCCGAGCGCGTTCACCTGGTGGTTGGCCCGGGGCTGGTGGATCGAGTGACGCACCCCCAGGCACGCCAGGTGGTAGACCGTGGAGACGCCTCGCATCACGGAGCCGAGTACGTCGTCGTCGAGAAGAGAGCCCTCGACGAAGTCGACGCCGTCGACTCCCTCGATGTTGCTCACGTGCCCCGTGGACAGGTCATCCAGCACCCGCACGGGTCCTCCCTCGGCGAGATGACGGACGAGAGCAGAGCCGATGAACCCGGCGCCGCCGATGACGAGTGGTGTTGCCCGCATGGTCAGTCCTCCACAGCAGTTCGAAGTTGCTCTGCGACGTACTCCTGCATGTCTGGCGTCAGCTCGGCGTACATGGGCAGCGAAAGGCAGGTGGCGGCGTACGCCTCGGCGTGGGGCATCGAACCCCGCTCGTAGCCGAGGTGGGAGTACGCCGGCTGAAGGTGTACGGGCGTCGGGTAGTGGACACCGGTCGCCACGCCCGCGGCCGCGAGCCTCTCGGCGACGACCTCGCGATTCGCCACTCGGACGGGGTAGAGGTGCCACGCCGGCTCGACTGCCGGAGCGACGACCGGGAGGGTCACGCCGTCGATGTCGCCCAGCAGCTGCTCGTAGCGCACCGCGGCCGCGCGGCGCCCGTCGGTCCAGGCGCCGAGGTGCCGGAGCTTGACCGCCAGGACGGCGCCTTGGATGCCCTCCATGCGGTAGTTGTAACCGACCTCGACGTGATTATGGCGACCGTCCTGCGCGTGGTCGCGCAGCCGCCGGATGCGGGCAGCGACGACGTCGTCGTCCGTGACCACGGCCCCTGCCTCACCGATGGCTCCCAAGTTCTTCCCCGGGTAGAAGGAGAAGCACGCCTGCTGGCCGAAACTCCCGGCAGGGCGTCCTTCGAGTGTCGCGAGGTGCGACTGGGCGGCG
>DASSMS010000166.1:0-19412 GCA_035688575.1 Nocardioidaceae bacterium
ACCGAGGGCCCGACCGTCCCCTCGCCATCGCCGACCGACAGTCCCCCGGAGTCACCCACGGACTCACCGACCGAGTCACCCACGGAGTCCCCGTCCAGCGCTACGCCCTCGGAGTCACCCAGTGCGCGCCCGACGGAGCTCCCCGAGGGGTTCCGGGTCGAGCGCCTCCGCTACGAGGAGGTGCTCGTCGACGTCGGAGCCGCAGCGCCCGAGCTCGAGCTGCCGGACCCGCAGGCACCGCCAACGCAGACGATGCTCGCTCTCATCGCGACCATGAAGGACGAGGAAGGCAAGCCGGTGCCGCCCCAGGAGGCTGCACGTCGTCTGGTCAGGGTCCTCGGTCACACCCGAACGATCCAGACGAAGGAGGGCAAGCACGATCCTCTCGGGATCCTCGTCACCGCCAACGTGGCGCTGGAAGGTCTGAAGGGGCGCGAGCTCGGGGTCTTCTGGGAGGTCTGGAGCCAGGACGATGCCATCCGCCTCTTCGACAGGTGGTTGGATGAGGTGCCGGTGTCTCGCATCGCCGCGGAGAAGGAGCAGGACTCGGGCGCCTTCCAGTTCTGGGTCCCGATGCCGAAGAAACCCGGTGAGTACGTGATCCACGTGATCATCAAGGAGGGCGAGAGGCTCCTCGTCATCGACCGAAGCGATCCCTTCACGTGACCGTCTCTTGGGGTATCGGCGCTGCTTGGCCGTCCTGGGCGCGGTAGGCCTCGGACGAGGCGCGCACTGTCTCACGGCCCGCCCGTCCTGCCTCCTGGGCGAGAGCCTGACGTACGTGCAGCCCCTTGGTCGTGCCGGAGCTCATCACCGCCCCGACTGGCCACGGCAGAGGCGATGGTGCCGCCCGAGTTGCTGGCGAGGTGCACGAGCGCTGGGGCCAGGAGGCTCCCCGTCTCCCGCTGCAAGCGCGAGAGCAGGACGTCGCCCAGCGCGGTCACACCGAGCGCACCGACCAGGGCCGCGCTCCGACGGGTCGCGCCGGTCGGAGCTCCGTTCAGACGCAACGCGTCCAAAGTCGGGCGAACGTGCCAGAGGCCGAACAGCACGCTGTTCGCCGCCGTCGCCGCGCTCACCGGCATCACACGCCGCAGGAGCACCGGCAGGACGGCCCGGAACGCCGTCTCCTCCCACACCACCGTGCCGAGAGGTATCCGCACAGCTGCGTGGTAGGCGACTGCGCGATTGCTCATCCCGGCGATGCGGGCGTCCTCGAGCCACTGCCGGTGCCTCGGCGACAAGGCAGCCGTCGCCAAGGCCGCTGTCACCAAGCCGGAGATCACTAGACCACGGCGAGCGCCTGCCGCGGCCTTGTCGGGTGACAGCCCCAGCTCATCGGCGCTGACCCCTCGCGCCCCGGCGACCATGAGCAGAGTCGCAGTCGCCGTGAGGTTGGCCGACACGTAATGACGTGCGTGCCACCCGCCGGCACCGACAAGGTTGTTCCAGACGAGAAGCCCCAGTGCCGTGGCCGCCACCACTGCAGCGTCCGAGCGCGTCCCCGAAGCGGGCTGCCCCGAGTCGTTTCGGCACCCGCGCTCGCCGCGGACGATCAGCGATCGCATCCACCAACGGTGCTGGCTGGACACGTGGCACGTCCAGAACGGGGTGGGCCGCTGAGGCTGGCGGTCGATGCGCCCGCGGTCTCCCGGGGTGGACAGATGATTCACGCGGAGTAACGAAATGACCGCCTGCAGCGTTCTCTGTATTGTCCGCGCGCTGATACGGCAGGCTTGCGGTGAGGGTATTGAGTCCTCGTAGATGTTGGCTGCCCAACAGCGGACGGGGCTCGTACCGTTGACAGTGGCTCTCCCGGGTGAGCGACCTGATGACCGGAGGGTGGATGACGAGCGAGCGTGCACCTCAGGTTCTGGGTGCGGGGCTCGCGGCGCTGTGCCTCGTCACGCTGGTCGTCATCGACATCGCGATCCCCGGCGCGGAGGTCGTGCTCGTCCCATTGTTCGCACTCTCGCCGCTCATCGCCTGCGCAGTGCTGTCCGCGCGCACGACGGCGGCGTTCGCCGTGACCGCCGTCGCGATGTCAGTCGGGGCCGGTTGGTGGGACGGCACGTGGGGCATCCCCCAGCAGGTGGTCCGCGTCATCGACGTGACCCTGATCAGCGGCGCGGCGGTGGTCGTCGCGGCGGTCCGCGTGCGCCGCGAGGAGCGGTTTGCGAGGGTGGTCGCGATCGCCGAGGTGGCCCAGCGCGCGATCCTGCCCACGCTCCCGACACGGATCGGCCAGGTCGCGGTCGGTGCTCGGTACCTGTCCGCGGCGCAGGACGCGGTCGTGGGGGGCGACCTGTACGACTGCTACCACTCGTCTGCGCACGTCAGGTTCCTCGTCGGGGACGTGCGGGGCAAGGGCATCGCAGCGGTGGAGCAGGCGGCGCGGGTGATCCGCGCGTTCCGGCAGGCCGCCGCCATCAAGGCGGGCCTCCCGTCCGTCGCGGAGGACATGAGCCGGTACCTCGCTCCCTTCTTCGACGACGAGGAGTTCGTCACCGCCCTCCTCGTGGACGCGACCGATCCCGCCCGCCTGACCCTGGTCAGCTGCGGCCATCCGCAGGCGCTGCTGGTCAAAGGCAACGGCTCCGCCTCGCTCATCGACGCGCCCGCCGGACTGCCGCTCGGCCTGGGCGACAGGTACGACGCGGTGAGCGTGGCGTGGGAGTCGGGCGACCGTCTGCTGATGTACACCGACGGCCTCAGCGAGGCGCGCGACGCGCGCGGAGAGTTCCTGGAGGTGCCGGGCCTTGCGCCGCTCCTGAGGGGCGAGACCGTCGATGAGGCGCTCGAGGGCGCCCTGGATGCGGTGCGCCGGCACATCCCGAGCGGCAAGTTGAGCGACGACCTCGCGGTCATGCTGCTCGAGAACCTCGCTGTGCCTCTCTCTGAGCCGGTTTACCGCGGGTTTCCGGAGCAGACGAGGTACGAAGGATCAGCTCCTCGATGACTCGGGCCCGGCCCGCGGGTCAGTACTGGTAACAGCCGAAGGTGACGCCGATGGGCATCGCCGGCTCCAACCGGAAACTGTCGGTGGTCGCTGCGATGCTTGTTGAAAGGCGACAGCCCGGGCCAATCCCAGGTCTGGCCGCGGGCGAACCTCGGGGGAGAGGAGGGATCCGAGATGTGCAGCACGACATTGGCCGACGGCCCCCTGAGCTGCGTCCGACCCGAGGGTCACTCCGGCGGCCACGAGTTCCACGCCGAGAGCGGCTCCTGGATCGACGACGTCCACGGCGAGGGTGGCCACGGCTGAGCCTGGACCGCACTTCGCTCGGCTGTCAGGGCGCGGGTTGACCGAGCTCTGGCAGCCAGGTTTCCGCCTCGTCGCGGAGCGGCACGGAGGCACCGAGGAGGCACAGCACCCCTGTGGTGCCGGCCGCGACGCGCTGGACCAGCAGGTGACGCACCGGGGTGCGGAGCCGCCGCTGCGTCCTGGACGCCGACGACCTCGGGTCGGAGAACCGCATCGTCTCGGAGCGCAACCAGCTGCGGGTGAACGTGAACGCTTCGTGCCTCAGCGGCTCGAGCAGGGGACCCACGAGATCGAGCAGGGCCTCCGGCGTCACCTCGTCGTCCTGGACGATTCCGCCCGCGGACGCGACGTCGAACAGCGCAGCGGCGTCACGGTCCCGGCCCGCTCGGAGGAGCGGCGCGAGCCGGCGGGGCCAACCGTCGGGCATCGGCAGGCTGGAGCCGAAGTCGACCACGGCGAGCCGGCCGTCGTCGAGCAGCCGGAAGTTGCCCGGGTGCGGGTCGCCGTGGAGCCGCCCGACCCGCGACGGGCTGGACAGCAGGAACCTCGCGAGCAGCTGCGCGACCCGCTCCCGCTGCGAAGAGTCACCTCGCCGGGCGATGCTCGAGACCGGAGTGCCGCCGACCCACTCCGACACCAGGACCCGGTCGCTCACGGCGACGACGTCGGGCACGAGGAAGTCCGCGTCGTCGCGGAACTCGTCCGCGAAGGCGGCCTGCGCTTTGGCCTCCTGCTGGTAGTCGACCTCGGCCATCACCCGAGTCCGCAGCTCGGCGAACATGGCCCGGGCGTCCAGGCCGGGAGCAGCGACCCGGACCAACGGGACGAGGCGGTCGAGCTGGCGCAGGTCGGTGGCCAGGGCCTCGCCCGCCCCCGGGTACTGCACCTTCACCGCGACCGGTCGGCCGTCGGACCACACGGCACGGTGCACCTGCCCGATGCTCGCCGCCGCGGCAGGCTCGTCGGCGAAGTCGTCGAACTGCTGCCGCCAGTCCTTCCCGAGCGACTCGGCGAGCACCTGGTGGACGGTGCGCTTCGGCATGGCCGGAGCGGCCTCCTGGAGGCGGGTGAGCGACTCGGCGTACGGGCCGGCCAGCTGCTCGGGCAGGGCGGCCTCCATCGCAGACATCCACTGGCCGACCTTCATCGCCCCGCCCTTGAGCTCACCGAGCACCGCGAACAGCTGGTCGGCAGTTCGCCTCTGCACCTCCGTGGCTATCGCCTCCGCAGGCCGGCCACCCACGCGCCGCCCCAGGCCGACCGCGCGGCGTCCGACGTACGCGGCGGGCAGCGAAGCGAGCCGTGCGCCACGCACGATGCCGCGAGTCGGGAGGTCAGGCATGCCTGCATCCTGTCACCGACTACCACAGCAAAGAGGCCGCTCACGCCACCTGCGCCAAACTCTTCAGCCTCCAAGAGCCCCCTCTGCCGGCTCCGACCGCGTTGGCTCCCGGTAGCTCGCGGCCTCATGACTCTCGGTCCACTTCGCGTGTTCCTGCGAGACAAGTCCCTCGACCTTCTCGGCAAGAATCTCTTCCCGGTTCTCGCGCCTGTAAGGACCCGCGTGGGCCAGGAAGAGGTAACGCTCGTGCTTGAGCGCCTCCGCGGTGGATCGGTACAAGATCCAGTTGGCCTGCCACTGGTTCAGCTGCTGCAGACCCTCGAGGACCACGATTATGGCCGCGACACCAGCTGTCAGCGCCGCATGCAGGTCGATGAATGCCAAGACCGGGACGGCGCTCCCGAGGACGAGCTGGACCGCCTTTACCCGCTTGAACGTTCGCTGGCAGGCGACGCTCTTCGCGTCGTACCACGCCAGCTGGTCTTCGAGGCGACTCCAAGCCACACCCTCGAACTCAGTTCCAGTCATCGCCAACTCGGTCATGACGCGCCTCGTACGTAGTCGCCTATTGGCACACGTAGTTGCCGTAGGGGTCGTAGTAGCAGACCTCGGGATCCAAGGAGCACAGGCCGAGCAACATCAGGCCGATGAAGAGCCCTCCGATGACCGCGAAGATCTTGACGAGCTTCGATCGCTTCTTCGCCGGTTTGACCGGGGCCGCCGAAGCGGCAGTCTGACCGTTCCCGCTCGACTTCACCGCCGGGGCGGCTTCGCTGTTCGCAGCGAGATACGTGATCCGGTCACGGACGTCGGCGTACAGGTCTTCTCTCCTGGAGAAGGCGTCGAGGATCTCCCTTCCGCCCCGTTGTTCCTGTCCGTCCGCGGAGCGGAGTGCCGGCTGCAGCTGGTCGAGAATATGGCGCTGCTCGTCGTGCCCGAGCGATGCGGAGCTCCGCACCTGCTCGACGATCCCGGTGAGGTACCCCAACGGCGCGGGCGGAGGCGTCGGCAGACTCAGCGGAGGCGCCGGGGCTGGGAGAGATCCAACGGCCCCGGCCAGGGCGAAGGCCGCCTGGTCCCGAGCAGACGAGTAGTAGTCGATGATGTGTCGCGCCGCGAGCTCCCGAGGTAGTGCCTCAGAAAGGCTCTCGACCGACACCGGGAGGATGGGTTTGCCGAGATCGATCGCCCACCGGAGCTCACGCTGGCACGCAACCGAGCTCAGCGAGTGGTGCGAGACGATCGTGAGGAACCCGTCGCAGTCCGCGACCTTGCGCACGATCTCGTCCCACCAGGTCTGGCCCCCGACGAGCGAGGTGTCCATCCATACTTCGTGCCCGAGCTTTCGCAGGCCGCTCACGATCTCGGCGACTTGCGAGGCGTCCTCTCGGGCGTACGAGACAAAGAACAGGCTCATTCGTAACCCCTCGATTCCACGCGTTGAACCCTCGCGTCGGCTGACCGGTTCGGTGCGAAGGATCGCTGCTCTGGGGCGCTCCGAACGGACGCGCCTGTCTGATGCACGTCCGGCCAGAGAGCGATCCTTCGCCCCGGAGGCGCCTAGCGGATCACCTGCATCGTGAGGCTGCGGTTACGGACATAGACGGGGCCACCGCCGGTGGAACGCCATTCGACGTCGACGTTGTGGTAGCCGGGAGCGATGCCATCGAGCCATGCCGAGTACGTCGAGCTGCGGTAGCTGGTGGAGTCGGTGAGCACCACAGGTCCCGGGTGCATCACTCGGCCGTCCACGACCATCCGCACCTCGAGCCGTGCACCGGCAGCACCGGTCCTCGCCTCCGCCACGAACGTGGCCGACATGGTGGAGCTCGGGTACGTCGTCAGCCGACTCCCCAGCCCCGGGGACACACGCGCGAACACCGTGTTCGACGTGGCCTGCTCCCCCGTGGCGGCACAGACGTGGGTCCCCTCTGCGTGTGATCCCGGTTCGGCCAGCGTGGTCGCGGTGAAGGTGGCCGCCGGAGTCATGGAGGCAGCCGTCGCGAGGAGTGCTCCGCCGCCACCGCGCTCGGCTTCCACGAACTTCCCGTTGGCGGCGCGGAGCCCGAACGCTGCGCCTTCCCGCAGCCAGGGCCGACGGCCGGGCACGACGAGAGTGAACGTCTCCCACTCCCGCGGCCAGGGGCCGGCGGCGCTGACCTTGCCTCCCCCTCCGCCTTCTGCCTGGAGGTAGTGCCCGGAGTCGGTCCTCACCTGGACGCGCGCGCCGTCCGGCAGGCCGCGCGATGCCCGGTCGGCCGCGACGATGTCGAAGGTCTCCCACTGCAGCGGCCACGGCCCTCGCGCCGAGAGCCCCGCTCCGCCTCCGCCATCGGCCTGGAGGAAGTGCACCTTGGACACGGTCCGGATGCTGGTGGTGAGCACCGAGTCCGACGGCTCAGGGTGCTCGAGCGCTTCGAAGGTCTCCCACGGTCCCATCGCCGAGCGATTCGCGACCAGCACGCCGCCGCCCGCACCTTCCGCGCAGAGGTACTTGCCGTTCGCGGCACGCAGTCCGAAGCGTGTGAAGTGACCGAAGGCTGCTGGCTCTCCCGTCGCCATGACAAGGGTGAGCTGTGCCGTGGGCGGGCCCGGTGAAGTGGCTGTCGCCGTGACCTGCCCGGCGGGGTCGACCGAGAGGAACCGGCCGTTCGCCGAACGGAGGGCTACCTGGCCACCTGCTCGGACGTCGGCCCATTCACCTGCAACGGACTGGAGAGTGAACGTCTCCCACTCCCGTGGCCACGGACCCTTCACGTTGACTTCCCCACCACCACCGTTCGGTGCCTGGAAGTAGTAGCCGTTGGCGCTCTTGATGTGGATGCGCACGGACATGGTTCCCCCTTGCGCGGGCCGGCTCGACCCTCGGGCCTGGCCCTTATGGACAAAGGTGCATCTCCGTCCAGAGGGAGCAACAGAGGCCAAGGTCCCGCATTTCGGGACAACAGCTCAGGCGGTCCTGGCGCCGTCCTGAGCCTTCCGCACGGCCGTGGCGATGGCCGCTGCGATGGGTGTGACGCTCGAGTCGATGAGGTCGGCGGCCTTGCGGTGCACGTCGGGTCCCGCACCGATCGGGTCGGGGACGTCGTAGTCCTCCACCTGCGCGAGCGAGCGACGCTGCGCGGCGTCGGCGACCAGCTCCCGCGGCGAGTCCGCGCTGACGCCGTCGGCCAGGGCCGCGAACTCGGTGATCGTGAAGGCACGCCGTAGGGCACCGGGCGCGTCCTCGAGCACCCGGGACCGGAGCTCCTTGGTCGCGGTGAGCACCAGGCCGGCGTCGTTGGCCATCCGCTCGGTGAGCTGGCGGGCCCGGAAGTCCTCGTTCGTGAGGCCCAGACGGCCCAGCTCCTGCGCTGCCATCGCGTCCATCGGACGGCCGGCCAGCGCCCGCGTCCCCGCGCTCGCGACCACGACCGCCTCGCTCAGCTCGCCGAGCTGCTCGCGAAGCCGCTCGCGCAGCAGTCGCTCCGCCAGCGGCGAACGACAGACGTTGCCGATGCAGACGACGAGGACGGTGAATGGTTGGGGCACGCGGACATCCTTCCGAGCGTTGACTTGTCGGCGTCAAGTTCCGGCCAGGTCCCTCCCCAGCCCGTGTGACCTGCTCCACTGCCCCGGCAGCGGCATGTCGCGCCCAAGGGTAGGTCACGTAATGTCTGGAAAGTGAAGCGCGATGTGTCCTGGCCCGCAGTCCTCGTGGTTGTGGCCGCCATCATCGTGATCGCAGCCTGCGGCTACCTGCTCTCGACGTGGCCCCCGGAGCCACCCCCGGCTCCCGAGTCCGTCGCTCGGGAGGGGAGCTCCGCCTCCGACGAGAGGTCGCAGAACGCCGAGCCGGCCGCCGCGGAGGTCTCCCAGGAACCGCTGGTGATGACGGTGCTCGGGGACTCCTTCACGGCGCGGAGTCCGGCCAGTGCCGGTCCTGAATGGCCCAAGCTCCTCGGCAACAGCCTCGGCTGGCGGGTGTTCGCCAACACCGCCGACGCCAGCGGGTACGTCAACCCGGGCGCGGGCAAGCCGTTCGGCGCACGGGTCCAGAGCCTGCAGAGGCGCGACCCCGACGTCGTGGTGATCGCGGGTGGCGCCGGTGACCTCGGCGGGTACCCGATGCCGCAGGTCGTCGGAGGCGCGTCCGACGTCGTCACGCGGGTCGTCGAGTCCTTCCCGAAGTCGCAGGTCGTGGTGGTCTCGCCGTTCTCCTTCGGGGAGCCCGGACCACTCACGCTGGAGTTCTCCGCAGAGCTCGAGCGCATCGCGCGGGAGAACGACGTCGAGTACGTCGACGCGACCCGATGGCTGGGGACCGGCGGCGACGTCATGTCACCCGACGGCATCCACCCCACCGAGCTGGGGCAGCAGCAGCTGGCCCAACGGATGGAGCAGGCGCTGGTGGAGCTCGGCCTCGCCGAGGACGCGGGCACGTCGTCTGCGGCGAGTTCCGGCAGTCCCTGACGAAGCGCCGACACGGCTCGCAGGGTCGCCGTATGGTCGGGGACATGACCCGGGTGAGCTGGTCGGCGATCGTGCTGGTCGCCGCAGCCGTGGTGGTGATCGCGTTCAGTGGTTACCTGCTCGCAACCTGGCCTCCAGACCCTCCCGACGCAGCACCCCCTGCGACCTCACCGGCGTCCGCCGAGCAGACCCGCGCCGGTAGCCCGAGCCCCTCCGAGCCCAAGACCCAGCCCGAGCCCGAGCCCAAGCCCAAGCCTGTTGTCGCTGTTCTGGGTGACTCGTACAGCGTCGAGCACCCCGCGAGCACTGGGCCGGAGTGGCCGCAGATGCTCGGTGACGCGTTCGAGGTCGAGGTCCACACCGAGGCGGTCGACGACGGCGGCTACGTCAGCACCGGAGCGGGGCGGCCGTTCGGTGCCCGCGTGCCGGACGTCCTGGGCCACGAGGCCGACGTGATCATCGTGGCCGGCGGCGTCGACGACGTCGGGGCGTGGCCGACCTCGCAGATAGCCAGCGCGGCCGACGACGTCATCTCACGGCTGGTCGAGGGCGCACCCGACGCACAGGTCGTGGTCCTCTCACCGTTCTCGAACGGGCCGCCCGGGCCGCTCACGAACGATTTCAACACGAGTCTCGTGCAGATCACCGAGAGGCTCCGGCTGCCGTACGTCGACGCGACGGAGTGGCTCAGCGAGAGCGGGGGCTTCTTCGCGCCGGACGGCCAGCACCCGAACGACAAGGGCCAGCGGGTCCTGGCCGAGCGGATGGAGCAGGAGCTCGTCGAGCTCGGCCTCCTGGAGCCCCCCGGCTCCCCCGAGAGCTGACCGCGAGCCGACCCTTCGACCGGTCCACACCACTGCCCGGCCGTCCGCCCTGGTCTCGCTCCTTTACCCGCGACGCATGGAGACCCGGTAGTACCTTCCAAGAGAAGGGACGGGGATCTCATCCCTGGGGGGCGACATGCGCGGAGGGGCGGCAGTGCGACTTCTCATCACCGGCGGAGCCGGCTTCATCGGCTCCAGCCTCGCAAGAATGGCGGTGGAGCAGGGGGACCTTGTCACGGTTCTGGACGATCTGACGACGGGCAGACGGGAGAACCTTCGTGGTCTGGACATCCGGTTCATAGAGGGATCACTCCTCGACGACGCCGCAACCGCCGCGGCCTTGCAGGGGGTCGACTCGGTCACCCACCTCGGGGCACTCCCGAGCGTCCCGAGAAGCATCAAGGACCCCCTTTCGAGCCACGAGGCGAACGCCACCGGCACGCTCAAGCTGCTCGAGGCCTGCCGCCGGGCGGGCGTGGACCACGTCACCGTCGCGTCCTCGAGCTCGGTCTACGGCATGAACCCGGCCCTCCCCAAGGGCGAGCGGGACTGGGTCCGCCCGATGAGCCCCTACGCCGTGTCGAAGCTGGCGACCGAGCAGTACGCGCTCGCCTACCAGCAGTCGTTCGGGCTGCGGACGCTGGCGTTCCGCTTCTTCAACGTCTACGGGCCGAACCAGCCGGCCGACCACGCGTACGCCGCGGTGATCCCGGTCTTCGTCGACGCCCTCCTCCGCGGCCGACCGCTGCCGCTTCAGGGGGACGGCAGCCAGTCCCGTGACTTCACCTACGTCGGCACGGTCTGCCGGATCCTCCTCGACGCCGCCCGGCGGCAGGTGAGCCACCCCGAGCCGGTCAACCTCGCGTTCGGGACCAACACGAACCTCATGCAGCTCGTCGAGATCATCGAGGCCGCGGCGGGGCTCCAGGCGACCATCGACAGGCAGCCTCCTCGGGCGGGCGACGTCAAGCACTCGCAGGCCGACAACCGCGTCCTCCTCGACCTCTTCCCCGACGTCGTGCCCGTGAGCCTCGAGCAGGGCATCGCCGAGACCGTCGCGTGGATGGAGAGCACTCATGCTCCGACGCCCGCCTAGAGGCAGAGCCGCGGGGGCGCGGACCGGACGGACCCGCGGGGGCTAGCGTGGCCACACCATCGGGTGCCGGGGGTGTCCTGACGGCGCAGCCTCTCGTCCCGGCACGGGACTCCCTGTCGGCCCCAGCCGGCCCGTTGCCCGCTGCCCTCGCCTCCTTCTTCCTGGTGGCGCTGTCGATGATGTCGATCTGGCTGCCGTGGGAGGGCGGGACCGCGCCGGTGGACGTCGTGCTGATCGGCGCGACCGCGGTCGCGGCGCTGCTGCTCCTGGCCACCGGGCCGGTGAACCTCGAGCTCGAGCACGCGCTGGTCCGGATCACCATCGCCGTGTGGGCCTACGTCACGCTCGCCACGATCTGGACGGTCTTCTTCGCCGGGGACCCGATGCGCCTCCTGATGGACGCGTACTCGTTCTTCTTCCTGCTCACGCCCCTCGTCCTCCTGCGCGCCCACCCGGACGGCCCGCATCGCGTCGTCTACTGGGCCATCGCCGCCGCCGGCCTCTTCGGCGCCGTCACGATCTTCCTCGACCCCTTGCAACGCCCCGACGGCGCGCTGGCGAACCCCAACATGGCAGCCACCTGGCTGGGCGGAGCGGCGGTCCTCCTCGCCGCCACCCGACTGCCCGGCAACCGGGTCGTCAAGCTGCTCGTGGTCGCGATCATGCTCGCGGCATGCCTGCGGACCCAGTCCTACTCGGCAGTCCTGGCGGTCCTGGCCGCCCTCGTCTACTGGGCGGCGCTGAGCAACCGCAGGCCCCTCGTGCGGCTGTCCGCCTATGCCGCCTTCGGCGTGGGCCTGATCGCGTGGCAGTGGATCCTCGCCTCCCTTCCCGGCGAGGACCGCCTCGAGAGGTCCAGGGGGTCGCGCGAGCTCATCTGGGCCACCGCCTTCGAGGCCTGGCAGGACCACCCGTTCGGCATCGGCTACGGCAACTTCATGGCCCACAGGTACGTCCCCTTCGAACAAGGCCACCTCGTCCCGGAGGGGATGCCGACACACAACGACTTCCTCACCGCGCTGGTCGAGATGGGACCGATCGGTGTCGTCGCCCTGGTGGGCCTCCTGGCCGTCATCTGGTTCTCGGGCCGCCGCGCCACCCGGACGGTGCTCGTGTTCTTCGTCGTCAGCGCGCTCTTCCACAACGTGCTCAACTGGCGACACCTGTGGATCTTCGTCGCGATCGCTCTGGCCTTCGACCTCGCTCAGACGCACGGCCGGGGCGCCGCGCAGACCGAGTCAGACGAGTCAGCCGAGAAGGGGACTCATCCGTGAAGATCAACAGCCTCGCCGAGGCGCACCTCGTCATCCTGCAGATGCTCCGGGAGGTCCACCGCATCGCGTCGAAGCACGACGTGCCGTACTTCCTGGCCTACGGCACCGCTCTCGGGGCGGTGCGCAACGGCGAGTTCATCCCCTGGGACGACGACGCGGACATCCACGTGCCGTGGGGCGACGTCGAGCGCCTCTGTGCCGCCCTCCGGGAGGAGCTCCCCGAGCCGTTCGAGGTGTTCGACCTGACGACGCCGGGCTACGACCACCTGATCCCCCGTGTCGGGGCGAAGGGCGTGGACCAGAACGTCGTACACGTGGACGTCAACCCGCTCATCGGCTCGCCCCGGTCCGCGATCGCGAAGCGCGTGGTGACGGCTCTCGTGTCCGTGCTGACCCGCGGCTACATGCTGAAGCGGTCGGACGCGGGGTACCGCTACCCGCACTCGTGGAAGAAGCGCTGGTCGGCACGGCTGGTCAAGACCGCGCTGGTCCCGGTGCCGGCCGCCCTCTTCCGGCGCGCCTACCTCTGGCTGGGCGAGGTCCTTCCCTATCCCAATGGAGAGGGCTGCTACAGCATCGGAGGGCTGCTAGGGGACCGCGACCACCTCCCGAGCCGGTTCTTCACCGGGACCACGCAGGGCACGCTGGCCGGGCACACGTTCAACCTCCCCGGCAGCTACGAGGAGTACCTCGCGCACAACTACGGGGACGACTACCTCACCCCGATCCCCCAGCAGGAGCAGGCGAAGCTGCTCGAGTTCTTCGAGCGGGTCGAGCTCCCCAAGATCCTCCGTCAGCAGAACGGGGCTATCACGCAGCCACGGTGACCCGCCGCTTGTGGAGCGTCACCGCGACGACCGCGAACACGCCCCAGGCGACGCTGCAGCTGACCGCGGCGCCGGCGGTGCCGAACCGCGGGATGAGGACGCCGCAGCCGACCAGGAGGGTGAACGCCCCGGAGAGGCTCGAGATCGTGGACATCCGGAGCCTGCCCTTCCCGCGGAAGACCCAGAACATCAGGAAGGCGACGCTGCCGACCACGGTGCCCGGCAGCAGGATGTAGAGGTCGCCGGTGGCCGCGGCGAATGCCTCGCCGTAGAGCAGGTTGATGCCGAACCCGCCGAGGAGCCCGATCGGCACCGCCGTCGCCGTCGCCGCGACCACGGTCGTCATCACCGCCCGACGCGTGTCCAACGAGTCCGCCACGGTGAGGCGGTGGTAGCTGTGGTTGGCGATCTGACGCGGGACGAGGAAGCAGAGCTCGGCCAGCTGGACCGCCACGGAGTACCGACCCGAGGCAGCCGGCCCCGCCAGGGCGAACACCGCGAGGATGTCGGCTCGCTGGACGATCCGCATGGCCAGGTTCGGGACCTGCCACCGTGCGCCGTCCAGCGTGGCCCTGCCCAGGTCGCGGAGCGTGACCCCGCGGGCTTCCCCTCGAGCGGGCACGGCCCGCCAGTAGACGTAGAACGGCGCCAGGTAGGAAACCGCCAGGGCACCGACCGCCTCGTGCGGCGTCAGGCCCCCGTCGACCGACAGGAGGAGGACCCCCGCGGAAACTGCGAGCGGCTGGACCAGCGCGCCGATGGCGTCGGGCATCACCCCCGAGAAGCCGATCGACACGGTGCTCGCCTGGATGGGGATGAGGTACAGCAGGCAGCCGATGGTCAGCACGGAGAGCTGCGGCCGCACCGGGAGGAAGACGACGGCGATCAGCCCGGCCACCACGGCATAGGCGGCCCAGAAGCGGATCAGCAGCCGCCGCGCCGAGTGGTTGCCGTCGCGAGTTATCTGGACGATCTGCTCGCCTGCCCCCAGGTTCGTCACCGCGAAGACGGTGGTGATCGAAGCGAGGTACGCCGCTGCGACACCCTTCGCCTCGGGCCCTCCGAGCCGGGCGATGAGGACACTCGCGCCGACGCCGGCGATGGTCGCGAAGATCCGCAGGACGACGCTGGTCCGCCAACCCGACGTGGCCTCGCGGATCGCGCTCCCAGCCCCCATGTCCCGGTCTTCCCCTCAAGACGGTCGTGCACCCCGTCGATAGTGACGCCGAGTCGTCCCCCCTGCAATGACGCTACCCGCCCATCAACAGCCGCGAGGACGTAAGCACGCATAACGCCAAACGGGCCGAACCAGCCGCCACGACGCACCTACAGTGGTGGCAGATGTGCCAGGGCAACACGACGCTGCGCCTTCTGATGGGGGGAACCCAATGGATCTTCGCGACTACCTCCGGGTCGTGGCGAGACGGTGGCGGATCATCGTCGGCTTCACGCTGGCCGCGCTCGGCATTGCCGCGCTCGTCACCGTCGTGATGACACCGCAGTACGCCTCGACCGCCCGGCTCTTCGTCTCGACGTCGCCGAACAACACCGACGAGGCCTACCAGGGCAGTCTCTTCTCCGCGCAGCGGGTCACCTCCTACGCCGACCTCGCCAGCGGCCAGGCGCTCGCGCGTCGGGTCATCGACCGGCTCGACCTCGAGACGACGACCTTCGAGCTGATCGAGAGAATCGACGCGACCGTCGTACCGGAGACGGTGCTTCTGGAGATCACCGTCACCGACCCCGACCCCCGCCAGGCACAACGGCTCACCCAGGCGGTGGCCGTGGAGCTGACCGAGCTCGTCTCCGACCTGGAGACCGCAAGAGGCGAGTCGTTCGCCCCGATCGAGGCCACGATCGTGGACCCGGCGTCCCGGCCCCTCGTCCCCGAGTCACCCAAACCTCTGCTCAACCTCGGCCTCGCGGGGGTCCTCGGCCTGCTCCTGGGCATCGGCGCCGCGGTCGTGCGCGAGCTGCTCGACACCAGCATCAAGGACGAGGACGACGCCACGAAGGTCGCAGGCGCTGCGGTGATGGGCACCATCCCGTACGACCCGGCCGCTGCGAAGAACCCGCTGATCACGGCCATCGGCCATCACGAGCCGCGGGCGGAGGCGTTCCGCGTCCTGCGCACGAACCTGCAGTTCATCAACGTCGACCACACCAGCAAGGTGATCGTGGTGACGAGCTCCGTCGCGGACGAGGGCAAGAGCACCACGGCCGCCAACCTCGCGATCACCCTGGCCCAGGCCGAGCAGCGGGTGCTGCTCATCGAGGCGGACCTGCGCCGCCCGAAGTTCGCCGAGCAGCTGGGCATCGAGAGCGCGGTGGGCCTCACCACCGCCCTGGTCGGCCGGATCTCGGTCGAGGACGCCATCCAGAAGGATCCGTCGCTGCCGAACCTCTCGGTGCTGGCCAGCGGGACCATCCCGCCGAACCCGTCCGAGCTGTTGCAGTCCAAGGCGATGTACGACGTGATCACACGGCTACGGAGGAGGTACGACGTCATCCTCATCGACGCTCCCCCGCTGCTGCCGGTCACCGACGCGGCGCTGCTCACCTCGATGGCCGACGGAGCCCTGGTCGTCGTGCGCAGCGGCAAGACGACCCGCGAGCAGCTGCGCCACTCCATCGAGCGGCTCGACGCGGTCGGCAGTCGCGCGCTCGGGCTCGTGCTCACCATGGTCCACGGCCGCCGCGGTGACGACACCACCCTCGGCTACGGGTACCCGCACGAGCTCGCCGGCACGGCCGCGGACGGTGAGGACGCCGAGAAGCCGCGCCCGGCAGTCATGAAGGTCTCCGCGACCGACAGACGCTGAGCAGCATCTGCGACATAGCTCCTGGGACCGGTCAGAACGCCTTTTACACCTACCCTCTTCAGGCGATTGCAAAGTCCTTGGCGGCAGGTGGAATTGCAGCAGAACCGCTTCCGAGGGGAACCCTGTGATTCAGGAAAAGGTTGCCATCGTCGGCCAGGGATACGTTGGCCTTCCCATCGCCATGAGAGCCGTCGAAGTCGGCTTCGACGTCGTGGGCCTCGACGTCGACCAGACCCGCGTCCAGAACCTCCAGGCGGGTGTCTCCTTCGTCGAGGACGTTCCCTCCGAGCAGCTCCAGGAGGCCATCGCGACGGGCCGCTACCGCGCGACGACGGACGCCGCAGACCTCGCCCACTTCGGCTACACGATCATCACGGTCCCGACTCCCCTGAAGGACACGGTCCCCGACCTCTCCTTCATCGAGGAGTCGGCGGCCGAGGTAGCCCCCTACATCGAGGACGGCTGCACCGTGATCCTCGAGTCGACCACCTACCCCGGAACCACTGAGCAGCTCCTCGTCCCGCTGCTGGAGCAGGGATCGGGGCTCAGGGCCGGCGTGGACTTCCACGTCGGCTACTCCCCCGAGCGGATCGACCCGGGCAACAAGACCTTCAACTTCCAGAACACGCCGAAGGTGGTCTCGGGGATCAACGCGAGCTCCCTGAAGATGGTCGCCTGTCTCTACGACCGGCTCGTCGACCGGACCGTGCCGGTCACCAGCCCGGCCGAGGCGGAGCTGACGAAGCTGTTGGAGAACACCTTCCGCCACGTGAACATCGCCCTCGTCAACGAGCTCGCCGTCTTCGCCCACGACCTCGGTATCGACGTCTGGGAGGCCATCTCGGCCGCCGCGACCAAGCCCTTCGGCTTCATGCCGTTCACGCCCGGCCCCGGAGTGGGCGGACACTGCCTGCCGATCGACCCGTCGTACCTCTCCTGGCAGGTGCGCAAGTCGCTGGGCCGCAACTTCCGCTTCGTCGAGCTCGCCAACGACGTCAACGACCACATGCCCGACTACGTCGTCCAGCGGGTCGCGTCGGGGCTGAACTCGCAGGGCAAGTCACTCAAGGGCAGCACGATCCTCCTGGTCGGCCTCGCCTACAAGAAGAACACCGGTGACATCCGCGAGTCCCCGGCCTTGCGCATCGCCGAGCTCCTGGCGGCGCAAGGGGCGGACCTCCAGGGCGTCGACAGCTACGTCGAGAGCCACAAGGTGCCGGGGTTCCTGACTCTCGTGGAGCTGACGGAGCAGTCGGCAGCCGCCGCGGACGCCATCGTCGTGCTGACCGACCACGACTACCTCGACTACACCATCGTGGAGAACGCGCGGGGGTACGTGCTCGACACCCGGCATCGGCTCGTCGGGACGCGGGAGACCCTGTAGCGGCCGGCCGTGTCGACAGGCGGCGCGAGCGCCTGTCGGCGCGGCTGTCGGCTGGGCCACGATCACGCATGTGAGCGGTTGTAGCCCTGTCGAGCCGCTCGCCATTCAGTTCCAAACCACTCGTCCCGCATCCCGGAGACCTCGTTCTTGAACTGAACCGCGCTCCCCGCCCTCGTACCGGACTGCCCGACGCCTGTCCGGGGGCGACGATCACGCATGTGCGCGGTTGTAGCCCTGCCCGCCTTTACGGGGGCAATCAGCGCGCACGTGCGCAGTTGTGGCCCCTGAGCCGAGCGACGCTGCGCCGACGGCGCGGCTGTCGGGCGGCCGCGCCTCGCCCGGGGTGATCGCGACAGTCGGGCTCGCTCAGAGCCTGCGCGGCACCTCGCGGTGGCAGTCGAGATCCTTGCCGTTCTCCAGATGGACGACCTCGTGGTGATGGCACAGGCCGGGGAAGGCGTCGTCCTCCCAGCACTCGGGCGAGACCGCCAGGTACGGCAGTGGCTTCCAGCCCTCCAGACCCTGCTGCTCCATCGTGAGACCCCTCAGAAGTTCCAGGCACTCGTCATCTTGGCTCAAGTGTTGTCGTGCCAGGTCTCTATCGTGCTCTTCTCGCGGCGGACTCACTCCACGAACGAGAGGAGCGACTTCACCACCTGGACCGGGTGGAAGCTCGTGCTGACCCACTCTCGCGCCGCCTCGCCGTACCTGCGGGCGGTCTCGGGGTCAGCGAGCAAGGTGGCCACGGCCTCGGCCATGGCCGCGGCGTCCCCGGTCCTGACGACGAGCCCGGTCTCGCCGTGCCTAACGCTGTCGACGGCGCCGGTGGCGTCAGTCGTCACCGTGGGGATGCCCATGGCGCCGGCCTCGAGCACCACGTTCGGGAAGCCCTCGCGCATGGAGGGCAGGACGTGCACGTTCATCAGCGCCATGTACGGGCGGACGTCGTCCACCCAGTCCACGGTCACGACGCGGCTGTCGGTCGCACGCAGCCGTTGCAGGTAGCCCGCGGAGTCCGCCTCGTCCTGCGGACCCACGACAAGAAGCTGGACCGGCGTCCCCGCAGCCCCGAGCCGTGACACCGCGTCCAAGAGCGTGTCGATGCCCTTGTCGCGCGTCAGCCGTCCGACGAACCCGATCACCGGGACGCCGATCTCCAGCCCGAGCTCCTCGGCGAGCCACGGGTCCGGGACCTGGGGGCGGAAGTGCTCCGCGTCCACTCCATGGCTGCTTCCGGGGTAGGTCTGTCGCACCTTCGCCGACGGCGCCAGCCGCAGGTCGTGGTAGCGCTGAGCCAGCGAGGTCGAGTTCACGACCGTCTCGGTCGCCGCCCAGACGGTGATCCGCTCCATGACGGAGAGCAGGAACCGCCGCTTGCCCTGCGCGCCCTCGAGCCTGAGGCCGCCCACGAAGTACAGGCGGCGCGGGACCCCGTACATCTTCCCGGCGACCTGGCTGAGCAGGCTCGCCTTCGGGGTCTGGGACACGATGAGCTCCGGGCGCTCGCGGCGGCACACCCGCAGCCACTTGGCCAGGGCGACGAGATCGGCCCCGATGGAGATGGTGCGGGTCATGTCCAGCGCGAGCACGCGCACCCCCTGGCCCTGGGCGATGCGGTCCAGCCAGGGGTCCCGGGTGCTCACGACGCACACGTCGTAGCCCTGCGCCTTCAGCTGCCGGATCATCTCTCGGTGGAACAGGTCCAGCGTGCGAGGGATGCTCGACGTCACCAAGGCAACGGGCTTGCCTGGCCGCGCGTACCGCCGGTCGACCGTCGTCGGCATCGAGCGGCGTCGTTGCGTCGGCACGCCGTCCAGCCGGTATGCCGACTCGACCCTGCGGCCGTTGAGCCGGCTCCAGCCGGTCTCGCGTGGTGTCGAAGTCTTCCTGCACCTCGGCTTCGCCGTCGTGCTTTGGCCTGTCAGAGGCCGTTCAAAACCCCCGGTTGCCCCCATGCGCAAAACCCCTTGTGCTGCGTCCCTTTCAGCGTCATCCACCGAGCGGTGTCAGCGTTGCCACCGGACGGTTGAATCGTCATCCCAGCCTAAGAAGAGTTAAGAGGCGATGCCATGACGCGATGAGGGGGTTGAGTAAAGACGTATGTCCCCGACGAGCGGATTGTCGGC
>DASSMS010000049.1:0-52999 GCA_035688575.1 Nocardioidaceae bacterium
GACAACCACATCTTCGACTGGGAGTCCGGTGACAAGGCGCGGACCGACGAGGTGTTCGACAAGGCCGACGTGGTGGTCGGCCAGAGCATGCTCTACCCCCGCTCCCACCCCGCACCGATGGAGACCTGCGGCACGATCGCAAGCATGGACAAGGTCACCGGTCGGCTCACGGTGTGGTCGACCAACCAGGCGCCTCACGCGCACCGCACGGTCTGCGCCCTGGTCGCCGGGATCCCGGAGCACAACATCCAGATCATCTCCCCCGACATCGGCGGCGGGTTCGGGAACAAGGTCGGGATCTACCCCGGCTACGTGCTAGCCGTTGTCGGCTCGATCATCACCGGGAAGCCCGTCAAGTGGGTGGAGGACCGCAGCGAGAACCTGATGTCCACCTCGTTCGCCCGCGACTACCACATGAAGGGTGAGATCGCGGCGACGCGTGACGGCAAGATCCTCGGGCTCCGGGTGGACGTGATCGCCGACCATGGCGCCTTCAACGGCACCGCGCAGCCAACCAAGTTCCCGGCCGGCTTCTTCCACATCTTCACCGGCAGCTACGACCTCGAGGCCGCACACTGCAAGGTCACCGGCGTCTACACCAACAAGGCACCGGGTGGCGTGGCCTACGCCTGCTCGTTCCGGATCACCGAGGCGGTCTACCTCGTCGAGCGCATGGTCGACGTCCTCGCCGACGAGCTCGGTGTCGACCCCGCGGAGCTGCGGATGAAGAACCTGCTCAGGCCGGAGCAGTTCCCCTACACCACCAAGACCGGCTGGGAGTACGACTCGGGCGACTACCCGCGTGCGCTGCAGAAGGCGCTGGACATGGCCGGGTACGACGAGCTGCGGCGCGAGCAGCGGGAGAAGCGCGAGCGCGGCGAGCTGATGGGCATCGGGATCAGCTTCTTCACCGAGGGCGTCGGCGCGGGGCCTCGCAAGCACATGGACATCCTCGGCCTCGGCATGGCCGACGGGTGCGAGCTGCGGGTCCACCCGACCGGCAAGGCCCAGCTGCGGCTGTCGGTTCAGACCCAGGGACAGGGCCACGAGACCACGTTCGCCCAGATCGTCTCCCAGGAGCTCGGTCTCCCGCCGGAGGACATCGACGTCATCCACGGCGACACGAACAACACCCCGTTCGGCCTCGGCACCTACGGCTCGCGGTCCACACCCGTCTCGGGCGCGGCCGCGGCCGTGGTGGCCCAGCGGATCCGGGACAAGGCGCGGGTGATCACCGCGGCCGCCCTCGAGTGCAGCCCCGACGACCTGGAGTGGGAGCAGGGGCGCTGGTACGTCAAGGGTGACCGCGAGAAGGGCAAGACCATCCAGGAGGTCGCGATGCTCTCCCACGGCACCCTCGAGCTGCCCGAGGGCGTCGAGGGGCACCTGGACGCGTCGGTGGTCTACGACCCGCCGAACCTCACCTACCCGTTCGGCGCGTACGTCTGCGTGGTCGACGTGGACCCTGGCACCGGGCAGGTCAAGGTGCGCCGCTTCATCGCCGTCGACGACTGCGGCCCCCGGATCAACCCGATGATCGTCGAGGGCCAGGTCCACGGCGGTCTCGCCGACGGTGTCGGCATGGCGCTGATGCAGGTGATCCCCTTCGACGAGGACGGCAACTGCGTCGGCAACTCCTTCATGGACTACCTGCTGCCGACCTCGATGGAGTGCCCGAGCTGGGAGACCGGTGAGACGGTCACCCCGTCCCCGCACCACCCGCTCGGTCTCAAGGGCATCGGCGAATCGGCGACGGTCGGCTCGCCCGCGGCGGTCGTCAACGCCGTCATCGACGCGCTCGAGCCGTACGGCGTGCGCCACGCGGACATGCCGCTGACCCCGGCGAACGTGTGGATGGCGATGCAGGGCCGCCCGATGCGGACCGACCTGGCGGTGCAGTGAGCAGGCCCGAGGTGGAGCAGCGTGCGGCCGGCCTGAGAGCCGAGCGCGTGCCGTTTGTGCATGCCACCGTCGTGCTGGCCGAGCGGCCCACGTCGGCGAAGCCGGGCGACTCGGCGATCGTGTTCGCCGACGGCACGATCGAGGGTTTCGTCGGGGGCACGTGCGCGGAGTCGACCGTCCGGGCCCAGAGCCTCGCGCTGCTCGACTCGGGCGACCCGCTGCTGCTGCGGATCACGCCGTCCCCGGAGGAGGAGGCCGAGCCCCGGCCGGACCGGCTGACCGTGCACAACCCGTGCCTGTCCGGCGGGACCCTGGAGATCTTCCTGGAGCCCGTCGTACCGGCTCCGCTGCTCCTCGTCCACGGGGACAGCCCGACCGCGACGGCGCTGGCAGGTCTGGGCCAGCGCCTCGGCTACCAGGTGCAGGCGGGTGTCGGGGCCGACCTCACGTCCGCGGCCGCGGTGGTCTGCGCGTCGCACGGCCGGGACGAGGAGGAGATCCTGACCGCGGCGCTTGCGGCGGGCGTCCCCTACGTCGCGCTGGTGGCGAGCCCCAAGCGAGGTGAGGCCGTGGTCGCGTCACTGGAGGTGGACGAGGCCGCCCGGGCAAGGGTGCACACCCCGGCGGGGCTGGACATCGGCGCCCGCACACCCGAGGAGATCGCCCTGTCGATCCTGGCCGAGATGGTGGCTGAGCGCCGTCGCACCTCGGGCCGTCCGGTCGAGGAGCACCGGCACGAGGAGCACGAGGCCGCCGCGCCTCCGGGCACCGCGGTCGACCCGGTGTGCGGGATGACCGTTGCGACGGTGGAGACCTCGCTGCACCTGGACCACGAGGGAGTGCGCTACTGGTTCTGCGGCAGCGGCTGCCTCCGCGCCTTCGCCGCCGACCCCGCGGGGTACCTCGTCTCGTGACCGAACCCGACCCCGTACAGGACGCCCAGCGCGGGGACCTCGCCGGGCTCGTCCCCGACATCGCCACGCTGCGCAAGGGCCTCGAGGAGACCGGGTACCTCACCGACGAGGGCCTCGCGACCGCGTTGTTCTGCGCTGTACGCCTCCCCCAGCCGATCCTTCTGGAGGGCGAGGCGGGGGTCGGCAAGACCCAGGCGGCCAAGTCGCTCGCGAGCATGCTCGGGACGACGCTGATCCGGCTCCAGTGCTACGACGGGATCGAGGCCGCGGAGGCCCTCTACGAGTGGAACTACCCGCGACAGCTGCTCGCGATCCGGCTGGCGGAGGCCGAGGGCACCCACCTGCGTGAGGCAGAGCTCTTCGGGCCCGACTACCTGGTCGAGCGACCCCTGCTCCAGGCCGTGCGGCACCCCGGGCCGCGGCCGGCGGTCCTGCTGATCGACGAGGTCGACCGGGCCGACGAGGAGTTCGAGGCGTTCTTGTTCGAGCTGCTCGCGGAGGGGTCGATCACCATCCCGGAAATCGGCACGGTCACGGCCACGGTGCCTCCGCTCGCGGTGCTCACCTCGAACCGGACCCGGGACCTCCACGACGCGCTGAAGCGCCGCTGCCTGTACCACTGGATCGACTACCCCGACGTGGGTCGGGCCGCGGAGATCATCCGCCTCCACGTCCCCTCGGCGGCGGAATCGCTCACCGTCGGAGTGGCGGGGGCGGTGCAGCGGCTGCGAAGCCTCGACCTCCAGAAGCCTCCGGGAGTCGCCGAGGCGATCGACTGGGTCGGCGCGCTGTCGCTGCTCGGGGCCTCGCAGCTCGACGGTGACGTGGTGGGCAGCACCCTCGGCTCGGCGTTGAAGTACCGCGAGGACCTCGACGTAGCGCTCGAGCGCGGCGTGGCCTGGGTGGCCGGTGGCTGAGCCGCTCGCCCCCGACCTGGCGACGGTGGCCGCCGGCTTCGGCAGCCTGCTGCGTGAAGCCGGGGTCCCCGCCACCCCTGAGCGGTCGTCCCGGTTCGCCGCCTCCGTCGGGCTCGCCCGTCCCACGACGCCGGCCGAGCTCTACTGGCTGGCTCGCGTGACACTGGTCGACCAGCACGACCAGCTCGACGCCTTCGACGCGGTGTTCCGGCAGGTCTTCGGCGGCCTCGACGACATCGCCTCGGACCGGGGGGACACGACCGCCCCCAAGCTCCCACCACCGCAGCGCGCCGGTCCCCGTGTCCGGCCCCGGCAGGACGCCTCGGGAGGCGCGTCCGACGTGCCGGCACCGACGTCCGCGGTCGGCAGGCCAGAGGAGCACCCGGACGAGAACGCCCGGGTGCTGGTCACCGCCAGCGTCGAGGAGCGCCTGCGGCACAAGGACTTCGCGGACTACACGCCCGAGGAGCTGGCCGTCCTCCAGCGGCTCGCCGACGAGCTCCGCGTCGTCGCTCCCGTGAAGAGGGCGCGTCGCACCGTGCGCGCGACGAGCGGCCGGCGGCTGGACCTGCGCAGGACGCTGCGCCGCTCGCACCGCACCGGCGGTGACCCCGTACGCCGGGAGTACCGCCGGCGACGTACGCAGCGCCGCAGGATCGTGCTGCTCGCCGACGTGTCGGGGTCGATGGAGGCGTACTCCCGGGTCTACCTGCAGCTGCTCCAGGGGGCGGTGCGGGGTGCGAGAGCGGAGGCGTTCGTCATGGCGACCCGGCTCACCCGGCTCACCCGGGCACTGTCCACGGGCCACCCCGACGTCGCTCTCGCGAGAGCCGCCGAGGAGGCTCCGGACTGGTCAGGGGGCACACGGCTCGGCGCCTCGCTCAAGACCTTCCTCGACGACCACGGCCGGCGGGGCATGGCCCGGGGAGCCGTCGTGGTGATCGTCTCCGATGGCTGGGAGCGGGCCGACCCGGCCCTCCTGGGTGAGCAGATGGGCAGGTTGTCGCGGCTCGCCCACCGCGTCGTCTGGGTGAACCCGAGGTCGGCGGCCGAGGAGTACGAACCCCTCGTCAAAGGGATGGCAGCGGCCCTCCCGCACGTCGACGTCCTCGTCTCGGGCCACTCCCTCGGTGCCGTCGACGACGTGCTCGCCGCCATCCGCGGGTGCGACTGAGGACACGTTTTCGGCGGGGCGACGTCACAGCGCGGGCGTCGGACCGGTAGGAAGGAGTCTCGACAAGTTCCGAACGCCCCCGTGTGAACACACGCGCGGGGGGAACAGAGGACGTCGGTGTCACCAAGCCCCGTTGGTGACACTCCGGATCAACCCAAAGGGAGAAACATGAAGAAGGATGACCTGGTCCAGGCCGTCGCCGACGCCGCCGGCATCAACAAGGCCGAGGCCGACCGCGCGCTCCAGGCGGTCGTCGACTCGATCACGAACACGGTGGCCTCCGGTGACCGTATCCAGATCCCCGGTCTGGGCACGTTCGAGCCTCGCGCCCGCAGCGCTCGCGAGGGACGCAACCCGCAGACCGGCGAGACCATCCAGATCGCCGCGACGACGGTTCCCGGCTTCAAGCCGGCCACCGCGTTCAAGAACGCGACCGCAGGTCAGTGAGTCTCCGCCGGCTCAGCCGGCGACGCTCGTCCGCGAGCGCAGAAGGGCCCGTCCAGCCTCCGCTGGACGGGCCCTTCCCCGTTGTCGGGCGGTAACCCCGACCGCCCGCGGTCGTTGGGCCGGGAAAGTCCCGATACCCCGCGAGGTGGACGTTGAAGCAGTCGTTGCGGATGGCACTCCTGACCGTCGCCCTGACGATCGCGCTGACCTCCCTGCCCGTCGCCGTGGCCGGGTCGGCGGTGACGTCTGCGGCGCCTGCCAATGCGTCGGCGCCGCAGGACTGCTTCTGGACGAGCGTCTTCGACGAGGAGAACGGGAACCTCTTCTATCCCGACACCGGCGTCAACTACTACCTCGGGCGAGTGCACCTGCCGCCCGGCGGCGAGCTCGTCGTGCGGGGCCGCTACCCCCACGCGAGGTACACCTCCTTCAACGCCTACGACGAGCTGTTCCGTCCCAAGGACGCCCTGGCCGACACCGGCATCCGACCCGACCAGGGCAGCACCAACCCGTTCGTCGCGGGTCGTCGACGTGACCGCGCCATGCGCAGCTACACGGTCCGTGTCGTCCCCGACGCCGCGCCCACGAAGCGTGCCCGCAACACCGTCTACCTGGGGTACGACGGCCGCCCCTCGTTCGTCGGCAACCTCGTCTACCGCGTGTACCTCCCCGACCGTGGCCGCGACCAGTTCGGGGGCACGGGACTGCCTGAGGTGGCCCTCCGGCTCCCCGACGGGACCGAGGTCGACCAACCCGCGGCGTGCAGCTTGCCCACCGACCAGCCGTCGACCGGCATTACGCGGACCGACCAACGCTCGAGCGGCCCGGCCACGTTCAACCACACGACCGCGAGCCCCCGCCCCCGATGGGAACGTTTCTTCAACGTCACCCGGACGATGGCTCGCCAGTTCTCGCAGAACCTGGCCGCGGCCGCGGGTGACGAGCAGCGGGGCGGCTTCTTCAGCGACCAGAAGAACGCCTACGTCTACGCTTTCGTCGCACGGGAGTACGGCGACGTGCTGGTCCTGCGAGGACGCCTGCCCGACACTCCCCGGACGTACGACCGGCAGCGGGTCTTCCAGCGCGCCGCCTTGCGCTACTGGTCGATGTGCAACGGCTCGGTTCAACCCTACGGGGTCACCGACACCATCGGGTGTGTCAACGACGAGCAGGTGCGCACCGATCGTCGGGGACGCTTCAGGATCGTCCTCAGCACGCCCGAGAACCGGCCCGCCAACGCCCGTCGGGCTTGCGGGGTCACCTGGATGCCATGGGGAGCCCGCCCCAACGCCGCGCTGATCATGCGCAACCAGCTGCCCTCCCGAGGGTTCGAGCAGGCGATCCAACGGGTGCGCGAGCCCGGCACGGAGCGCGAGGTCATGGGCGCGTACCTGCCGCGGGGCAGGTACACGTCCACGACCTCCTTCGAGAATCGCGGCTGCTGAGCCGCCGGGTCGTCAGGTCCCGGTCGGCCGTGGGTACACGATCGCCTGCCCCACCGGCTGGCCGGGACTCTGGACCGGCAACTGCTCGCCGCGCGGGGCCTGCGGGTTCGTTCCCGGCTCGAGCCGGGGGACCTCGCCGAGCTTCTCGACCTGCTCGGTGAGGGCCTCGAGCACCGAACGCAGCTGGACCTGTGCGACCCGCGCGAACGTCCGGACGTACTCGATCTCCTGCACGGGCATCGTGTAGCCCTCCACCCGGCCTTCGGGGAGCGCCGCGTCAGTGGTACGGACGGCGTTCTCGGCGGCCTCGTGGGCGCGCTGGAGGATCTCCCGCTGCTGGTTGCGCGCCGACGTCATGAGGTCGCGGGCGTGGCGGACGGCCTCCTCTACGAGCTGGTCGGCGACCTGCTGGGCCTGGCTGAAGAGGAGCACTGCCTGAGGGCTCACCCCACCCTCCGGCTCCGACCCCTTGGACCGCAGGCTCTCGACCTCGGCGCGCAGACGTTCGTTCTCGGCGCGGAACTCGGCCCGCTCGAGCTCGGTGGCCTTCACCTGGTCGGCGAGAAGGCCGAGGAACTCCTGCACCTCGTACTCGTCGAGGCCACGCATGCGGTGGTTGAACTCCTGTCGCCTGATGTCCTCGGGCGACCGGTAGTACGGAAAGACGTGCTCCTGCTGCTGCGTCACTGCTGCTCACCTGCTCCGTTCAGAGCGTCGTCGTCGGTATCGCCCGCCCCGACGTGATGAAACTGCTCGTACCTGACGTGGTCGGCTGGCGTGCCCGCCGCCATGAGCTCGTCGACGGCGTGCGACACCATCTGCGGCCCGCCGCACACCATCGCGACCCGTCCGTCCCTCGCCCGGCTCGCGGCTGCGACCGAGCCCACCAGACCACGAGCTCCAGGGAACGAGTGGTCGTCGGAGACCACCTCGGTGTAGTCGAGCCAGGGCCGGTCGGCCGCCATCGCTCGGAGCCACTCCCTGTCGTAGAGGTTCCACGGCACCCGGACTCCGTGGAGGAGGTGGATGTGGGGACCCGAGCCCTCCGCCTGCCAGACGCGGTCGACCCCTTCCAGCACGGCTCGCAGCGGGGCGAGCCCGGTGCCTCCGGCGACCATCAGCAGGTCGCGGCGGTCCTCACCCGACCAGGCGAGCTGGTCGCCGACCGGTGCTCCGATCTTGACCGTGTCGCCGACCTGGACCGACCGGACCAGCGCACCACTGACCTGACCGCCGTCGACGAGCTGCACGTGCAGCTCGATGGAGCCGTCCTCACGCGGCGCGTTGGCCGGGCTGAAGTAGCGCCACAGCCGCGGCCGCAGGGGGATCTCCATCGCGAACGACTGACCAGGCAGGTAGTCGTAGGCCTGCTCGGGCCGGATCTGCAGCACCGTGACGTCCATCGTGCGCCGCTCGACGGAGACGACCTCGGCGTCCCACCAGGCGGGGCTGTTCTCCGAGGACTCCTCGGCGGCCTCCACCATCACCCGTGCGATCACGCCGTAAGCCGCAGCCCAGTCTGCGGCGAGCTGGTCGGTCCAGGACGCACCCAGGAACTGCTTCAAGGTTGCCAGCAGCGACGCGCCGACCGCGTTGTAGTGCTCCGCGACGACCGAGAACCGGCGGTGGTCGCGACCGAGCTGCTGGATGAACGGTGTCACCTCGTCGAGCTGGTCGACGTTGCTGACGATGCGCCCCAGCGCACCGACGAGCTTGTCGCGCTGACCCGACATCGAGATCGGGAACATCGCTCGAAGGTCGGGATGGCTCAGGAACAGGTGTGAGTAGAAATACAGCGGGACGTCGTCACCGGACTTGGCGACGAGCTCCCAGCTGTCCTTCAGGGCAGCAGTGTCCACGACGAGTCCTCAGCCAGCGCCGGAGGCCACGACGTCGGCCTTGGTGGCGGCGAGCTGCGCGCCCACCCGAGCGATGATCTCGGAAGGCACTCCGGCCTCCTCGAGCGCCTGGGCGAGGTAGGACACGACCAGGCTGAAGTCGTCGTGGCTGATGTCGAGGCCGGCATGTGCCTGCTGGAGGTCCCGGCCGTCGTACTGCGCCGGTCCTCCCATCACCTGCGAGATCAGCAGCACCTGGTGCCGCTTCAGCTGCCCGATCTCGGTGCCGCTGAAGTACCCGACCAGTCGCTCGTCTCCCAGCACGAGCTCGTAGAAGCGGTCGACGACCGCCTTGATCGCAGGGCCACCGCCCACGCGTTCGTAGTCGCTTGCGGCATGGGTGTGCCCATGCCCGTTCTCTGTCGCCATTGAGTCCCTCCAACTCTCAGCCCCGAGAAGACAATGTTTCTTTCTACAACACGCAGCAAACCTTGCAAAATTCACGATTACGCATATGCGGGATTTCCGGTGCTTACCAACTACTGCGGGATGGCCGACGTTCCGACCGGGCGACCTCGGTGCTCTCACACCGCACGCCGACAGGCAGTGGCAGCGGCACCGCCACGGCGGGATCATGGAGCATGACCCGCGAACATCCCGGCAGCCAGGAGGTCTCCGTCGGCGCGCTGTTCGCCGAGCGCCTCCGGCAACAGGTCGTCGAGCTGCGAGAGCAGGAGTCCAGGGTTCGGCGCGGCGCGGACAGCGGGATCCACAAGATGCGCATAGCCGTGCGCCGTCTCCGGTCCGCGCTGGCGACGTACCGCACCGTGCTCGAACCGACGGCAACCGTGGAGACGCGCGAGGAGCTCCAGTGGCTGGGAGCCGAGCTCTCACCGGCACGCGACGCCCAGGTGCAGCTCGAGCACCTCGACCTGCTCGTGACGACCGAGCCCGTCGAGCTGGTGATGGGGCCGGTCGCGAAACGCATCCACACCGAGCTGACCGCTCGGCGTCTCGCCGGGCAGGAGCGCGCCCTCTCCGCGCTGGACAGCTCCCGGTACGCCGAGCTGCTCGACGCCCTCGACGCGCTCGTGACAGCGCCCCCGTTCGACGACGCGGCCGACCGACCGGCGCGCACAGAGCTCCCGCGTCTGCTCGCGCGAGACCTGAGGCGGGTACGACGGCGCGCCGAGACCGTGCACCGGACCTCGGACCCGACTCACCGGGACGCGGCGCTGCACGAGACCCGCAAGGCCGCGAAGCGGTTGAGGTACGCCGCCGAGTCGGCGGTCCCGGTCTTCGGTGGGCGCGCAAAGAAGCTCGCGCGACGCGCCGAAAGCGTGCAGGAGGTTCTCGGCGAGCACCAGGACACCGTCGTGGCGAGACAGACCCTTCGCGAGCTGGGCGCCCAGGCCTACCTCCACGACGAGAACGGCTTCACCTTCGGTCGGCTCCACGCCCTGGAACAGGCCCGCGCCGAGGAGCTGATGACGCGTTACCCCACGGAGCTGGACAGACTGCCGACTCGTCGTCTCGAACGCTGGCTCGACGACTGAGGCGCATCGGCGATCGCCTGCCGGATCGGGGGCGTGGGCTTAGCGTGGAGAGGTGGCAGCCTTCGCCGCCGACCTGGACCGGTTCCAGCAGCGCCATCCTGTGGTCGGGTTCCCGCTGGCGGTCGTCTACAAGTTCGTCGACGACCAGGGCAACTACCTGGCCGCCGGCATCACCTACTTCGCCTTCGTGGCGATCTTCCCCCTTCTGCTGATCGCGTCGTCGGTGCTCGGCTTCCTCCTGCAGGGCGACCCGGAGCTCGAGAAGCAGGTCCTCGACTCCGCGCTAAGCCAGTTCCCCATCGTCGGCGAGCAGCTCGGCCGTCCGGAGGGGCTCAGCGGAAGCACCTCGGCGGTGGTCGTCGGCGCGCTGGCCGCCCTGTACGGCGCCACCGGGCTGGCCCAGGCCGGTCAGAACGCAATGAACGTCGCGTGGTCGGTCCCCCGTCACAAGCGCCCCAACCCGCTGCTCGGACGGCTCCGCAGCCTTGCCCTCCTGACGTTGGCGGGGCTCGGCCTGATGGTGGTCACGCTGTCGACCACCCTTGCCAGCAACGTGAGCGTCCTCGGCGCCGAGGTCGGTGTCGTCTTCGACAGCCTCCTCCGCCTCGCCTCGGTGCTGCTGAGCGGGGCGGTCCTGGCGGTGCTCTTCCGGTTCGCCACAGCGTCGGGCCTGACGGTGCGCGGCGCTCTCCCGGGTGCCCTCACCGTGTCCTTGCTGTGGCATGTCCTGCAGCGGTTCGGCGGCGTCTTCGTGGAGAACGTGATCACCAAGGTGAGCTCGATGAACGCGGTGTTCGCTCTCGTCCTGGGACTGGTCGCCCTGATCTACGTCGCCGCGGTCATCGCGGTCCTCGGGGCGGAGGTCAACGTGGTGCGCGCCAGGCACCTCTACCCGCGCGCGCTCCTCACGCCGTTCACCGACGACGTGGAGCTGACCACCGCCGACCGGCGCGCCTACGCGCACTACGCGAAGGCCCAGCGGCACAAGGGTTTCGAGGAGGTGCACGTCACCTTCGCGCCCAAGCCTCTCGAGGAAGCGGGACCTCACAGCGAGCCGGCACAGCAGGAGGATGCCTGAGCCCTCGGACGGTGGGAAGAAATCTCGGCCAGCGACCCCTCCGAACCCGCCCCCCGTGACGTGAGGCTCTGTGAGACGATCCGCGGCGAGCCTTGGGGAGACGATGAGCAGCGACCTACGAGACCGCCTGGTGGACCTGGCAGAGGAGGCGCCCGCGACCGTCGCGGCCGGCCGCGACCTCTGGCAGGCCGGAGTGCGACGGCACCGGCGGCGCCGGGTCGCTGCGGTCGCCACGACGACGGCCGTCCTGCTCGTGGTCGGTGTGCTCGGGTCGCTCCGGCCGCCCGAGACGCCGTCCCCCGACCCTGCCGAGGCACCTCCCTCCGAGCTGCACCTGCCGCGCACGGTGCACGCTCCGAGCCCCTGGGCCGAGAGCACGCGCGACGCGGGACCGCCTGGTCCGCTCGCGGTGGTCTCGCTGGCGTCCCGCAACCGGCCCGACGGTCTCACCGGGACCTGGCAGGCCACCGAGCCGTACGGGGTGTCCGCGCTCGACGGCTCTGCCGTCTTCCTGGACCTCCCGGGAGGTCGGACCGAGGAGGGCTACCAGCTCGGGTACGGCACCATGGCCCTGTCGCCGAACGGCCGCAAGGTGGGCTTCACTCATTTCGCGCAGGACCCCGGAGCCGCGTTCCCGCACATCATCGGCTGGGACGTCTACGACACGGTCAGCGGCGAGATCACCGAGCTGCGCGTCCCGGGGATGCCGGAGATCCGGGGCATCGACGTCTTCGAGATGCGGTTCACAGGGGACTCCCGCTACCTGCTGACCAACTACTCCCCCACCGGCTCGGACGGGTCGCGGCAGGACGCCCTCGTCGCCTGGGACGTCGAGACCGGGGAACGGGTCGTCGTCGAGGGGACCGGGCACCACTGGCTCCCCGACCCCGGCTCCGCCCCCGAGGGCGTGGTGTGGTCGCGCGACCGCCGGATCTTCACGTTCCATCCCGGGACCGGCCAGACCGAGGTCGCGACCATGCCGAACGAGGTCGTCACGGCATCCTTCGGTCCCGACGGGCGCGCGCTCGCCTATGTGGGCCACCGCCCCTCGAAGCCGAACGAGGCCGTGCCCTGGCACCTGTACGCAGGCGAGTCCGTGGACGCCCTCGCGCGCGTACCCGGCCTCGCACCTGGGCTGCTCCTCGGGTGGAGGGGCGTGCACGAGGTCGTCGTGGAGGGTCCGGGCCGCGGGGTGCAGTTCGTCGACGTGCGCACCGGGGAGTACACCACCTCGTCCCTGAGCTTGCCGCGCGAGCGGTTCATGGGCCCGCTGTACGCGGCCGACCTGTGGCGCAACCCGCTGGTCGAAGGGGTCGAGCCGTCCGCCGCGCCCGATCCGCGCTGGTGGCTACGGCCACCGCTGTGGGTCGCCTCGGCTCTCCTCGCTCTCGCAGGCCTTCTGGTCGCCAGGAGGCGGCGTGCCCGCGCGTGAGAACTTCGAGGACTTCGTGGCGGCCCGGCAGCAGGCGCTTCTGCGCACGGCGTACCTGCTGACCGGCCACCGGCAAGACGCCGAGGACCTCGTCCAGACGGCGCTCATCAAGGCGGTGCCGCACTGGCGCCGCATCACCGGGGACCCCGAGGCCTACGTGCGGCGGATCCTGGTCCGGGAGAACATCTCCCGCTGGCGAGGCCGTCGCTGGCGGGAGGTGAGCATGGAGTATCCCGGGGAGGTGGAGCGCCACGACGAGGACGTCGCCGGACGGCTCGCGCTGCAGGACGCGTTGTCCCGGCTCGCGCCGCGTCAGCGGGCGGTCATCGTGCTGCGTTACTTCGAGGACCGCTCGGAGGCCCAGACCGCCGAGCTTCTCGGCATCTCCCCCGGGACCGTGAAGTCGCAGGCCCGCGACGCCCTGGCCAGACTGCGCAAGCTGGTGCCTGAGCTGGCTGCCGGGAACCAGGACGAGCCGGCGCCGACGATGAGTGGGCCGAGGCGCTAGACGCGAGGCAGCCGAGCTCCGGCTCGTCCGTCCCGACCCGCGCAGGTGGACGATGGGGGCATGTGGCCCGCCGACGCCGAGTCCCTGGTCGCCGTACAGCAACAGCTGGCAGACGCGGCACCCGAGCAGTGGCGACCCGCCGACGCGACCCTGCTCGTGGGCGGCTGCTGGGTCTGCTTCCCCCGGGGTCTCACCGGGCGGGGCGGTGCAGGCGACCAGGCCTGGGCAGCTGCCGTCGTGATGCGGGACGGGAAGGTCCTGGAGCAGAGGGTCGTCACCGGCGTCACGGGCGCGGCCTACGAGCCCGGGCTGCTCGCCCTCCGGATGGGCCCCCTCATGGAGCAGGTGGTGGGCTCGCTCGACACGCGCCCGGACGTGTTGATGCTCGACGCCGGCGGCCGCGACCATCCGCGACGGGCCGGCCTCGCCCTGCATCTCGGGGCGGTGCTCGACCTGCCGACGGTCGGCATCACGCACCGGCCCCTCATGGCCGAGGGCGAGTGGCCGGCGGACCGTCGCGGCGCCAACGCCCCGGTCCGGATCGGCGAGACGGTCGTCGGGTGCTGGGTCCGCACGCGACCGGGCACCCGACCGCTCGTCGTCCATCCTGGCTGGGCGGTGGACCTGGACACTGCGGTCGAGGTGGTCACGAGGTCCTCCTCAGGACGGCGTACGCCGGAGCCGCTGCGCCGTGCGCGTCACCTCGCCCGACGTGCCCGAGCGGCAGCCTCCGCGGAGGGAGGCTCCCTCTTCTGATTCGCCCGCTCGTACGCCCCGGCCTCCGACGGTTTCCCCTGCGGACGCATCCCGGACGTGCCTCGTGGGTAGAGCCTGGGCATGCAGAAGCGCAGGTTGGGCAGGACCGGCCGGACCGTCTCCGTGGTGGGACTCGGCACGTGGCAGCTCGGGGCCGACTGGGGCGAGGTCTCCGAGGACGACGCCCTCGGAGTGCTCGAGGCAGCCGTCGCCGAGGGCATCACGTTCTTCGACACCGCCGACGTCTACGGGGACGGCCGCAGCGAGCAGCTGATCGGCCGGTTCCTCCGCGAGCGTGGTGGTGCCGGTGAGGTGACCGTCGCCACCAAGATGGGCCGCAGGGCAGAGCAGGTGCCGCAGAACTACACCCTCGAGAACTTCCGTGCCTGGACCGACAGGTCCCGGCGCAACCTCGGTGTCGAGACGCTGGACCTCGTCCAGCTGCACTGCCCGCCCACCCCGGTCTACTCCGACGACTCCGTCTTCGACGCGCTCGACACCCTCGTAGAGGAGGGCGTGAGCGCTGCGTACGGCGTGAGCGTGGAGACGGTCGAGGAGGCCCTGGCCGCGATCGCCCGCCCGCACGTCGCGACCGTGCAGATCATCGTGAACGCCTTCCGGCTCAAGCCGCTCGAGGAGGTGTTCCCGGCCGCCGCCGAGGCGGGCGTCGGCCTGATCGTGCGGGTGCCCCTGGCGTCGGGGTTGCTGTCCGGGAGGTACGACGCCTCGACGACGTTCGCGGAGAGCGACCACCGCCGTTACAACCGGGATGGCAGCGCCTTCGACGTCGGTGAGACGTTCTCGGGCGTCGACTACGACACCGGGCTCGTCGCCGCGCGCGAGTTCGCAGAGCTCGTCGCGACCGAGGCGCCCGCCGGCACCACCCCGGCCCAGGCCGCGATCGCCTGGCTCTGCCAGCAACCGGAGGTGTCCAGCGTCATCCCGGGCGCACGCAACGTCGAGCAGGTCCGCTCGAACGCTGCCGCCGCCTCGGTGCCACCGCTCGGTGGCAGGTTCGACGAGGGCGTCCACCGGATCTACGACACCCACCTACGGGAGTCGATCCATCCGCGTTGGTGACGGGTCACGCGAGGGACGGAGCCGGTCAGCGCAGCCGTCTGCGCCCGGTCGCCGAGCTTGCGCCGCTGTCGGTCAGCGACCCGCGGCCTCACGGAGCGTCGCCGCAGCCTGCTCCAGGCCCTCCATCTGGCCCAGCTCCTGGTCCTCGTGCTCGATGTTGACGGCCATGTCGGCGTCGACCTTCTCCAGCGCCTCGAGGAAGGCGCGCCACCACGAGACGTCGTGTCCACGACCCACTGCGACGAAGTCCCACGATGCGTTCTCCGGCCAGCGGCTGAGGGTGTAGCGCCCACCCAGGGGCAACGCGTCCGGGTCGTCGGGAGACACCCGGCCGAAACGGTCGTCCAGGACGCCGTTGACCTTGGCGGCGTCGTTGATCCGCGTGTCCTTGGCGGCGGCGTTGTAGACCAGCTCGCCGAGCTTCTCCACTGCCAGGACCGGATCTATCCACTGCCAGAACAGGTGGCTCGGGTCGAGCTCGGCACCGACGTGCGTCGCGTTTATCTCCGACGCGAGCCTCTCCATGGTCGAGGGGTTGTAGACGACGTTGTGAGGGTGCATCTCGATGCACACCTTGACGTCGGCGTCGGCGGCGCGGGCCTGGATGTCCCTCCAGTACGGGATCGCCACCTCGTTCCACTGGTAGTCGCGCGCATCGAGCGACGCGCTCTCCCAGGGCAGCACGGTCCAAGAGGGCAAGCTCGCCCCGGACTCCGTGCCGGGCAGGCCGGACATGGTCACAACCCGCTTGACGCCGAGCAGCGCGGCGATCTCGATCGCCTCCTGCACGTCGCGCCCGTGCTTGTTCCGGACCTCCGGGTCCGGGTGGAGCGGGTTGCCGTTGCAGTTCAGCGCAGTGAGGCTGACCCCTGCCTCGTTGAACGTGCCCAGGTACTCCTCTCGGGCGTCGTGGCTGGACCTGATGTCCTCGATCGGCAGGTGAGGTGCTGGCAGGAAGCCGCCCGAGTTGATCTCCGCGCTCTCGAGGCCGAGGTCGCGGATGGCCTGGAGAGCCTCGGCAAGTGGCTTGTCGTGCAGGCACGCGGTGTAGACGCCGAGCTTCATGATGATGTTCCTTTCGGGCCCGTGGTGGGAGATCTGGGGTCAGGCGATGTGGACTTCGGAGCCGCCCGCCTCGGCGGAGTCGACGACGGCGCGCAGGAGGCGCAGGTTGTGCAGGCCCTCGTCGAAGGAGGCCACGCGAGGCAGGTGGTCGATTCCGGCTACCTGCTCCAAGAACGCCGCCGCCTGCCACACGAAGAGGTCGTTCTGCCCGTAGCCGACCCCGGGGAAGTCCATGGCCAGACCCCCTGCGATGTAGGGGTGCTCCGGCCCGACGAGGACCTGCCGGTAGCCGGCCGTCGCCGCCGTGGGGCTGTGGTCGGCGAAGCCGAACTCGGCCGCGCGCGCAAGGTCGAACGTGGCTGCCCCGGACTCCGCGAAGAGCTCGAATCCCAAGGAGTTCGGCAGCCCGAACGCCACGCGGGAGGCAGTCAGGGTCGCGGTCGCCCCGGACGCGAACCTCGCCAGGAAGGTGACGAGGTCCTCGTTCTCGACAGGCTCGGTCTCGTCGGACACCTCGGTGACCGCGTGTCCGATGGCGACACCGATCGGCAGTGGGCGTTCCTTGATGACCGTGGAGAGCTGACCACCCCGGACGGCGGTGATGGGACCGCACACCGTCTCGGCGAGGTCGAGCAAGTGGCTTCCGATGTCCGACAGCGCCCCGGTCCCCGGACCACCCCGGTAGCGCCAGCTCATCGGTGCCCGGGCGTCACAGCCGTAGTCGCACATGTAGCTGCCCTGGAGGTGAAGGGCCCGCCCCATCGCGCCGGACCGGAGCTGCTGGACGACCGCCGAGATTGCCGGCGAACGCCGGAAGGTGAAACCGACACCTGTCTGCTGGGACGTTCCGGCGGCAGCGGCGACCATCGCCTCGGCGTCCTCGATCGAGGGTGCCAGCGGCTTCTCGCAGAGCACGTGCTTGCCCGCGGCGAGGAGTCCCTCGACGACCTCGCGATGCAGAGAGTTGGCGACGACCACGCTGACCACGTCCACGTCCGACGCCTCGGCCACGGCCTCCCAGCTGCTCTCGGCCCGCTCGTAGCCGAAACGCCGAGCGGTGTCGGCGGCCAGCTTCTCGTTGACGTCAGCGATCGCCACGAGTCTCACCTCGGGCAGGGCGGATGTGGCGGCCGCGCGCGCCATCCGGTAGCCCGCCGCGTGCGAGCGTCCGGCCATGCCCGCGCCGATGACTGCGACACCGATGGACGAAGCTGTCATGTCAACTCTCCTCTGCCGATGGGGTTCTGCCGCGGGACGCCGTCGATGCGGTCAGCCGCGGAAAGTCGGGGGGTGGGACCGAAGGGCTCAGCCTCTGCCGGATCTCGGGTCAGCGCAGGTGCGACCAGCCGGCGACACGTTTGCGGATCTCCTCGAGGTTGAAGCGCGCCGACTCCTCGGCACGCTCCTCCCAGGCGAAGACGCAGACGGTCATGATCCCGTCGAACTCGAGGCGGCCCAGGGTCCCGAAGAACTCGTCCCAGTCCACCTCGCCCTGACCGATGTCGAGGTGCTGGTGCACGCGGGCGGTCGAGCCCGGCGGGTTCACGATGTAGCGAAGCCCCGAGGAGCCCCGGTGGTCGAAGGAGTCGGCCACGTGAAGATGGGTCAGGAGGTCGCCTGCGTACTCCATGATCCCGCTGAGGTCGCCGCCCTGGTGGAACGTGTGCGGCGCGCAGTACTCGAAGCTGACGTTCGGCGAGTTGATGCCCCGGATCAGGTCCACGGCGGCCCGCCCGTCCTCGACGAAGTCGTCGGGATGCGGCTCGAGGTGGAGCTCTATGCCTTCACGCTCGAAGAGCGGCAGCAGCTCCTCCATCGAGCGCCAGAACTGCGCCTCGCTCCTCCCGGGCTGCTCCGGCCGGCCGTTGAACTCCGAGATCATGACCTTGCAGCCGAGCTCGACGGTGATCTCGACAGCGCGACGCCAGTAGCGGACCGCTGCTTGCCGCTCGTCCTCGTCCGGCCCGGACCACCGGTACAACGGCAAGACGGAGGCGAGACCCACGCCGGCGTCCGCGAGCGACTTCTTGAAGGCCGCCACGAGGTGCCGGTCCGCCCGCGGGTGCAGGAAGAAGGGCATGAAGTCCTCGCGCGGCGAGAGCTCGATGTAGTCGTACCCGAGGCCGGCGACGAGTCCCGGGAGCTCGAGCAGCGGAACGTTGCGCAGCATGTACGGGTCGAGGGCGATCTTCATGCCTACCTCATCTCCCCGCGTAGAACGACGGCTTGTCGACGAGGTCCACGGCGACCGTGCGGCCCTCCTCGAGCGCGCGGACGCCCGCATCGGCCACGGCGGTCGCCGCGTACCCGTCCCAGGCACTCGCGCCGTCGTACCGACCGGTGGTCACGCCGTCGATCCACGACTGGAGCTCGGCGCCATAGGCACTGTCGAACCGCTCTCGCCAGTCGGCGGGGACTGCGGTACGTCGGCGGCCGGACGTCACCGAGGCGGACAGCATCGGGTTCTCGAGCGTGGCGTACCCCTCCGACCCGACGAGCTCACAACGCACGTCGTAGCCGTACTGGCAGTTGACGAAGGACTCGACGTCGACGAGCACCCCCGACTCGGTCTCGAAGTGCACCATCTGCGGGTCCTTGGCCAGGGCGTGGGGCGACCTCTTCCCCGATCGCACCGTCACCGCCACGATCTCCTCTCCCAGGAGCCACCGGCTGGTGTCGATCTCGTGCACCACGGAGTCGGTGATCGCCATGAACTCGCGGAAGCTCTCCGGGACCGAGGGGTTGCGGTGCACGGCGTGCATCACCAGCGCCTCACCGATGTCCCCGTTGTCGAGCGCCTCCTTCACCTGCCGGTAGCCCTGGTCGTAGCGGCGCATGAAGCCGACCTGCACCAGCTGCCTGCCGGCCGCGACCTCCGCCTCGACCACCTTGAGCGCATCCGAGGTCGTCGTCGCCAGAGGTTTCTCGCACATCACCGGCTTCCCGACCTCGATGCAGGCCAGCACCTGGTCGGCGTGGAGCTGGCCCGGTGAGGCGATCACGACCGCGTCCACGCCGGGGTCGTGGATCACCTCGAGGTCCTGGTCACGCGTGGCCGCCCCGACGCCTTCGGCTACCTCACGAGCCCGTTCGGTCGCCACGTCGAAGACAGCCGTGACTGCAGCGCCGGAGAGCCGGCTCGCGATCCGGTCGACGTGGTAGGTGCCGATGTTGCCGGTGCCGATCACTCCGATCCGCAGAGTCACGTGCTTCTCCTTGCTGGTCTGCGTCATGGACCGGTCACCGCTTCTTCAGCTCGTGCTGGAGCGTCTCGAGCTCGTCGCCACCGGCCATCTCCGAGGTGAGCTGGTCCAGGGTGATCTCGTCGTACTTGCAGTCCAGCGTCATCCGTCCACGGTTTAGGAGGACGAAGTGGTCGCCCACCATGTACGCGTGGTGGGGGTTGTGGGTGATGAAGATGACCCCGAGGCCTGACTTCGCCGCCGCGGAGATGTACCGGAGCACCACCCCGGACTGCTTCACACCCAGCGCAGCCGTCGGCTCGTCCAGGATCAGGACGCGCGCGCCGAAGTAGACCGCTCGCGCGATCGCGACGCACTGCCGCTGACCGCCGGACAGGCTGCCGATCGGCGCGTCCAGGTCAGGCAGGTCGATGCCCATCTTGTGCAGCTCCTCCTTGGCCGTCTCCCGCATCTCGTTGACCCTGAGCCTGCGGACCGGCCACACGCCGTCGGTCTCCTCCGAGCCGAGGAAGAAGTTGCGCCAGACCGGCATCAACGGCACCACGGCGAGGTCCTGGTACACCGTTGCGATGCCGAGCTCGAGAGCCTCACGAGGCGACGAGAGGTGCACCTCTTTGCCGTCGACGAGCAGCTGCCCCTCGTCGTGGGTGTGACGACCGGAGATGATCTTGATGAGCGTGGACTTCCCGGCGCCGTTGTCGCCGAGCACGCAGGTCACCTCGCCCTTGCCGACCTTGAGGTTGACGCCCTCGAGTGCCGTGATGTGCCCGTAGTACTTGCCCACGTTCTTCAGCTGGATGAGTGGCACAGCGGTGCTGATCTCCTCGGGGCGGGCTTCGGCGGTTTCACTGGTCATGGAAGGTCACCTCTTCGAGGCCCGGTTGCGGACCCACATGTTCGTCACGGTTGCGAGCAGCAGCATCACGCCGAGGAAGAACTTCACCCAGTCGGGGTTCCAGCCCGCGTAGATGATCCCTTGGTTGGTCATGCCGTAGATCAGTGCGCCGATAGCGGCGCCGATCGCGGTCCCGTATCCGCCGGTGAGCAGACACCCGCCGATGACGGCCGCGATGATGAAGATGAACTCGTTGCCGACGCCCTCACCCGACTGCACGGTGTTGAAGCGGAAGAGCAGGTGCATGCCGGAGAACCAGGCCAGGAAGCCCACGCCCATGAAGAGGCCGATCTTCGTGGCGGCCACCGGCACACCCACGGCCCGTGCGCTCTCCTTGTCACCGCCGACCGCGTAGATCCAGTTGCCGACCTTGGTGCGCAGCAGGATCCACGTCGCAATCGCGACGAACAGCAGCCAGTAGACGACGGTGATCCGGATCGTCATGCCGCCGACGCTGAACTCGGAGGCGAAGATCGTCTTCGCGAGCGCGAAACCGTCCATGTTCGAGATGTTCTGGCTGGCGACCTGGCCGGTGAGCAGCTTGGTGACGGCCAGGTTGAGCCCCTGCAGCATCAGGAAGGACCCGAGCGTGACCAAGAAGCTGGGGATCCCGGTCTTCATCACGAGCCACCCGTTGGCGAACCCGATCGAGAGCGACACCGCCAGCGCCACCAGGATGCCCACCCACACGTTCGTGCTGAGCTGGTAGGAGAACAGCGACGCCGTGAGCGCGGACGTGGTGACGGCGACACCGGCGGAGAGGTCGAACTCGCCGCCGATCATGAGCAGCGCGACGCCGACGGCCATGATGCCGATGGTGGACGTGACGTAGAGGACCGTCGACAGCGCGGCGGTACTGCGGAAGGAGTCGGCGGCCGCGAAGAAGAAGATGTAGATCGCGATAGCGCCGACAAGTGAGCCGAGCTCTGGCCGGCTCATCAGCCGCTGCAACATGGATGCGCGATGCACCCGATCGTCGGGCGGGGCGGCGGGTGTTGTGGCAGGTGCTTGTGTCATGGCTTCCTCCAAGCTCTCTTGGCTTGGGGTCCGGGGGGCCGGGGACCGGCCCCCCGGACGACCCTCACCGGGTTCCGCGCTCCGCGTACTCCGCGATCGCGTCGATGTTGCTGTCGTCGATGAACGCCGGTCCGGTCAGCACCGCCTGACCACCGCCGATGATGTTCCGGTTGTTGAGGTACAGCCACAGCGAGTCGATTGCTGAGTACCCCTGCAGGTAGGGCTGCTGGTCGATGGCCCAGCTCACGTCACCCGACTCGATCGCGGCCACGAGGTCCGCGTTGGTGTCGAAGGTGACCACCTCCGCGTCACTGCCTGCGTCCGTGACCGACTGCACGGCAGCGAGGGCGAACGGCGCACCCAGGGTCAGGACGCGGTCGATGCTGTCGTCCTGGGCCAGCTTCGCCTGGATGTCCCCACCCACGGACGGCATGTTCCGTCCGTTGACGTAGAGCTTCTCGGTGGTGCCGCTGAAGCCTGCCTCGACTCCGGCGCAGCGAGCCTCGAGCTGCACCTGACCCTGCTCCTGGACCACGCACAGGACCTTCTTGGCGCCTTCCTGGCTGAGCCTCTGCCCGGCCGCCTCGCCGGCGATCGTCTCGTCCTGGCCGAAGTACATCAGCGCGCCCGTGTCGGCCCAGGAGTCCACACCGGCGTTGAACTCGACGACGGGGATGCCCGCGTCGACTGCCTTCTGGACCAGGGGCCCGAGGGCTTCAGGGTTCGGGAGCGTCGTGGCGATGCCGTCGACGTCGCTGTCGATCGCGCTCTGGATGAGCTCGGCCTGCTTCGGGGCCTGGGGGTCGTTGGAGTAGATCAGCTCCACGTTGTCCTTGGCCGCCGCTGCCTCGGCGCCCTTGCGGATGAGGTCCCAGAAGGTGTCGCCGGGCGCCTCGTGGGTGATCATGGCGATCTTCACCCGAGGGGTGTCCGCGGTCCCGGCGCCGGTGCCACCGCCGGTGCCCTGTTCCTCCTGCTTGCCACCCTCGCTGCTGCAGGCCGCCAGGCTGACGGCGACCAGGACTCCCACGGCCGTGAGCAGCAACCGCTTCTGCTTCTTCTTCATGTGTCGCGCCTTTCGGTGATGACCGCTGTTCGGCGGTGTCCGGGCCCGAGGCCGCAGGCCCCGAGGTACTGCTGCGTGCGCTTCGCGATTGGGAAGGGCACGTCCCTCTCGCAGGGGTAGAGGTCCTGTTCGACGATTGCGAAGAGATCGACCTGCAGCTCGGCGAGCGCGTCGATCAGCGGCTGCATGGCCGGTATCCCGTTCGGTGGCTCCGTCATGGCCCCGAGCCGCACAGCCGCGGCGAAGCACAGCCCCTCCTCGTCGACGCGCTCGAGCACCTGAGGGTCCACCTGCTTGAGGTGCACGTACCCGATCCGTTCGGGGTAGCGCCTGATGAGCTCGAGGTTGTCCCCGTGGCAGTACGAGATGTGACCGGTGTCCAGGCACAGGTTGACCAGGGCTGGGTCCGTGTCTGCGAGGAACCGCTCCACCTCGGCCTGCGTGCCTACGTGGCTGTCGGCATGCGGGTGGAAGACCAGCGACACGTCGAACTCCTCGGCGATCACCTTGGCCAGCTCGTCCATCCCCCCTGTCAGGTCACTCCACTGCGCGGGGGTCAGGTCGACGGGCTGGGTGAGGTTGCCGTCCAGGTCGGTGTACCCCTCTGGGAGCAGCACCAGGTGCCGGGCGCCCAGCTCGGTGAGCAGCCGCGCTTCCGTGCGGCAGTCCTCCACTGCCTGCTGCAGCGCCTCCTTGCCGCGGTGCAGGCCGGCGAAGACAGCCCCTCCGGACAACCGCAGGTTGCGCCTGCCGAGCTCGTCGGCGAGCTGCCCCGGGTCCGTGGGCAGGTAGCCGTAGGGCCCCAGCTCGATCCACTCGTACCCGGCCTCGGCCGCCTCGTCGAGGAACTGGTGCCACGGGACCTGCTTCGGGTCGTCGGGGAACCAGACCCCCCACGAGTCCGGTGCGGTACCGAGGCGGATGGCGTCGTACTCAGCTGACATGGCGAGGTGCTCCGGTCTCAGCTCGAGGTGGGGAAGTGGAAGCTTGCTCCGGCCGGGTGCTCCACTCGCGGCCACCTCGAGGTGATCACCTTGGCGCGCGTGTAGAACGAGACCCCTTCGGGGCCGTGGATGTGGTGCTCACCGAAGAGCGAGTCCTTCCAACCGCCGAACGAGTAGTAGGCCATCGGCACGGGGATCGGGACGTTGATGCCGATCATGCCGACCTTCACCCCCCGCAGGAACCGGCGTGCCGCCTCACCGCTGGAGGTGAAGATCGCCGTGCCGTTGCCGTAGGGGTTGCTGTTGATGAGGTCTATCGCCTCGTCGACCGTGCCGGACCTGAGCACCGACAGGACCGGGCCGAAAACCTCCTCGCGGTAGACGTCCATGTCCGGTTTCACGTGGTCGACGACGGTAGGTCCGACGAAGAACCCCTTCTCGTGGCCGGGGACCGAGATGGACCTGCCGTCCACCGTGACCTGACCTCCCTGCTTCTCCCCGGCGTCGATCAGGCCGACGATCCGGTCGCGGGCCTCCGGCGTCACGACCGGCCCCATCTCGCTGGCCGCGTCCCGCCCTGGTCCGACCTTGACCTCACGGGCCTTCCGGTTGACGACGTCCATGAGCGAGTCGCCGGCGTCGCCGACGGCCACGGCGGCCGAGATGGCCATGCAGCGCTCCCCGGCTGAGCCGAACGCTGCCGCCACGAGGTGGTTGGCCGCGAAGTCCACATCGGCGTCGGGCAGCACGATTGCGTGGTTCTTCGCTCCGCCGAGCGCCTGGACCCGCTTGCGTGCCTCGGTGCCCCGCCGGTGGATGTACCTCGCGATCGGAGTGGACCCGACGAAGGACACCGCCGCGACATCGGGGTGGTCGAGCAGTGCGTCGACGGCTTCCTTGTCGCCGTTCACGACGTTGAAGACACCGTCGGGCAGTCCCGCCTCGGTCCACATCTGCGCCATCAGGAGCGACGCGGACGGGTCCCGCTCACTTGGCTTGAGCACGAACGTGTTGCCGCAGGCGATCGCGACGGGGTGCATCCACATGGGCACCATTGCCGGGAAGTTGAACGGCGTGATGCCGGCGCAGACACCGAGCGGCTCCCGGAGGGAGAAGACGTCGACGCCCGTGGACACCTGGTCGGAGTAGCCACCCTTGAGCTGCTGCGGGATGCCGCAGGCGAACTCGACCACCTCGAGGCCGCGCTGCACCTCCCCCTTCGCGTCGGAGACGACCTTGCCGTGCTCGTCGCTGATGGCCTCGGCGATCTCGTCGATGCGTGCGTTGACGATCTCCCGGAACGCGAACAGCACGCTGGTGCGCCGGCTGAGCGACGCCTGGGACCAGTCGTCGAAGGCGCTGCTGGCGGCCTGCACGGCTGCATCGACGTCCGTTGACGAGGCCAGCAGCACCTCGGCCTGCTGCTCTCCGGTCGCCGGGTTCCACACCTTCCCCCGGCGCGACGAGCGGCCGGCCGACGTCGAGCCGCCGATCCAGTGTTCGATGGTCCTCATGTTCAACCTGTCCTTCTCCTAGAGGTGCAGCCGCTGCTGTGTCTTGTGGTCCTCGTAGACGCGCCTGGCCTCGGCCGTCGTCTCGACGGTCGAGACCTCCGCGACCGGCACGTCCCACCACGACTCGCTGTCGGGGGCGCCGACGAGAGGGTCCGTCTCGACGTGGACGAGGACTGGTCCGCCCTGGTGCTCCTTGGCCTTCCGAAGCGCGGACCGGAGCTCGTCGACCGTGGTGGCGCGAAGGACGACCACCCCGAGGCTTTCCGCGTTGGCCGCGAGGTCGACGGGAAGCTTCGGCCCGTCGAGCCGCCCGGTCTCGTCGTTGCGATAGCGGTACGACGTACCGAACCGCTGCACCCCGAGCTCCTCGGAGAGGGCGCCGATGGACGCGAAGCCGTGGTTCTGCACCAGGACGACGACGATCTTGATCCGCTCCTGCACGGCGGTGACCAGCTCCTGGGCCATCATCAGGTAGGAGCCGTCGCCCACCATCACGAAGACCTCGCGATCGGGGCAGGCCATCTTCACGCCGACTCCGCCGGCGATCTCGTAGCCCATGCAGGAGTAGCCGTACTCCACGTGGTAGCCCTTGGGGTCACGGGTGCGCCAGAGCTTGTGCAGGTCGCCGGGCATGGAGCCTGCGGCACAGACGACGACGTCGCGGGGCTCGGAGACCTCGTTGACGACGCCGATGACCTCGGACTGGGCAGGTAGCGGAGCGTGCCCCAGGTGGTAGGCCGACTCCACGGTCGCGTCCCACTCCCGGGCAAGACCCTTGGCGTGCTCCGAGTACGCGCCGTCGACGCGCCATCCGTCGAGCCGGCCCGCGAGCACCTCGAGCCCGCGACGGGCGTCGGCCTGCAGGGCGAGACCGGCCTGCTTGTGCGCATCCTGGCCGGCGACGTTGAGGTTGACGAACCGCACGTCGGGGTTGGCGAAGATGGTGCGTGATGCGGTGGTGAAGTCGCTGTACCTGGTGCCGATGCCGATGACGAGGTCAGCCTCACGTGCCACGGTGTTGGCGGCGGTGGTCCCGGTGCTCCCGACGGCACCTAGGGACTGCGGGTGGTCGTAGGCCAGCGAACCCTTGCCGGCCTGCGTCTCGGCCACGGGCACGCCCGTCGACTCGGCGAAGCGCCGCAACACGTCCGTCGCCTCCGAGTAGATGGTGCCGCCTCCGCTGACGACCAGTGGCCGCTGCGCCTGCCGGATGGCGGTGACGGCCCGCTCGGTCGCCTCCGGTTCGGGCACAGGGCGCCCGACGTGCCAGACCCGCCGGCGGAAGAGCTCCTCGGGCCAGTCGTAGGCCTCCGCCTGGACGTCCTGCGGCATCGCCAGGGTCACCGCACCGGTCTCCACCGGGTCGGTCAGGACGCGCATCGCCCCGAGCAGGGCGGCGGGGAGCTGCTCCGGGCGCCACACCCTGTCGAAGAACCTCGACACGGGGCGGAAGGCGTCGTTGACCGAGACGTCGTACGTCGACGGGTCCTCGAGCTCCTGCAGGACCGGTGAGGACACCCGGGTGGCGAAGATGTCGCCGGGGAGCAGCAGCACGGGCAGCCGGTTGATCGTGGCCAGCGCGGCGCCGGTGACCATGTTGGTGGCGCCCGGACCGACCGAGGCGGTGACCGCCAGGGTGGAGAGCCGGTTCTTCATGCGGGCGTAGGCACTCGCGGCGTGCACCGCCCCCTGCTCGTTCCGCGCGGTCCAGTAGGGCAGCGCACCCGGGTCCTCGAGCTCCGCCTCGAGGAGAGCCTCGCCGATCCCGGCCACGTTGCCGTGGCCGAAGATGCCGAAGCAGCCGGCGACGAGCCTGTGCTCCACGCCGTCGCGCTCGGAGTACTGCTGTGCCAGGAAGCGAACCGTGGCCTGGCCGACAGTGAGTCGCACCGTCATCCCGGTCACCTCTCCTTCTCGACGGTCGTCGTCAGCGGAAGCCGGGGGTCGACCTGCTCGGAGTCCCAGGTCTGCCTGATCCACGCGTGTGCCGGGTCGTCGCAGATCAGCCACGCCCGCTCCTCACCCGGTCCGGCCATCACGTTGAGGTAGTAGAGGTCGTAGCCGGGCGCGGCCATCGACGGCCCGTGCCAGCCGTGGGGGATGGTCACGACGTCTCCCGTGCGGACCTCGGCGAGCAGGTCCGCCGGCCGGTCCTGGGTCCCGTAGACCCGCTGGTACCCGATCCCGGGTCCGTGCGGCCCGTCGGCGACCTCGAAGTAGTAGATCTCCTCGAGCACGGCCTCCTCACCGGGCCGGTGCTCGTCGTGCTTGTGCGGCGGGTAGGACGACCAGTTGCCGGCCGGGGTCAGCACCTCCACCGCGATGAGCCGGTCGGTCTCGAAGACCCCGGCGGCGCAGAAGTTGTTCACCTGCCGGCTGCAGACTCCGGCCCCCCGGCTCTCGACGGGTACGTCGTCCGCCGCGCCGTACCGGAACGGCAGCCGGCGGTCGCAGACCGCGGACGGCAGCGCAAACCTGCCACCGTCGCGGGACGTGATGGTCACCGAGGCGTCGCGCGGCACGTAGGCGAAGTCGCTCACCCGACCGAAGACGCTCCGGCGCCCTGCGAGCTCGAGCGTCTCCCCCTCACAGGTCACGGTGCACGCCCCGCTGAGCGGCAACACCACCATCTCCTCGTCCCCGGTCGCGACGCTGCGGCTCTCCCCCGGCGCGAGCGCGAGAACCCGGAGACCCGAGTACGTCCAGCCGGCGTGCTTCGGCAGGACCTCGAGCTCGCCGACGCCCTCCCGGATGTGCTGGGCCCGACCCGCGGTCACAGCAGCCCCACCGTCTTGTCGACCGCCCCGGCGACGTCGCCGTCGGGCGGGTAGAGCAGGGCGCGGCCGACCACCATGCCCTGCACGGTGGGCAGCTTGAGCGCGCGCTGCCAGCGGTCGAAGGTCTCGGAATCGTCCACGTTCGCCTCTCCTCCCAGCAGGACCAGTGGAAGCGTCGACGCCGCTGCGACACGCTCCATGTCGTCGACAACGGGCAGCTTGAGCCACGTGTGGGCCGAGGTGGTGCCTAGTGCCGCCGCGACGGTCACCGACCGCACCACCGCCTCGGTCGACAGGTCGTTCCTCACCCGGCCCTCGGCACGGTGGGAGATGAACGGCTCCACCATCGCCATCAGCTCGCGCCGGGCCAGGTCGCTCACCGCGTCGGCACACGCCTCCAGGGTCATCACGGTGGCCTGGTCCTCGGGGTCGATGCGGCAGAGCATCTTGCCCCCGTCCAGCCCCGAGACCGCGATGGAGGATGCGTCATAGGCGGTGAACCGGTCATCGATCTCGAAGCAGGTGCCGGCCAGTCCGCCGCGGTTCATGGAGCCGATGACGACCTTGTCGTCCAGGGCGCCGAGCAGCAGCAGGTCCTCGACCATGTCCGGGGTGCCGAGGAATCCGTCCACCCCCGGCCGCTCGAGCGCGATCATCAGCCGGCGCAGCAGCTCGGAGCGGTCCGCCATTGCGAGGGGGTCGTCCCCGACGCGGAGCGCACCACGAGCGGGATGGTCGGCTGCGATCAGCATGAGGCGACCGGTCTCCCCGACCAAGGAGGTCCGGCGACGGCGACGGGCGGCCGCCTCCGCGATCGCAGCCGGACGTGATGCCCGGGTGGTCACGATCTCGCGCAGCAGGTCACTGTCCATCGGACACCTCACGCAACTTGGCCTCCACGGCATCGGAGGTCGGCATGGCGTCGGAGCACGACAGCTGCCCGGCGACGATCGCTCCGGCGGCGTTCGCGAAGCGCATGACCCGCTCGGTCTCCCAGCCCGACAGGAGTCCATGACACAGCGCTCCGCCGAAGGCGTCCCCGGCGCCGAGACCGTTGACCACGTCGACCGGGACGGGCGGCACCTCGACCGCTCCCGAGGCGTCGCAGGCCAGGACCCCACGCGGGCCCTGCTTCACGACCGCGAGGTCGACGCCGCGTGCACGCAGGGCTTCGGCCGCCGAGCGAGGCTCGGTCTCACCGACTGCCACCTCGCACTCCTCGCGGTTGCCGACGGCGACCGTTACGTGTCGCAACGCCTCCTGGACCGCGGCCGTGGCTTCCTCGGGGTGCGGCCAGAACATGGGCCGGTAGTCGAGGTCGAGGACGGTGATGCCGGCTTTGCCGCGCGCTTCGAGGGCCGCCAGGGTCGCGCTCCTACTGGGCTCCTGGGACAGCCCGGTGACCGTTGCCCAGAAGATGTCGGCTGAGCCGATCGCCTCCATGTCGAGCTCGGAGGTGTGGATCTCCAGGTCCGGCGCCTTGGGCTCGCGGTAGAAGTACAGCGGGAAGTCGTCCGGCGGGAAGATCTCGCAGAACGTGATCGGTGTAGGCAGGTGCTCCACCTCCCGGACGAACGCGTCGGAGACGTCGTGGCCCTTGAGTGCCCGCCGGAGGTAGCGTCCGAACGGGTCGTCACCCACCCGGGTGATCACGGCGGACCGCCGTCCGTGCCTCGCTGCAGCGACCGCGACGTTCGCGGCGCTCCCGCCCAGGAACTTCGAGAACGACGTGACGTCCTCGAGCCCGACCCCGATCTGCTCGGGGTAGATGTCGACGCCGATCCGGCCGATCGTGAGGACCTCGAAGCCGCTGCTCATGCCGCGACCTGCCGCAGGTAGTCGAGGCTGGACCGGACGCCGGCGACCGGGCCGCCGTCCTCCGGCTCGCCGCGGAGCCTGATGTCCTGCTCGAGGACGTACCAGCCGTCGTAGCCGCGCCCCTCGAGGGTCCGGACGAGGTCGACGAGGTCGACGTCCCCCTCCCCGAGGGGGCGGAACAGGCCCTGCCAGATCGCGTCGCCGTAGGCGACCTTGCCGTTGCGGACATCGGCTGCCAGGGAGGCGTCGACGTCCTTCAGGTGCACGTGCACCACCCGGTCCGCGTGGCGCCGCGTGAGCGCAACCGGGTCGGTTCCCCCGACCAGCAGGTGGCCGGTGTCCAGGCACAAGCCGACCCGCGAGCCCTCCAGGACCCGCTCGACCTCGGCCTCCCGCTCGATCATGGTCCCGACGTGCGGATGCAGCGCCGCGATGACGCCACGACTGCGTGCGTGCTCGTCGATCCGGTCGAGGTTGCCCATGAGGGTCCTCCAGCCCGCCTCGTCGAGCTCCGGGCGGTCGTCGTACCCGTCTGTGCCTGTGAACGCCGCGAGGACGATGACGCGGGCGCCTGCCTCGATGCAGCCGTCGAGGTAGGTGTCGACCTCCGGCAGCACGTCGCGCTCCGGCTCGTGCAACATCACCGGCAGGAAACCGCCCACCGCCTGGAGCCCGTGCTTGCGCAGCGCGGCCGCCTTGGCCGCCGGGGCGTCCGGCAGGAAGCCCACAGGTCCGAACTCCGTGGCGGTCACACCCAAGTCGCTCATGTCCTCGAGCACCTGCTCGGACGGCATCTGGTAGCCCCAGCCCGGCACCTCGCACACGCCCCACGAGATCGGCGCCGCGGCCACGCGGTCCATGAGCGCGCTCACCGAGCCACCTCCGCGAGCTCGACGCGCCGCCCCTCGCGCAGGGACAGGTCTGCCGCCTCGGCGACCTGGAAGGCGGCGAGGCCGTCCTGGACCGTGCAGGGGCTCGGCGTGCGTCCCTTGACCACGTCGACGAACGCGTGCATCTCGGCCACGTACGCCGGGGCGAACCGGGCCCAGAAGTCCTGCCACGGCTCGCCCGAGGGGAAGGAGACCCCCTCCTCCGCCGACGTGAGTGGGCTTCGGTCGCTGAGCCCGACGACGTAGGTGTCCTGCGTCCCGGCCAGCTCCATCCGGACGTCGTGCCCCGCGCCGTTGTAGCGGGACCCTTGGAGGGTCACCAGCGTGTCGTCGTCGAGCCGGAGCACCGCGGCCGCGTTGTCGACGTCGCCGGCCTCGCGGAAGAAGTCGGCGCCGCGGTTGACCCCGAAGGCGGACACCTCGGCCACCTCCCGGCCGGTCACCCAGCGAAGGATGTCGAAGTCGTGGATGTGGCAGTCGCGGTAGAGCCCGCCGCTGGTGGGGAGGAACGCCGGGTTCGGCGGCTTCTCGTCACCTGTCAGGACGTGGACCCGGTGGAGCTCACCGATCAGTCCGGACCGGAGGGCCTCACGGGCTGTCGTGTAGCCGCGGTCGAACCTGCGCTGGAACCCGATCTGCACCTGCACGCCCGCGGCCTCGACCTCTTCGACCACCTTGCGCGTGTCGGCGACGTCGAGGGCGATCGGCTTCTCGCAGAAGACCGGCAGTCCCGCCCGAGCGCCGAGCCGGATCAGGTCCGCGTGAGTGTCGGTCGGGCTCGCGACGACCAGCGCGTCCACGCCGCCGGCGATCATCTCGTCGACGTCTCTCGCGCTTTCGCACGCGAGCCGCTCGGCCGCCTCGGCAGCCCGGGCGGGGACGGCGTCGGCAACCACCAGGCTCTCGACGTCCGGATGTCTGGCGACGACATCGGCGTGCGAGCTGCCTATCCGGCCCAGCCCGAGGAAACCGATTCGCATGAGCGCCCCTTCGCACGTTGTGTGACAGCGGTCTCATGAGTGTTGCGCCGGTCACACGATGTCGTCAAGACTTTGTTCTGACATTCTGACTTGCTGACATGCGGTGTATGGTTTTCGGGTGACCAGCGGGCCGTTCTCGATCACCGTGGATCGGGTGAGTCCTGTGCCGCTCTACGCCCAGGTGTCCGCGCAGATCGAGCAGGCGATCGAGTCGGGTGCCCTCGCGCCCGGGTTCAAGCTCGAGAACGAGATCGCACTGGCCGAACAGCTCGGCCTCTCGCGCCCCACGATGCGGAGGGCGATCCAGGACCTCGTGGGCAAGGGCCTGCTCGTCCGCAAGCGAGGAGTCGGCACGCAGGTGGTCCACGGCCGTGTCCGCCGAGAGGTCAAGCTGACCAGCCTGTACGACGACCTGTCGAAGGCCGGCAAGGTCCCGGGGACCAAGGTGCTCACCAACGTCGTCCAGCCCGCACCGGCTTCGGTCGCGGAGGAGCTGCACACCCCGGCCGGAGACCCCGTGCTCCATCTCGAGCGGCTCCGGCTGGCTGGAGGGGATCCGCTGGCGATCCTCCGCAACTGGCTTCCTGGCGACCTGCTCTCCCCCAGCGACGACGACCTGGAGCAGCAAGGCCTCTACCAGCTCATCCGCGCACGCGGCATCCACATGCGGATCGCACGACAGCGCATCGGCGCCCGTGGCGCGACAGAAGAGGAGGCCGAGCTGTTGGGGCAGAGGGTCGACTCCCCTCTGCTGACGATGGAGCGCACGACGTACGACGACCAGGGCCGCGTCGTCGAGTACGGCTCACACGTCTACCGCGCCGAGACCTACAACTTCGAGGTCACCCTGGTCGAGGGCTGATCCTGTCGGCAGGTCCAGGTGGGACGCGGCCCGATCCCGCTCATCGGGCCGTCCGGCGACGGGCCTCGTAGCCGGCCAGGGCCTCGTCGAGCCGCTCTACCGACCAGCGCTCCCGTAGCGCCTGCCACACGACGTCCACCTGGCTCGGGGGAGCCAGGCCGTCGACCGGCGGGTCGAGGTCGAGGTTCGTGGGGAAGGGGTAGCCATCCGCCGCCGCGGCCACGGCGTTGCGGACCGCGGTCCCGTCGGCCGACTCCCGGAACCGGTCCAGGAGCGCCGGGAAGACCGCCGAGACGGTACGCCGCCGGTCGACGGCCTCCATCGGTCGACCGAAGGCCGAGGAGACCTGGAGGAGGTTGGCCATGCGGCGCACCTCGGCCGACCGGTTGCTGCCGGCCGCATGGAACAGCGCCGGGTTGAAGAAGACGGCGTCGCCCTTTGCGAGCGGCAGCTGGACGTGCTCGGCCTCGAAGAGCTCGACGAACTCCGGAAGCTGCCACGCGATGTAGCCGGGGAGGTACTTCTGCGAGTGCGGCAGGTACATCGTCGGGCCGGTCTCGACCGGCATGTCGCAGTGCGCAACTGCACCCTGCAGGGTGAGCAACGGAGAGAGCTGGTGGACGTGTGCCGGGTACTTCGCCGCAGCCTCCGTGCCGAGGAAACCGAGGTGGTAGTCGCGGTGCGGACTCTGCGCCTGGCCGCCGGGGTTGACCACGTTGACCTGGGACGTCACCTGGTAGGCCGGTCCGAGCCACGCCCTGCTGACGAGGGCCAGGGCGTTGTTGCCGTAGTAGTCGACGAACGCCTCCGGGTCCGCGACGGCCAGCTTCTCCAGGGCGTTCCAGACCCGGTCGTTGGCGCCGGGAGCCGCGAAGTGGTCGCCGGCAGGGCCTCCCCTCTCGCGCTCGTCGGCGATCATCTGCTCGAAGGCGACGCTGACCCGGTCCACCACGGCACCGTCGAAGGCCTCCGAGAGCACCACGACCCCCGGCCCCTGGCTGAGGGCACGGGCGATCTCGGCCTGCAGGGTCAGCAGCCCCCTCTCGGCGGGACCGCCGACTGCCGCGACCCGGTCGAGTGCGCCGCGCAGCTCGGGCACGCTGTAGACCGGCACGTTCTCGACCACCTGCTGCGCGTGGGGATGGTCGGCCAGCTCGGTTCGCGTGGCCACCAGGTCGCGCAGCTCGTTGACGTCGCAGTCCTCCTCCCGGAGCCAGCCGGGCAAGCGGAGGCCGTGCTCAGTGGTCGCCATTGGGAACCCTCCCGTATCGAGTCCGGTCGCTGTCCGCGCCTTCGGCCTTCCGGCGCACCTCCGAGCCTAGAGCCGCCGAGCCCGGGTTCCGCGCGACGTCCGCCGGCGACTGCCCCGAACCGTCACCACCTGCCGAGGGCCTCCGAGAGCCGACGCCCGCCGCGATGGCGCGGGCCGGCGCGGTGGCGGGCCTCCGCGCCCGTCGCTTGTCGCGGGAAGCCCGCCTCGTGGTCGGACCCGGACCGGCCCGGGAGCAGCACCACGTCCGCGGCGGAGACCCTGGCGTGGATCGGCAGCTCCGCCTCACCGACCACCTCTGCCACCGCCGTCGGGGATGTGACGCCCATGGCCAACGTGCAGTGGGGCACCCATGTGCCGGGGCGGTAGTAGTCCCAGCTCCCGGCGCCGCCGAGAGCCTCGTGGACCTGCTCGTGCAGCGAGAGGAGCCTGCTCGTGGGCGTGACCGCGAGGTACGCGGGTGAGAGCCCGGTCAGGAAGAATCCGAGCGAGGTCAAGGTCACCGGCAGACCCGCCACCCCGGCCAGCGACGTACGCAGCTCCCCGGCGGCCCGTTCCAGCTGCGGCGCCTCGATGATCGCGAGGGTCAGGTGCGGGCGGTACCCGACGCCATGGCTGCTCGCCACGGACGGGACGCCGTTCAGGTCGAGCGCAGCCCAGACCTGCCTGACGCGGCGCTCGGTGGCCTTGTCGAAGTAGAGGACGACCGCGAAGGTCTCCAGGTCCAGCGCGTGCCCGACCTCTTCGGAGTCGGGGACGCTCTTCAGCACACTCACACGTTCCCCGCCCTACGCCGGAGGGCGGCACGCGTCACGGTCCCCCTGGTGTTCATCACCATCTAACGGCTCCAACTCACGTGGCTGGGAGGAGAGCAGACGAATACCTACCAACTACGACGAAACGGATCAACCCTCCACTCCGAATGTCCGCACGTCGGACTCCCGGGTGCGATGCTGGAGAGCGTGAGACCCCGACAGGCCCTCGTCGGCAGCATCGTGTTCTTCTTCGCCGTGCCGGGGATCGTCGCGGGTGCTCTCCCCTGGGTCATCGGTTCGTCTGCCGGGAGCGCGCCGGGCTGGCCGATGCGGACCGCCGGCCTTGCTCTCGCCGTGGCCGGTGTGGCCCTGCTCCTCGTGTGCTTCGCCGGGTTCGTCGCGGCTCGAGGCACCCCCGCACCCGTGGCGCCCACCGAGCAGCTCGTCGTCGAGGGGCCCTACCGCTACGTCCGCAACCCCATGTACGTAGCCGTACTCACGATCGTCCTCGGACAGACGCTGTGGCACGCAAGCCTGTGGCTGGTCCTCTACGGCGTGCTGGCGTGGGCGGCCATGGCGGCCTTCGTCCGTCTCTACGAGGAGCCAGCGCTGAGAGCCCGGTTCGGGAGCGACTACGCGACCTACCGCGCCGCGGTCCCCGCCTGGATACCGCGGGTTCGCCCCTGGCCGGGCCCAGAAGTCGAGGTTTCGTAGGAACAACCCGTTTGAACCGTTCTGTCCGGGGTACCCGCGCTCGGCGGAATACGGCCCCGTGCTCCGCACGAGAGGAGCAAACATGTCCGCAACGCCGACGTATGACACCGTCGTCGAGGAGCTCCGGATCGACCCGGAGCGGATCGCCGCCCGGCCCCCGTGGTCGTTCGAGGTGGCGGAGAGGGTCCGCAAGCGCCGGAAGAAGGTGCGGCGGTCCGCGGCGCCGAAGCAGCAGATCCACCAGCCCGTGACCCGGCAGGCCAAGGCGAACCGGATGGCCGCCGCGACCTAGAGCGCAGAGCAGGACGCTGCGCGCGCCCTGCGACCAGTCACCGACGCAGCCGTTTCCGTCAGGCTCCCAGGCCGACCGGTGCCGCTAGCAGTCGCGTGGCCGTCGCGGTGGCCCAGGCCAGGACCAGGACCACCACGGCCGCGAGGCGCACGCTGATCCCGTCCGGGTCCGGCCACCAGCTGAGCGTGAGCCCGGCGACCCCGGTGAGGAGACTGTACGCCGCCCAGCCGGCCTCGCGCGCCCGCCGGAACCGCCGAGCGAGGAGCAGGCAGCTCACCAGCGCGAGGTCGATCGCGACGCCCGCGACGACGTCGTGCACGAGGCTGTGCCAGCTCGCGGATCCGTCAGCGGCACCGGGCGGGAAGCCGTCGGAGGGCTCTGTCACGAACACCCCGCCCAGGACCAGGCCGAGCCCGAATCCGCCGTACAGCCGCGGGCCCCAGCGGCCGGCCCACCCCGACACCGGCGAGAGCCGGAGCCCCAGGGCGAACCCGAGGGACAGGACGCCGGTGACGGCGAAGTTCGCTATCTGAACCCACCCCGCGTCGCCGAGGCTGAGCAGGCTCAGCGGGTGCCTGCCGAGGTCGAAGCCGTCGCGGGCCAGCACCTGGAGCAGCGAGACCCCGGTGAACAGCGGGCCGGCCGCGACGCCGCAGGCAAGCAGTGTGCGGGTGGACGTGGTTGGTGTGGCGGCTCGGGTCAGGGTGGACATGTGGCTCACCGACTCTCCTTGCTGGTCTGGACCCCTTTCACTGCTACGTCGGAGCCACGGAGACATCCTCGACATCCGACCCTGCGCGAACAGACCGGACGGGGGCGGACGGGAATACTCTGGCCCATGTCGAGGAAGCCACGGCCGCTTCGACGTCTCTTCCGAACGGCGCCTCACGGTGAGGCGCCCGAGACGAGGAGGAAGACGATGAAGTACATCCTGTTGAGCTACGGGACCCAGACCGACTGGGACGCTGGTCGCGAGTACCAGGAGCAGCACCCGGACGAGCGGTACGGCCCGGCGGACGCCGCCGCCCAGGAGCTGGTCGCCTCGGGCGAGTTCGTCTACGCAGCAGGGCTCGCCGACCCGACGCACACCCAGACCGTGGAGCTTCGCAGCGGCACCCCGGTCGTCACCGACGGACCGTACGCAGAGGCCAAGGAGTTCCTGGCCAGTTTCGGCATCATCGACGTGAGCAGTCACGACCGCGCCGTGGAGATCGCGGGAACCATGGCCCAGGCGTTCGGGCGCGTGGAGCTGCGCCCGCTGGAGGGCGACGGAGCCGACCTGTGAGATGACGACCGGGGCGGACGTCGGCGACCTGCTGCGCACCCTCGCGCCGCAGGTCACCGGCGCCCTCGTCCGCCGTTACGGCCACTTCGACACGGCCGAGGACGCCGTGCAGGAGGCGCTTCTCGCGGCCGCCCTGCAGTGGCCGCGCGATGGCGTGCCGGACGACCCGCGCGCGTGGACGATCCGGGTCGCCTCGAGGCGGATGACCGACATGCTGCGCGCCGAGCAGTCTCGAAGGCGGCGTGAGGAGACTGTCGCCGCCCGGGCTCTGCCCACGGAGGTCATCGGCCCGCCGGCGGACGACAGGCCCGTCACGGAGCAGGACGACTCGCTCCAGCTGCTGTTCCTGTGCTGCCACCCAGGCCTCACGACGGCCTCGCAGATCTCCCTCACGCTGCGTGCCGTCGGCGGACTGACCACCGCGGAGATCGCCCGCGCCTTCCTCGTCCCCGAGTCGACGATGGCGCAGCGAATCAGCCGCGCGAAGCAGCGCATCGTCGAGGAGGGCGGCCGGTTCCAGCCGCCGCCCCGCGACGTGTACGACGGCCGGCTGGCCGCCGTGCTCCACGTGCTCTACCTCGTGTTCAACGAGGGGTACACCGCCACGTCCGGCTCGACCCTGCAGCGCACCGACCTCTCCGGCGAAGCCATCCGGCTCACCCGCATGGTGCATCGGGCCCTCCGCGAGGACGGCGAGGTCGCCGGGCTCCTCGCCCTGATGCTGCTCACCGACGCCCGCCGGCCCGCGCGCACCGGGCCCGGCGGAGAGCTGGTCTCGTTGGCGGACCAGGATCGCACGCTGTGGAACCGCCAGGAGCTCTCCGAGGGGCTCTCCCTCGTCGCGGAGGCCTTCTCCCACGGCGCGGCCGGCCCGTACCTGCTCCAAGCCGCCATCGCGGCGGTGCACACCGAGGCGAAGCGTGCCGAGGACACCGACTGGCCGCAGATCCTCGCGCTCTACGAGCTGCTCGGACGCCTCGAGGACAACCCTGTCGTGACGCTCAACCACGCCGTCGCCGCAGCCATGGTCCGCGGCCCGGGAGTCGGCCTGGCGATGCTGGCGCGGCTCGACGGTGACTCCCGGATGCGCAGGAGCCACCGCGTGGACGCCGTTCGGGGGCACCTGCTGCAGATGGCCGGCGACGACGCCGCCGCGATCGCGGCGTACCGGCGGGCGGCCCGCCGTACGACGAGCCGCCCCGAGCGGGACTACCTGGAAGGCCGGGCCACACTCCTTCAGGGACGGGCGGGCTCGGAGACCGAGCGAGCGTGATCCGCTGCCCCGTCTTCGCGAGCCGCCGAGACCGTCGTCCCGGCACCGGCCATGCCTCCCGGCGGGACGGGTTCGACCGTCATCCGGGGCAGCCGGGAAGAGAGCCAGTCCGGGAGCCACCAGTTCCGGTCGCCGAGCAGCTCCATCGTCGCAGGGACGAGCACCATGCGCACCAGCGTCGCGTCGACGAGCACCGCGACGGCCAGGCCGAAGCCGAAGAGCTGGAGCTCGCGGCTCGTACCGAGCACGAAGCTGCCGAAGACACAGACCATGATGGCTGCGGCCGCCGTGATCACTCGCGCCGTCCGGGCAAGGCCCTCGGCCACGGCCGAGGCGTTGTCGAGCCCGGCGTCGTAGTACTCCTTGATGCGCGAGATGAGGAAGACCTCGTAGTCCATGGAGAGCCCGAACACGATGGCGATCATCATCATCGGCGCCCAGGCCTCGACCGGCGCGCTTCTCTCGAGCCCCAGCAGGTTCACGCCCCAGCCCCACTGGAAGGCCGCCACCACGGCACCGAAGGCGGCGCCCAGGGAGAGCAGATTCACCACGACGGCCTTGACCGCCACCAGCACGCCTCGGAACACCGCCATGAGGAGCAGGAACGACAGGCCCAGGACCACGGCGAGGAACCACGGCAGCCGGTCCGCGTTGTAGTCGGCGAAGTCCACGGTCGCGGCAGTCACGCCGCCGATGCTCGCTGTCACACCCGTGCCTGCCAGCGTCTCGGGCACCACGTCCTGACGTAGCCGGTGCACGAGATCGGTCGTCGCCTCGGCGCGCGGCCCGGTCGTGGGGACCACCTGCACGACGGCGACCGTCCCGCTCGCGTCGTAGAAGGGCGCGCTCGCCGACGCGACGCCGTCGTCGGCCCTCACCTCGTCGACGAGCCGCTGCACGGTGTTCTGGCCGGCCCGCTCAGTCAGCTCGACGGCCATGACCAGCGGTCCGTTGGCCCCCGGCCCGAATCCCTCGGCGACCAGGTCATAGGCCTGCCGTGCGGTGTCCGACTCGGGCCGGGTGCCCGCGTCCCCGAAGCCGAGCCGCAGGTCGAGGGCGGGAAGGCTCAGCAGGGCAAGGACCGCGACGGAGGCAAGGGCGAACGCCGCCGGGCGCCGCTGCACCCGGCGGCTCCAGCGACGCGCGAACGTGCCCTCGCCGCCCGGCTCGCGGCGGTGGGGCAGGCCGTACCGGTCGATCCGTGTCCCCACGAGTCCGAGCATCGCCGGGAGAAGTGTCACCGACGCGAGCATGGTGACCAGGACGGACGCGGCGATGCCCAGTGCCACGCCGGTGATGAGCTTCAGCTCCATCAGGACCAGCCCCAGCGAGGCGATCACCACCGTCCCGCCGGCGAAGAGCACCGACCGCCCCGCGCTGGCCTGCGCCTGGCCTACCGCAGCAGCGGTGTCGAGCCCGGCGTGCAGACCCTCGCGGAACCTCGTCACAACCAGGAGGGCGTAGTCGATCCCCACACCCACCGCGATCATCCCGGCCACCGGCGCCGCGAAGCTGGGCATGTCCACGACGTTCGCCCCGAGTGCTACGACGGCCACACCACAGCTGGCCCCGACGACTCCGACCACGATCGGCATGACGGTGGCGAAGAGCGAGCCGAACGCCACAAGCAGCACCATCAGCGCGGCAAGGATGCCGATCATCTCGGTCGGTGGCCCCTCGTCGCTCTCCTCGTCCGCCGCGAGCCCACCGACCTCGACCTGCAGCCCCGGCACATCCACCTCTGCGGCCCTCGCCTGTAGGACCTCACCGGCCTCGGCGACCTCGTCGAGGCTGTTGCCTGGGAGGCTGACCGCGACGTAGGCGGTGGACCCGTCGGCCGACACCTGCGATCGACCCTGCTCGTCGAAGGGGCTGGTGACCTCCGCTCCGGGGAGGTCCTGGCGGATGTATCCCACGAGCGAGGATGCCTCCTGCCGCACCTGCGGCTCGGCCACCCCCGCGTCACGGTGCAGCACGACCTGCGCCTGGGCGCCGGCACGGGTGTCGAAGCCGGCGTCCTGGAGCACCTCCGCGGCCCGCTGGCTCTCCGAGCCGGGCAGGTCGAAGTCGTCGCTGACGGGTCCTCCTGATGCGCCGCCGGCCACATTGAGCGCCACCACGGCCATCAGCCATCCGGCAACGACAAGCCACCGGTACCTCACACAAGTGCGCCCGAAGCGCTCCATGGTCCACCTCCGTCGTCAGGTCCTGGTCGACCGCGACGCTAGGTGCGAACGGGGGGCGCGTCGTCCGCCTCAGAGCGCCTCGCACGTACGCGTCTGGACGTACGTCGAGGCGGCGGTGTCGGCGTAGCCTGCGGTCATGGACGCTCGTCGGGCCCGCCTGGTAGACGTGGCGCTGGCCGCCATTGCATCGGGCAGCGCCCTTGCCGCCATGTACGCGCGACTCGAGCCGGAGGCGCGCGAGGCGGACGTCCTGGCCTACGTGCTGATCCTGGCGCTCGGCGCCCCGATGCTGGCACGGCGGCAGCGCCCGGTGCTCGCCCTCGCGGCCACGGTGGGCGTGCTTGCCGTCTACTACGCGGTCGGCTACTCGGCCGTCGGCATCGCCGTCCCGCTGGCGCCGGCGCTGTTCTCGGTGGCGGAGGCGGGTCGATGGAAGCTCGGCGCGCTGACCGGGACGTTCCTGCTCGCGGCCGCGACCTGGTGGCGGCTGTACGACGAGAACGAGGACCGCGTCATCGTCGGGTACGACCTCGCCACGACGCTCGCCGTCATGGCTGCGGTCATCGCCTGGGGCGACGCGGTGCGGTCACGGCGCGAGTGGCAGCGCGAGCTCGCGCGCCGGATGGCCGCCTCCGAGATGGAGCGGGAGCGAGAGACGGCCCGGCGTGTGGCCGACGAGCGGCTCCGGATCGCGCGGGACGTCCACGACGTCGTCGGACACACGGTCGCGGTGATCAGCATCCAGGCCGACGTGGCGCGCGAGGCGCTCGACGACGACCTCCCGGCCGCGCGCGGGGCGGTCGACACCATCCGACGTACCAGCCGACAAGCCCTGACGGACCTGCGTGCCGTCGTCGGCCTCCTGAGAGGCGAACGCGGCGAGGCCGACTCCACGCAGCCGTCGCCGGGACTGGCACAGCTCGCCCAGCTCGTCGACGCCACAAGCACCGACCAGCTCCGTGCCGACCTGCGGGTGGAGGGAGAGCCGTTCCCGCTGCCCTCCCCCGTCGACACCACGGCACACCGCGTCGTGCAGGAGGCGCTGACGAACGTGATCCGGCACGCCCACGCCACCGCTGTCGACGTCCTGGTCCGGTACTGCGACGGGTCCGTCGAGCTCGAGATCAGCGACGACGGTCGCGGGGCCGCGGGTGGCCCCGACGGGTTCGGTCTCCACGGCATGCAGCAGCGGGTGCACCTGCTCGGCGGCGAGCTCACCGCAGAGAACCGGCACGGCGGGGGCTTCGCGGTGCAAGCCGTCCTGCCGGTCGTGCGGGAGACCCTGGTGAACGGGGCGGACCGGTGATCGAGGTCCTCCTCGTCGACGACCAGCCCCTGGTGCGTGCGGGACTACGAGCGGTCATCGAGCGCGACCCCGACCTCTCGGTGGCCGGCGAGGCGGAGAACGGCCTCGACGCGCTCCACCGGCTGACCGCCCTCGCCCCGGACGTGGTCCTGATGGACGTCCGGATGCCCGTCATGGACGGCATCGAGGCGACCCGCAGGATCACCAACGACGAGCGGCTCGCTCACGTCCGCGTGGTCACGCTCACGACCTTCGACACCGACGACTTCCTCTTCCAGTCCCTGCGTGCGGGAGCGAGCGGCTTCCTGCTGAAGGACAGCGAGCCGCACGAGATCCGCCAGGCGATCAAGGTCGCTGCCGCCGGTGACGCTCTGCTCTCCCCCGGCGTGACGAAACGCGTCATGAGGGCGGCGGCCGCGACTTCCCGGCCCGACCCCGCACCGTTACGTCACCTGACCCGGCGTGAGCAGGAGGTGCTCGCCGCAGTGGGCGAGGGGCTCGCCAACGGTGACATCGCCGGACGGCTGCACATCAGCCCGGACACCGCGCGCACGCACGTGAGCCGCATCCTCACCAAGCTCGGTGCGCGTGACCGCGCCCAGCTCGTCGCGATCGCCTGGAAGGCGGGGATCGTGGAGGCCGGCTAGGTGTACTCGGCACCGCTCTCTATCTCATGGGTCCACCTGTAATCCCAGCCTCACACCCAGGCGAAGAGCCGCACCACGGTGCCCGTCGGGAGCGAGCGCACCTGGACCAGGTCGCACAGCTGGTGAACGAGCCACACGCCACGACCGCCCTCGTCGAGGTCCAGCGCCGGGTCGCGCCCGACCAGCGGGTCCGAGATCTGACCGCGGTCTCTGAACTCCACCACGAACGCTTCTGGCTGGGACCAGACGTGCAGCTCACCGCTCCCACCCCCGTGGACGATACTGTTCGTGGCGATCTCGTGAGCGGCGAGGACCATGTAACCGGCTCTCTCCTCGGAGAGCCCCGCCTCGAGAGCCCACGTCCCCACGAAGCCGCGCAGTCGACTCAGGTCGCTGTGCGCGAAGGAGATCCGGTGGGCCGACTCGGGCGCAGGCGTCAGCGGAGAGGCGAACCTGGCCTGCGCATGATGATGCCCGCCGTACTCGATCTCCGGGCCGCCTGCCGCGCTGACCACAGGATGGGTCCGCATCGCGTCCGCGACGATCTCGGCGGGGAGCGAGTCCACGTCGTAGGGGCACATCAACCGCCAAGGAGGACCGTCGTCGAACGCCACGTTGAGCAGCGACTCGTGCAGGTGACACTCTTCGATCTCGACGTCCCGGCGACTGGACCAGACCGGTTCGCCGATGCCACGCGCCGACCCCGAGCCCAACGAGCGGTCGACGAAGCCTCGCCACATAGGGAGGATCCGCCCGGGGTTCCCACCTAGCTCCTCGATGTCGAGGAACTCGACCCGGTCGGCGTCCGACCCCAGGGCTGAACGCAGGGTACGGATCCGGTCGGGAAGCACGGCTACGAGCACCGGTTCCTGCCGTTCCAGACCCTCGCGGATGAAGGGAACCGTCGCCGATGCCAGATCGTCCGGACCCTCGTACAGGACCGCCTCGTGCTGGAAACCTTCGGTGTTCGAGCCTCGGGACACGCGCTGCATGATCCCTCCCCTCCGAGCCCCGCAAGCACAGCCGGGGCTCTTAGGAAAGCGTTCCCTGATGCGCGCATGCCAACCGCGATTCCGACCCTGGATTCTTGAACCAGTTTCGAATCCCAAGACGTCCGCCAGATCCGGAGGTAGGTAGGTCTACCGATGCGCGTCGTTTCGCCTGCTAACCAGACTTCTGCTGAGACCCGTGAAAGGAGGCTGACATGACAGAAATCGCCAAGCCGGCCGCGTTCGACAGCGGCGGCCGGCTGACAGCGGAACGGATCCGCCGCACCCAGGCATACGGCTACACGCTGCTGCTGCGCGTGGTCGCCGGCGTGCCGCTGCTCGGGATCGGGCTCGCACACGTCTTCGCTCCGGAGGCCCCGATGCGCCCGCTGGTAGAGACCGCCGGGATTCCGCTTGCCGCCGTCGTCGCACCGGTCGCGGTGGCGATCGAGGTGGTCGCGGGGCTGTCGCTGCTGCTCGGGCTGTGGGCCCGGATCGGTGCACTACTCGCGATTCCGACGATGTTGGGAGCGATCTATGCCCACCTCGTCATCGGCGTGTGGCCGAACGGGCCGGAGAACGAGCCGCCGATCGGGCTTCCGGTCGCCGTGGCGGTGTGCGCCGGCCTCGTCCTGCGGAAGGGCGCCGGACGCTGGAGTGCCGACCACCGTCACATCCGCCACGGAACCCGATCCACGGTCGGCTGATCCGTCTCGAGCCTCCTGGGTTCATGTCGGACTCGCCCAGCGCCGGCGGAGACATTCAGATGGGAGCCATGGGGCTGAGGGGTTGGCCAGGTTTCCACCTTGCGGTAGCAGCTGGACCGAATGTCCCGGGACATCTGTCAGGTGGCCCGGGACATTGCATCGGTGGCAGGCCAGGAATGCAGTTGGGCCATTGCCGAGGTCAGGACAGCCCTGCGGCGCGCGAGGGCACCATTCAGTTGCCGCCGGATTTGCACCGAGGTGTTCCTGTGGCAAGAGCCTTCCGGGTTCCGAGGGTGAGCAAGAATGCGATCAGCGTCGACATGATCAGGCAGGTGATGATCATGGTGACGGCGAGGCTCGCAATGGGAGTGGCCTCCCTTTCTTGATTCCCGAGCCAGAAGAACAGCGGGTTCAGAATCATATTGATGACCGCCGCTCGGGGAATGACATGGAAACAGAGGCGGAGGTCCCGGCCGAGTCACTCGAATTATCGCTTCTCCGGGGGTTGAGTGGAAATGCGAGGGCGGCCAACTGCGCGCGCCCCCGCACCCTTCGAGCGAGAGACTGGACCTCTGCTGCTCGAAGAGTTCGATGGCTCTTTCTCGCAGCGCGATCCCAGTGGATCAGAAGAAACGGCGCATTACTACGCGGCCGGCGTAGAGATCCGCGAAAGGCGCGGGTCCCTGTGCGAGTCGTCTAGCAGGTGCGAGGGACTCCACCCCTCAGCCCTGCGGTCGGCGCCCTTCGACCGGATCCTGCCGAGATCAGCGCCACCTGCTTGGGGCCCGCGCAGGTCCGCTGCCTCCGAGGAGGCTCGGCAGACTGTTCTCGGTGAGCGTGCCGCCTGAGAATGACTTATGCCGACCGCCGCTGGGTACGCCGCCGACCTCGTCGCCTCGGTGCGTGATGATCCGGCTGGGCGGGTGGCGTTGATGCGGTCTCTGTATGAGGCGGAGCCGGGGCACCCCGAGCTGCATCTCCCGTACCGACGGGCGGCACTTGGGTTCATGGCTTGGCAGCTGCGTCGCGGCCTCCTCAACGCGCTGGACTGTGAGGTGCCTGGTAGTCCCTGGTGGCGGGCAGTCAACGAGCGGCTGCTGCGGGACACGGCAGAGGCGCGCGCCCACGCGCTCGGCCTGAGCGGCCCGATGTCGTCATGGAGCGCCTCTTGCTGCGTGGAGTTCGCCCGGAGTCCGTCGGCCAGGACGTGGTATCGCGCTCACAACGCAAGCATCGTGGCGGCGTACCTGGACCACCGCGAGCAGGCAGAGTCCGAGACGCACCCCGAGCGTTTCTTCCTCAACCTGATACTGGTCCGGGTCCTCTTCGCGCACGCCCTCGTCGCCGCACCCCAGCTGGCGCTGAGCTGGCTGTGGCCCGTCGGCCCTGTCCTGGGCGACCCGCGACTCACGATCACCGGCATCTTCGTCTCGCTCTCGAGGGTGATGCCCGACCGTTACCCGTTGACCAGAGACCTCCAGTGGTACATCGACAACGAGCACGGGTTCGGGCGGATCCTCGACCTGGGCATGATCCAGCCTCGGCTCGAGGTGCTCTACTCGTGGTCCGCAGCCGAACTATCGATTCCCGAGCTCTCCATGCTCGTCCAGGACGGTGTGCCCACGTACTCGTGGGACGTCACCGACTGGGAGCCCTGGAACCCGACGACGGGCAGGTTGGCCCGGGCGGCGCGATCCGTGCTTCCCGCACCAGGACATCGACGTTGACCCCCACCATGGTGTTGGCGCCCATACATAGTTCCGAACCCGCTGCATCACACCGAACGAGGACAATCAGGGGCACACCCAGAGCACTAACCGCACCTCGAATCGCACTCTGCCCAAGCGCAGGATGATCTCGCCCTCCGGGTCGAGTTCTCCCGTCGGGACGAATCCGAGTCGTGCGTAGAAACCGGCGGGGCTACCCTCGCCGGGCACATAGCTGGTGAGTAGTTCGGTGGCATTCTCAGTTCGCACCAGCTCCACGATCTGTCGCACGACCTCTCGGCCGTAGCCCATGCCTTGATGCCGGTAGTCGATGAGCAGTTTCCACAGGAACCATGGGCCGATGGGCTTCTGCCAACGAGTCGATCACCGAGGTGACGAACCGTTCCTGATCGGGTCTGCAACGCAGTGCGAGGACGGACTCGGAGTTGTCCTCGGTGATCTCCCGCAGGGTGATCGTCACGATCAACACGGTATCGGGGCGACCCGGCGGTCCCGACCCCTACGCGCGGTCGTGCCGGCGTGCCGTGGAAGTCATCCGCTGCGTATGACCGTGTAGAGGGTCTCGGACACCGGAGACGTACGCGCGACGTCATTCCAGCCGATCTCGATCGCCTTCTTCGAAATCGCCGACTTGACCTGAGTGACATCCACATCGTCCTCGAAGAATGCGATCGACAAACCGTTGCCTGTCGCCGGGTCAAGCAGGTGATAAGCCTTCAGGACACCGGGAACGGTCTTCGCGGCGTCGATCACCCATTGCCTTTCGTCGTCGGGCATGGGTTCCCAGACTGCGACTCGAGCGATCACAGCTACCTCCTATCGCGGGGAGAAGGTCATCCGGACCGGCGGGATCGAAGCAAAACTCGTCGAACGTGTCTGCGACGACGTCGACGCGTCCTCAAGCTGGTGCCGGGCATGGTCGCACTCTGCCAGTTTCGAGGGCATTCAAAGGCGCGATTCCGCCGGTTCGCGCCGCCACGCTGGTGTCGACCTCGCGCCGGAACGCACTCACGCCGCGATGCGCTGGTTCCGCTTCCGCTTGCTTCAGTGCGTCATCTGGTCGCGTCGGGGTGGTCTCGATGCGCGCCTCCGTGGAGCTCCACCTCACTCAGCTCAACGAGCTTGGACAGCCCGGGCTGCACATGGGTCTGCAGACGACCCAGCGCGTCGTCCAACTCTGGGGATCCGCCATGCTCAGGTGGGATACGCGCAGGGTTGAGCGCGACCATGTCGGACCAGGCCTTGATATCGGGCTCGGCTCCGAACGACATCGCCGCCCGCGTGCCCAAGACGTTCATGTTCGCCCACTCGGCCAGGGTGTCCGGATACGGCGTCGGCGGGCACAGCCGGTTCTTCTCCGCGTCGTCCTCGCGAGTCGCCTCCACGTACCCGGCCAGTGCCGCCCCGAAGCACGGAAAGCCGGTCCGGATCGGCTGCAACGTGATCGCCGGCTGCCCCCAGATCGGCACCATGGGCGGGTACTTCAAACCGGCCGCCGCGCAGTGCACGACGAGCGCGTCCTTCGCGATCGCGACCGACCCGTCCCCAAACGTGATCCTCCCCGGCTCAACGAGCCGGACATGCCCCCGTCGTACGACCTGCTCGATGGTGCGCAACCGTTCGAGCTCCCAATGGGCCAGCGTGGGCGTCTTCGCCATCGTCGGCGTCACCGTACGGTCGATGCGCACCATGATCCCGGCGTCCTCGAGCCGGAGGAACAGATCCTCCAGCGAGGCCGCCGCCACCGCGGCCTGCATGATGTCGGCGGCCATGCCGAGGAACACCGCCGGATCGGGCTGAACCACCGCACGGTTGAGCATCCACGGATCGCGGGGCCTCACCCAGCAGATCGCATCGGGGTCCACGCCCCGCTCCAGAAGCCAGACGCAGGCATCAGTCGCCGTCTTGCCCGACCCCACGATCACGTACTGTCTCGCAGCCTCGACCAGCCGAGCCAGTTCGCCGACCGGGATCACTCGCGCGCCGTCCGCGACGCTGAACGGCGGTGGTGTGTCCGCCGGGATGTCGGGGGCGAGATACCGCGCGTCGACGATCCGGCACCGCTGCGGGACCTCGAACCGCTGACCGGAGATCCGCGAGACGATCTGCCGATCTGCGACGTACTCGCAGTTGGCGAAGAACTCCACCTTCCCCGACTGCAGCATCCGGTCTGAGAGGACGCTCTCGTAGTAGGCGCTGATCTCGGAGACGGTTGCCCGCTCCTGCAGCCCAGCCTCCGGTCCGTGCTGCTGCAAGTTGCCGCCGCCGAGGAGCGTCGACGCGACACCATAAAAGGCCGAAGCCTGGTGCAAGCGGACGAAGGGATAGGCGTCGAGCCAATGTCCCCCAACACTATGGCGACGGTCGACCAGAGCCACCCGCACATCGGCGTGGTCGATCAGCGCGTCCGTGAACGCCATGCCCATGGCGCCGGCCCCCACCACCAGATAGTCCGCCTCGACAGTGCGCGTCACGTGTCAACTCAAGCACTGCAGCGGCTGCTGGTCCATGGAGTCGTCGTCAAAGACCTCGAAACGGCGACGGCGCCGCGAGGACGAAGGGCGTCCGAGATGGCATTTGCGATCGGTCGAACCCTCGGTCGGTCAACTGCCTTCGACGCCGCCTTTCTCGACGAGGAGAGCGACGTGCTTGTCCCAACGGGCGATCTGGCAGCCGTCGGTTCGGCTGAAGTGAGCATTCACCCGCTCTCCCCGGAGCATGCCGGTGACCGTCGCCGTCTGTGGGCCCCCGTAGATCTCGGTGCACATGGCGTCGGGTGGCACCGGAGCGAAGGGATCCTTCATCTCGCTCAGCGACCGGCAGGCCGCCTCGGGGTCAGGGTGGTCGCCTCCTGCCGGGTCGCACACGAGCGAGTAAGTACGCTCGCCCTTCCCCGGCCCACTCCTCACCACGACGGTGAGCTCGGTGATCCGGACTTGCGCGTCGCCGCTCCTCGGCCCTGGCTCAACTGTCACGTCCCCTCCACTTGCGATGTTGCCGCAACCGGCCACGACCAGGAGCGACGCGGCTGCTACGGCAAGCGGTGCGGCAGGCTTCATGCCACTGAGACGTCCGGCGCTGCCGAATGGTTCCACTGCCCAGGGCAATCACTCGTCTTCAAGGCCCGTCCGTCCGGCGGCGGCCGCGCGCAAGTTTGCCGCTCGAGGCCGGCTGCTTGTGGCTCCGGGACGACGACGGCTCGCGGCCCGGGCGGCTCGCATGGGTGCTGCCGGCTCGCAGGGCTAGGGTTGCCGTGCGATGGGCGGGACCACGGCGGAACGGCGGAGCAACCTGCCCGCGGAGCTGTCGAGCTTCGTGGGACGCAGGCACGAGCTCGCCTCGGTGCGTGACGGGCTGTCCACGCACCGGCTGGTGACCCTGCTCGGACCCGGCGGGGTCGGCAAGACCCGGCTGGCGTTCCGCGCGGCTGCAGACCAGGAGCGCAGCCTCTCCGGCGGTGCGTGGGTCGCGGAGCTGGCCCCCGTGCTGGTGCCCGAGCTGGTGCCCGAGACCGTGGTCGGGGCGCTGGGAATCCGGTCCACCGACGGCGGCAGCCCCACCGAGCGCCTCGTCGCACATCTGCGCAACCGGCAGCTGCTGCTGGTGCTCGACAACTGCGAGCACGTGCAGGAGGCCGCCGCGGCGCTGGCCGCGGAGCTGCTGTCCAGCTGCCCCGGCGTCCAGGTCCTGGTCACGAGCCGGCACGCACTGGGGCTGCCCGGCGAGCTGGTGCTCACCGTGCCGCCGCTCCCGACGCCAGACCCCGGCCGGGCCGCCAGGTCCCCGGAGGCGCTGATGCACTACGACTCCATCCGGCTCTTCGTCGACCGGGCCACCGCGAGCCTGTCGTCGTTCCAGGTGACTGCGGTCAACCAGGACGCGCTGGCCGAGCTGGTCCGGCGACTCGACGGGATGCCGCTCGCGATCGAGCTGGCCTCGGTGCGGGTGCGGTCGCTGACCGTGGAGCAGATTCTCGACCGGCTCAGCGACCGGTTCGCCCTGCTCACTCGAGGGAACCGGGCGGCGCTTCCCCGCCAGCAGACACTCCAGGCGCTGCTGGACTGGAGCTACGACCTGCTCGAGCCGCGGGAGCGGCTGGCGTGGGCACGTGCGTCCGCGTTCAGCGGTGGGTTCGACCTGGCGGCGCTGGGGGCCGTCGCCTGCGACGACGACCTCCCCGCCGCGGTGCTTCCCGACGTCGTCGACGGACTCGTGGCCAAGTCGGTGCTTGTGCGCGAGCCGGTCGAGATCGGCGGTGCGGCCCGCTTCCACATGCTGGAGTCGCTGCGTGAGTACGGCGACGCGCGACTTGACGAGACCGGCGGAGCCGCACCGTACGCCGAGCGGCACCGCCGGTGGTACGCCGGGCTGGCCGTGACCGCCGCCGGGGAGCTCTTCGGTCCGGCCCAGGTCGACTGGTTCGCCCGACTGCGCGCCGACCACGACAACCTCGGCACGGCGCTCGAGCGGCTGGCCCACGACCCGGCCGAAGCGGTCGAGGGCCTGCGGATGGCCTCGGCCCTGCAGCATCACTGGGTCATGGTGGGCCGCTTCGGCGAGGGCCGGGCATGGGTGGAGCGGCTGCTGGGCCAGCTGCCGGTGCCGGGCGACGACGAGCCCGCCGAGCGCAGCGTCGCGCGGGCTGCGGGCCTGGAGGTCGCGGGCCGGTTGGCCGTCCTGCAGGGCCAGATCGACGTGGGCAGGCCACTGCTGGAGGAGGCGCTCGCGGTGGCGACGGCGGCCGGGGACGTCACATGGCGCGCGCACGCCCTTCACGGGCTGGCGCTGGCCTCGGCCTTCTGGGGGGAACCCGCCGCGGCGGTGCCGCTGCTGGAGGAAGCGTTGGCGCTGCACCGGGAGGGCGTGGACCCGTTCGGCGTCCCGCTCGCGCTGGTGCAGGTCGCCACGGTGCACGCCACGCTTGGCCATCCGGACCGCGCGATGGCGTACGCCGAGGAGTGCATCACCCTCAGCGAGGCCGCCTCCGAACGCTGGTGCGCAGCCCTGGCGCGGTGGGTGGAGGCACTGGTCCAGTGGCGGCTCGGACGCGGGGCGCCCGCTCGTACCTACGCCCGCGACGCGCTCCGGCTCAAGGAGCCCTTCGGCGACCGGATGGGCATGGCGATGTCAGTCGAGGTGGTCGCGTGGGCCGAGTCTGAGTCCGGCCACGCCGCGAAGGCCGCCCGGCTCCTCGGCGCGGTGCAGGCCGCCCTCGACTCGATCGGTGCGAGCCTCTTCGGCCACCTGCACGAGGACCACGACCGCTGCATCGAGCTGACCCGCGAGACGCTGGGTGACGCCGCCTTCGGGCGGGCCTTCGAGGAAGGATCGGCGCTGCGCTTCGACGACGCGGTCGGACTCGCCCTCGGGCGACGTACGCCGCCTCCCGCTGCCGCGGACACGCACGGCGACGAGGTCCGGCTGACCCGGCGGGAGACCGAGATCGCCGCGCTGGTGGCCGAGGGCCTGACGAACCGCGAGATCGCCGAGCGACTGGTGATGGCGCGGCGCACCGCCGAGGGGCACGTCGCTCACATCCTCGGCAAGCTCAACTTCACCTCCCGAGCCCAGCTCGCCGCGTGGGTGGCTGCGCAGCGCCAGGACTAGCCCGATCGGGCTAGACCGATCGGGCTAGACCGCTAGGCGGCGTCGTACCCCCTCTTGTAAACAGGAAGTCCGTGCATCGCGCTGCCTGGGGAGGGAGCCACGTTGTCCGCGAAGTCCTTGCTTCGTCGTGCCCGCTGGACGGGGGGAGTACTCACGGGAGCGCTGGTCGCTGCGCTTCTCGCCGCCGGCCCGACCGCTTCGGCGGACCCGGCACCGAACGTGGCGTGGTCGTCTCAGCTCGCCGGCTGGACCGAGGAGCACATACCGACCAGCGAGAACGACTGCGTCGCCGGCCGCGACAACTGTCTCAAGGTCACGCTCAAGGAGCTGGCGCGGATCGCCGACGACACCGCGAAGAGCTGCTCGCACGACGCGGTCTTCGCGCGTGCCTACCTACGCATGACGCAGACCTACGGGTGGAGCCGCGACATCCCGGGCTACTACGAGGACGTGCCTTTCGCCAACCACCAGGACGCCGTGTTCGCGAAGTACTACACCGACGCCTACTACGGCTACCACTCGGGCGACCGCGCGTCGGTGCCAGAGGCGTGGCGCATCGCCTTCGACGCCTCGCGGGACAAGCGGGTCAGTGGCTCAGGGAGTCTGCTGCTCAGCATGAACGCCCATATCAACCGCGACCTGCCGTTCGTCCTGGCCGGTGTCGGGCTCGTCGCGCCGGATGGGTCGTCGCGCAAGCCCGACTTCGACGCGGTCGAGAAGTGGCTCTACACCGCCACGGAGCCGCTGTTGGCCGAGATCGCGGCCCGCTTCGACCCCGCCGCCGACGACGCAGGCGACCCCTTCGGGCTCAGCACCCTCACGACGTTCCAGATGGTCTCCGCGTGGCGCGAGTCCGCCTGGCGCAACGCCGAGGCGCTGGTGTCGGCGAAGACCCCGGAGGAGCGTGCCGTCGTCGCCGCGTCGATCGAGACCGAGGCAGCGACGGCAGCACGGACGCTGCAGACAACGCTGTCGTACGCCCCGCCGCTCACGACGTCCGATCGCCGGGATCAGTGGTGCGCCGCGCACCAGGGCGACGCGCCGCCGCTTCCTTACGACTTCGGCACGGCGAAGCCCTACGGCTACTAGACGACTGCCGGCCGGTCACCGCACGGTCACCGGCGGCTCGGACACACACGTGTGGAAGGAGGCAGGTGACGCCCAGGCAGCGCGAGGCCCCTGGATCGGGGCCAGGATCCAGGGGCCTCGCACGAGGGACGTGCCAGGGACCAGTCCCTCTCCGACCTCGTGACACCTCCCAGCAGCCACGCGGTCAAGCCGGAAAGCGCTTCCCAACGCTCCCTGACGGCTCACCTATCGTCGCTCGGAGGGGCACCCGGACGACACGGCACTTCTACGGGTACCCCTACCTGTTTTTCACAGGAGATGGGTGCCCGCCCGACGCAGGAAGGAGGAGACCATGCGGCACCCGACGCAGCAGCTGATGTCACATCCGTGGCCGCCGGTGGTGCCCGCGCGTCCGGGTGAGCCTCTGCTGGGACGCCGCCAGGAGCTCGCCGACCTGCGGCGGACCCTGGGTTCCGCGAGGCTGGTCACGCTCACCGGGCAGGGTGGGATCGGCAAGACGACCCTGGCCCGTGCCGCAGCGGCCGACCACGAGCGTGCCCGCAGGGAGGACACGTGGGCCGTCGACCTCGCCGACCTGGTCGATCCCGACCTCCTGGGGCACTCGGTGGCGGGCGCGTTCGGGGTCGAGCTGCCGTACGGCGCCGCGGGTGCCGACGACGTCGCCGCAGCGGTCGCCGACCGTGCGGGCCTGCTGGTGCTCGACGGCTGCGAGGCGATGCTCGACGCAGTGGTGGAGCTGGCGGCCGTGCTGCTCACCAAGGCGCCTCGACTGCGAGTGCTGGCCACGTCCCAGCAGCAGCTCGGCGTGACCGGTGAGGTGGTCGTGCCGGTCGGGCCGCTGGTGGCCGAGGAGGCACAGGCGCTCTTCGCCGCCCGTGCTGCCGCCGCGCTGCCGATGTTCCGGCTCACCGAGGACAACGCCGCAGCGGTCGTAGAGCTCTGCGAAGCGCTCGAAGGAGTGCCGCTGGCCGTCGAGCTGGCCGCGGCCCGGATCCGCGTGCTGTCGCCCCAGGGCATCCTCGACCGGCTCGGCGACCGGCAGCGGCTGCTCGCCAAGGGCGCGCCGGACGCGCC
>DASSMS010000157.1:0-38354 GCA_035688575.1 Nocardioidaceae bacterium
GCATCGCCCTCGATGCCGAACACGTCCTTCTCGTGCTCGAGGATGTGGGCGAGCTCGGCGTTGCGCAACAGTGCTTTCGACGGGATGCAGCCCACGTTGAGGCAGACACCGCCCCAGTACTTCTTCTCCACCACACCGACCTTCAGGCCGAGCTGGGATGCGCGGATGGCGGCGACGTAGCCACCGGGGCCCGCGCCGAGAACGAGGACGTCGAAGTGCTGGCTCATGGGGGAAGACTACCCATCCCCCCGGACGTCATACGGAGCGATCCCTATAGCGACCGGGACGTATGACCTCCCGCGGGACGTCATACGGCTCGGCCGCTATGGCGACCGGGATGTATGACGTCCGGCGTGAGTCAGACCGGGACGAGCTCGACCGCTCCCACGGCGTAGCGCGCCAGGATCGTGCGGGCCACCTCGGTGTCTGCGCCGAGCGGGGCGGACACCGCCACCGCACCTGCCTCGAGTGCGAGCTCGGCCGCGCGGTCGGGCAGCGTGCCCGGTGCCAGGAACATCGAGCCGACCGCGATGTGGCGTCGGCCCTCCGCGCGGAACTGACGCACAGCCTCACCCGTTGCGGGCGGTGCTGCCGAGGCGAACGCCGCCACCGTCGGCAGCTTGTGCTTGGTGCCCCAGAGCCGCGCGAGGCGGGCCACTGCCTGGTTGACGAGCGGGTCGGAGGAGCCTGCCGCTGCGAGCACGAGGGCGTCGAGCTCGCGTACCCGAGCCTCCTTCAGCGCGGTGCGCAGTCGACGGTCGAGGACCTCGAGGAATACCGTCTCCAGGCCGAGGATGCCGCTGGCGCGGATCTTGAGGTTGTCGTGCTTGGCCTCCGCTGCGGCGATCGCAGCGGGCACGTCGACCTTCGCGTGGTAGGCCCCGGTCAGCAGCAGCGGCACGACCACGATCTCCTCGTAGCCGGCACGGACGAGCTTGTCGACGACCGTCGCGAACGACGGCTTGGAGAGCTCCAGGAAGGCCGGCTCGATCCGCAGGTCCGGGCGCATGTTGCGGACCTCGGCGCACAGCGCCTGGATCGTCTTCGCCGAGCGGGGGTCGCGGCTGCCGTGGGCCAGAGCCACCAGGGCGGGTGCGGTCATGAGCGGGGGCTCCCTTCGAAAAGCGGTACTGCGTGGTCGATGTCCAGCTCGCGGGCGTATCTGGTGCTCATACGTGGATCCCGCACTCGGTCTTCGCGCTCCCGGACCAGCGGCCGCTGCGCTTGTCCTCACCGGGCGTGACCCGGCGGGTGCATGGCAGGCAGCCGATGGAGGGGTAGCCGTCGTACTGCAGGGGGTTGACGAGCACGCCGTGCTCGGCGATGTAGCGCTCCACGTCCTCGTCGCTCCATCGCGCGAGGGGGGAGACCTTGACCTTCTTCTTGTTCTCGTCCCACCCAACGACGGGGGCGATCACGCGGTTACGGGTCTCCTGGCGGCGGAGGCCGGTCGCCCAGGCGTCGTACTGGTCCAGTGCCTTCTTCAGCGGAGCGACCTTGCGCAGGGCGCAGCACAGGTCGGGGTCTCGGGCGAAGAGGTCCTTGCCGTGGGTCGCGTCCTGCTCCGCGACGGTCTGCTCCGGGGTGATCGTGCGCAGGTTGACCGGCAAGGTGGCCTCGACGGCGTCGCGGGTGCCGATCGTCTCGACGAAGTGGTAGCCGGTGTCGAGGAAGACCACGTCGATGCCGGGCGCGACCCTGGACGCAAGGTGTGCGAGCACGGCGTCCCCCATGGACGAGGTGATGCAGAACCTCTCCCCGAAGGTGGCCACAGCCCACTCGATGATGACCTCGGCCGGAGCCAGCTCCAGCTCGGCGCCGACGTGGGAGACCAGGTCCTTCAGCTCCTCCTGGCTGCGTCCCGCGGTGCTGCTGCCGCGGAAGCTGCGGGCAGCCATGGTCGTCGCGGCGGTCATGACCGAGCCTCCTCGGAGCCGCGCGGTGGGACCAGACCCAGCATCCGCAACGAGAAGGCTCGCAGGCACGCGCGGCACTCCCAGGCGCCGTGCGGCGAGCCTTCCTCGGTCTCGTGCGGGCGGAGGTCCTCGTTGCCGCAGTAGGGGCAGTGGAAGGGCACGGCGCGCTCGCTCATCTGGCTCCCTCCAGAGCAGGGGCGGCCTCGCCGCGCAGGCGTGACTCGTCGGCGCGCAGGACCCAGGCCTGGAAGGACTCGCCGTCCCCACGGTCGGCGAGGAAGGCCTGTACGACCGCCGTCACGTAGTCGTCGAGGCCGGCGCTGGTGACCTTGTGGGCCCGCAGCTTCTTGCCGAACGCCGGGTCGAGCCCGAGCCCGCCCCCGAGGTGGACCTGGAACCCCTCCACCTGGCGACCGTCCTCGTCGAGCACCAGCTGCCCCTTCAGGCCGATGTCCGCGACCTGAGTGCGGGCGCAGGCGTTGGGGCAGCCGTTGACGTTCACCGTGATCGGCGTGTCGAGGTCCGGGAAGCGTCGTTCCAGCTCGTCGACGAGTGCCGCGGCGCGGTTCTTCGTGTCGACGATGGCGAGCTTGCAGAACTCGATGCCGGTGCAGGCCATCGTGTTCTTGCGCCAGTTGCTCGGTCTGGCCGAGAGACCGATCCTCTCCAGCGCCGCGACGAGCCCCTCGACGTTCTCCTCGGCGATGCCCAGGACGACGAGCTTCTGGTAGGCCGTCAGACGCACGCCTCGGGCGCCGTACTCCTCGACGACGTCGGCGAGCCGGGTCAGCAGGGTGCCGGAGACGCGGCCGACCGTCGGCGCGGCGCCGACGTAGTAAGCCCCGTCCTTCTGGCGGTGCACACCGACGTGGTCGCCGGCGACCCGGGGTGAGACGGGGGAGGGGCAGTCGACGAGCTTGCGGCCGAGGTACTCGTTCTCGAGAACCTCGCGGAACTTCTGCACGCCCCAGTCGGCGACCAGGAACTTCAGCCGTGCCCGGGAGCGTAGACGGCGGTACCCGTAGTCGCGGAAGATGGAGGCCACGCCCTCCCAGGCGTCGGCCACCTCGTCGAGCGGGATCCACACGCCGAGCTTCTGCGCGAGCATCGGGTTGGTGGACAGGCCGCCGCCCACCCACAGGTCGAAGCCTGGCCCGTGCTCGGGGTGGACCGTGCCGACGAAGGCGACGTCGTTGACCTCGGGCGCGACGTCGTGGCTGGGGTGACCGGTCACGGCGGTCTTGAACTTGCGCGGCAGGTTCGAGAATGCGGGGTTGCCGATGAAACGGCGCTTGATCTCCTGAAGCGCGGGTGTTCCGTCGATGAGCTCGTCCGCGGCGACGCCGGCGACGGGGGAGCCGAGGAAGGGGCGCGGTGAGTCACCGCACGCCTCCTGGGTCTCCAGGCCGACCGCTTCGAGTCGCTGCCAGATCGCCGGCACGTCCTCGACGCAGATCCAGTGGTACTGGATGTTCTGACGGTCTGTGATGTCGGCGGTGTCGCGGGCGAAGTCGGTCGAGGAGCTGCCGAGAGCGCGCAGCTGAGCCGGCCCGAGCAGCGCGCCGTCGGTGCGCACGCGCATCATGAAGTACCGGTCGTCGAGCTCGTGCGGCTCGAGAGCCCCGGTCTTCCCGCCGTCAAACCCGGGCTTGCGCTGGGTGTAGAGGCCCCACCAGCGGAACCGGCCTCGCAGGTCGCTCGGGTCGATGGAGTCGAATCCGCGGTGGGCGTAGATCTGCTCGATCCGCGCGCGGACGTTGAGGGCGTCGTCGTCCTTCTTGAACTGCTCGTTGGCGTTGAGCGGCTCGCGGTAGCCGAGGGCCCACTGCCCCTCCCCACGCCGGGGACGTGGTCGCCCGCTGCGTCCGGGGCCGCTCGGGGTCGGCTTCGCGGTGCCGGCAGGCTTGTGCGGGATGGCGTTGCTGGAGGTCATGAATGCGTTCCTGGGGACGAGAGACGCACGAGAATCGTCGACCACCCGACGCCGTTGTCGAGACGCGTATGCCGGCGACCTGTGCGCTCGGCTGACATGGGAAGAGTTCAGGCGGCGCACATGGGCATACACATCATGCTGCGGGTACGACCGAGGTCCACGTGGCGTCGAGCCACGAGGCGTATGTCGGTACCTGCAGTGATCATGGGAAGGAGTCTCACTTAGCGGACGTCGTTCTCACAAACTCGAATCTCATGCAATGAGACAAGTGCCCAGCATGCGAGACGAAATGTGGCCGGTCAGGCGGCGCGTGTGACGGCTGCCACCCCCGCTGCCCCTCGCGTGGGCGCCGAGGGTCACTAGGCTGGGCGCCATGACCGAGTCGACCCCTGCCAGGATCTCCGCCTCCTCCACCGGGGGAGGGCTTGCGGCCAAGGCCAGCACCGCCTACCAGTCCGCGCTGGAGGTGGTCTCCTCGGTCGAGCCACGGATCGCCGACGCCATCCGGGCCGAGCTCACCGACCAGCGCTCCTCGCTGAAGCTGATCGCCAGCGAGAACTACGCCTCCCCGGCCGTCCTGCTGACCATGGGCAACTGGTTCAGCGACAAGTACGCCGAGGGCACGATCGGCCACCGGTTCTACGCCGGCTGCCAGAACGTGGACACCGTGGAGACCATCGCCGCCGAGCACGCCCGTGAGCTCTTCGGCGCCGAGTACGCCTACGTCCAGCCGCATTCCGGCATCGATGCCAACCTCGTGGCTTTCTGGTCGATCCTCGCCCACCGCATCGAGTCGCCAGGGCTGGAGAAGTACGGCGCCAAGTCGGTCAACGACCTGACGGAGGCCGACTGGGAGGCGCTGCGCCACGAGTTCGGCAACCAGCGGATGCTGGGAATGTCCCTCGACGCCGGCGGTCACCTGACCCACGGCTTCCGGCCGAACATCTCGGGCAAGATGTTCAACCAGCGCAGCTACGGAACCGATCCCGAGACCGGTCTCCTGGACTACGACCGCGTCGCCGAGGCGGCCCGGGAGTTCAAGCCACTGGTGCTGATCGCCGGCTACTCGGCCTACCCCCGCCGCGTGAACTTCGCGAAGATGCGGGAGATCGCCGACGAGGTGGGCGCCACGCTGATGGTGGACATGGCGCACTTCGCCGGCCTCGTCGCCGGCAAGGTCTTCACAGGCGACGAGGACCCGGTCCCGCACGCCCACGTCGTGACCACCACCACCCACAAGTCCCTGCGCGGTCCCCGCGGTGGCCTCGTGCTCGCCACGGAGGAGTACGCCCCGTCGGTCGACCGTGGCTGCCCGATGGTTCTCGGCGGTCCGCTGTCGCACGTGATGGCCGCCAAGGCCGTCGCGCTCGCAGAGGCACGGCAGCCGGACTTCGCCGGCTACGCCCAGAGCATCGCCGACAACGCCAAGTCGCTGGCCGAGGGCTTCCTCGAGCGAGGCGCCCAGCTCGTCACCGGCGGCACCGACAACCACCTCGTGCTGCTCGACGTCACGAGCTTCGGCCTCACCGGTCGGCAGGCGGAGTCGGCGCTGCTGGACGCCGGCGTGGTGACCAACCGCAACTCCGTCCCCGCGGACCCGAACGGGGCCTGGTACACCTCGGGCATCCGGTTCGGAACTCCCGCCCTGACCTCGCGCGGGTTCGGGCACGACGAGTTCGACCGGGTCGCCGAGCTGGTGGTCGAGGTACTCGCCAACACCACCCCCAGGCTGACCAAGGACGGCAAGCAGTCCAAGGCCAACTACACCCTGGCCGACGGCGTCGCCGAACGGACCAAGGCCGCCTCGGCCGAGATGCTCGACAAGTACCCGCTCTACCCCGGTCTCGAGCTCTGACCTCGACGTAGCGCCAGTCCGGGTCAGTCGACCAGGGCGGGCTCGGGCAGCGTGTCGACCTCGTGGGTAGCGACGTACTCGCCGATCTCGTCGGTCATCACCGCACCGAACAGCCCCTTGGACGCGCGGTGGTCGGCCAGAACGACACTCTGCCCGTCGATCCGGTCGAGGCCGGCGACGGGCATTGTCAGCTGCCTGACGTCGTCACCGCGCAAGCCGCGCAGTGACAAGGCAAGCTCGCGGACCCTCTCGTCGGTGAAGTCGGCGTCGAGCGCGACGCTGCTGGTCACGGCCTCGAGGACCTCGTTGAGCCTGAGCGGGTTGGCGAGCACGTGGGCTGACATCAGCTGCCGGGAGATCGCCCGGACGACGTTCTGCTGTCGCTGGATCCGGTCGAGGTCTCCGCGCGGCAGGCTGCGGCGCTCCCGGACGTAGTCGAGTGCCGCCTCGCCGTCCAGCGTTGCCGGCTGCGCAGAGCCGCCCGGCTGGACCTCGACGCCGCCGAGCGCGTCCACGAGCTTCGTGAAGCCCGCCCACTCGACGATGACCACGTGGTCGATGCGCAGGCTGGTGAACTGCTCGATGGTCCGCACGAACAGGGAGGGGCCGCCGTAGGAGAGCGCCGCGTTGATCTTGCCCATGCCGTAGCCGTCGATCTGCACCCAGGTGTCGCGGGGGATCGACACGACGTTCGCCTCCTGCCGATCTGCGCTGAGGTGGACGACCATGATCACGTCGCTGCGGTGGGAGCCCGGAGTCCACTTGCCGTCCTCCAGGTCGGCGGCGATGCGGTGCGACTCGCCGGCGTCCACACCGGCGACCAGCAGGTTGACCGCGTTCGCGGCATCCCCGGTCGGCCGGGCAGGTCGGGTGTATCGGCCGAGCACGGGGTCCTCGGCGACGTCGGACCCGAGGTCGAGGTCCATGCGAGGGATGGCGCTGAGCTGGCGGTTCAGATGGGCCGCCGAAACAGCGAAGGCACCGAGCAGCAAGGCGGTGAGCGCGAGCAACGCGAAGGCCGCCTTGTGCCTGGCGAGCACCCCCGGGCGGCGGTCGCTCTCGCCGATAGTCATGGCAGTCCCCCCGCCGTCTCACGCTGCGTCCAGCAGTCGGTCCCGGGACCCGACGCAGGTGAGCGTCACAGAGTGGACGCCCCGAGCGCGTCGCCCGGATTGGGGAGATGGGGCGTTTCATCCGTTGCGAACGGGAGAGGTTTGTCTCTTATCGACCGTTCTGACCGAATTTGGGATAGCCGAGAGAGTCCACCTCGAGAACCCGGAGGACTAGGGAAAAAATGGGCATGTGGGGCGATGTCGGCAAATGAAGTACACGCGCATTCTCTAGGTAAAGTAAAGAGCGCTACGGGGGACCAACCAGCGAGGACCCTGTCCCCGTCCAACAGCTGGATCCCTCTTCCCGTCGGCCACCTCGGGGGCGACGGCAAAGGGTGAGTGAGGACATCAGGCACGGCTCGGGTGCCGCTGCGATCAGCGCTCACTGACCCAGGGAGTCGGTCGGCTCGGCTACGACTCCCGTTCTGGTCATCCTTCCCCAGTGAACCGCGAAAGGACATCGCGCATGTCTGACTCAGGGGGCAGAAAGAAGAAGCAGGGGCCGGACGTGAACCTCGGTTCCGGACTCTGGGCAGTTTTCATGGGACTTCTCGGGCTGCTGACTGCGTTCGTGATCGTGGCCGTCCGTTGGAACGACGAGTCAGGGGTGGCCGCTCTCGGCGCGGTCGCCAGCTCGATCGGCGCCATCTTGAGCGCGTACTTCGGCATCCTGTACGCCCAGAGGGCCGACACGGGACCGAGCAGACCGAGCACCAGGAAACGCCGGGCCAAGTGACGTGACGCGTGCAGTGACCGTGCCTCACATCGGGTGAGGCGTGGTCCGCTCCACGATGGCCCTCAGGTCGACGCCACGCGGGAGCATCCCCATCGTGCCGCCGTACTCGCTGCCGAGTCGGGTAGCGCAGAACGCGTCGGCCACGGCGGCGGGTGCGTGCCGCACCAGGAGAGCACCCTGGAGCGTCGCGGCCATCTGGCCGGCGAGCCGCCGGGCGCGCAGCTCGAGGTCGGAAGTGTCGGCAAGCTGCTCGAGCACTCCCTCGATCGCCCGGTCGAGACGGTCGTCCTCGCCGCGGGCCTTGCCGACCTCGACGATCCAGGCGTTGAGGGACTCGGGCTCGCGGGAGAGTGCCCGCAGCACGTCGAGCGCGTTGACGTTGCCCGAGCCCTCCCAGATGGAGTTCAGCGGGGACTCACGGAAGAGCAGGGGCATGACCGACTCCTCGACGTAGCCGTTGCCGCCGAGGCACTCGAGTGCCTCGGCGACCATCATCGGGGTCCGCTTGCACACCCAGAACTTCGAGAGGGGCAGTGCTATCCGGCGGAAGGCGGCCTCGTGCGGGTCGTCGGCGTCGTCCACGGCGGCGGCGAGGCGGATGGCGAGGGCCGTCGCAGCCTCTGTCTCCACCGCGAGGTCGGCGATCACGTTCTGCATCAGCGGCTTGTCGGCGAGCACCCCGCCGAACGCCGAGCGGTGCGCGACGTGCCAGGAGGCCTCCGAGACGGCCCGGCGCATCAGCGACGTCGAGCCGAGCACGGTGTCGAGACGGGTGGCGGCGACCATCTCGATGATCGTGCGCACCCCGCGCCCCTCGTCGCCCAGCCGCTGAGCCCAGGTGCCGTGGAACTCCAGCTCGGAAGAGGCGTTGGAGCGGTTGCCGAGCTTGTCCTTGAGACGTACGACGTCGAGCCGGTTGCGCGAGCCGTCCGGGAGGACCCGGGGCACCAGGAAGCAGGTGACGCCCCCGGAGGCCTGCGCCAGCACGAGAAAGACGTCGTTCATCGGGGCCGAGGTGAACCACTTGTGGCCGTGCAGGGTGTACTCGCCCTCCACCGCGGTCGGGCGTGCCTCGGTGACGTTGGAGCGCACGTCCGAGCCGCCCTGCTTCTCGGTCATCCCCATGCCGGCCAGGGCACCGTGCTTGTCGGCGGCAGAGCGCACACCGAAGTCGTAGGTCGTGGAGGCGAGCAGCGGCGTCCACTCCTTGGCGATCGCGTCGTCGACCCTCAGCGCGGGGACGGCAGCGTAGGTCATCGAGATCGGGCAGCCGTGGCCCGGCTCGGTCTGGGACCACGCCATGAACCCGGCTGCCCGGCGCACGTGCGCGTGGGGGGAGTCCGAGACCCACGGGGCGGCCTGGAGCCCGTGGCCGACGCCACGCTCCATCAGCCAGTGCCACGACGGGTGGAACCGCACCTCGTCGATTCGGTTGCCGTAGCGGTCGAAGGGGGTCAGCTCGGGCTCGTAGCGGTTGGCGAGCAGACCGTGCTCGCGCGCCTCCTCGCTGCCGGCCATGGCACCGAGCTCGGCGAGGTCCTCGACGACCTCGCGGGAGCCGTGGCGCTCGACCGCCTCGACCAGCGCCAGGTCCGCGAGGACCACGTTGTGACCCACAAGTGGTGGGGCCTGGTTCGTTGCTACCCGGTTATCGATGGCCATGTCGATACGGTAGTTGCATGTCGTGGGTGTCGGGGAGCCGGTCGGCCTCCTGGCCTTCCCGCTTGGGGATGGTGCGGGACAGCACCTGGCGTCTCGTGGTCTCCACCGTCGGCACCTGCTACCGCAACCGCGTGACCGGCCTGGCCGCCGAGGCGGCGTTCTTCGCGATCCTCTCGCTGCCGCCGCTGATCTTCGCCCTCGTCGGCTCGATCGGCTACGTCTTCGAGAGCTTCAGCGAGGCGCGGACCGCGGAGATCCGGGTGGCCGTGGTCGAGGCCTCCTCCCGCGTGCTCACCGACGACACCGTCAGCAGCATCATCGAGCCCACCCTCAACGACGTCTTCCGGGGTGGGCGCTACGACGTCATCTCGATCGGCTTCGTCCTTGCACTCTGGTCGGGCTCCCGCGCGCTGAACGTGTTCGTCGAGACGATCACGATCATGTACGGGCTCGGCGGCCAGCGGGGCCTGGTCAAGACCCGCGTGCTCTCGTTCGTGCTCTACGTGCTCGGACTCGTCACCGGCGTCGTGACCATACCGCTCGTCGTGGCCGGACCGACCCTGGTCGAGAGCCTGGTGCCGGAGCGGTTCGACTTCGTCAACGGCCTCTACTGGCCGTCGGTCGTCGTGCTCTCGATCTGCTTCCTGGCCACGCTCTACCACGCCTCGGTGCCCGTGCGGACCTCCTGGCGCTACAACCTTCCCGGCGCCACGTTGACGCTGTTCTTCTGGGTCTTCGGGTCGTTCCTGCTCCGGTGGGTGCTCACGGCGACGGCGGGGGAGTCGACCTCGATCTACGGCCCCCTCGCGGCGCCCATCGCCGTCCTGCTCTGGCTCTACCTGCTCTCCATCGCCGTGCTGATCGGCGCAGCCGTGAACGCCGCCTTCGACCGGGTGTGGCCGGAGTCCGAGACAGCCCGGGCACGGATGGAGCTCGTTCGCCGGCTGCGGCTGACCTCGATGCTGCCGAGGATTCGGAACACTCCGGACGGACCGGACGACGACGAGGAGGACCGGCTCCGGAGCGAGTGAGCGGATGTCCCCGAACCGCCGGTTATTCGGATGCGGAGCCCCGGCGGCCGTCGTACATTCCGTGGGTGCTCGAGACCATCGGCTACGAACCGCGGATGGCCCGGTGGGCCGCAGCCGCGGACGCCGAGGTCGGCCGTGTCGTGAGCGTGCACCGGGGGCTCGTGGAGGTGATCACCGAGGGTGGCCTGCTTCGCGCCGGCTACGCGGGTGACCTCCTCTGCGAGGTGGCGAGGGATCCCGTGGCCGCGCCCTGCACCGGGGACTGGGTCGTCGTGCGCGACTGGCCCGACCACCGGCAGACCGTCGAGCGCGTGCTGCCGCGGAGCAGTGCGGTGGTCCGGGCCACCGCCGGGAAGCAGTCGCACGGGCAGGTGCTCTGCGCGAACGCCGACTACGTCGCCGTGGTGGTCGCACTGCACCCCGACCCCGTCATCGCCCGCGTGGAGCGCCTGCTCGCACTCGCGTGGGAGAGCGGAGCCACCCCGCTCGTCGTGCTCACGAAGGCCGATCTCGTCGCGGACGCGGAGTACGTGAGGGACGACGTGAGTACTGCAGCTCCCGACGTGGAGGTGGTGTGCACCAGCACCGTCACGGGCGCGGGGACGGCCCGGCTGCGCGAGCTCGTCGACGGCAGCCGAACTCTGGCTCTCCTGGGCGCCTCCGGTCACGGGAAGTCCTCGCTGGTGAACGCGCTGGCGGGCGCCGAGGTGCTCGGCACCCGCGAGATCCGTCAGGACGGTCGCGGCCGCCACACCTCGGTGCGCAGGGAGCTCGTCCTCCTGCCGGGCGGAGGGGCCGTCATCGACACCCCGGGTCTGCGGGGTGTCGGCCTGACGGGCACGGGCGGTGGGCTGGCGAGCACGTTCGCCGACGTGGAGGCGTTGGTCGCGATGTGTCGCTTCCGTGACTGCAGCCACCGCAGTGAGCCCGGCTGCGCGGTCCGAGAGGCCCTCGCGAGCGGGAGCCTCGCGGTCCGGCGCTACGAGAGCTGGGCCGAGCTGCACCGTGAGGCCGAGCAGACCACCCGGCGCTCGGAGGCCAGGCTCCGGGCCGAACGCGCGCGGGCTCGCCGAGACGCACGACGGGACGTCAGGTGACTCCCGGGGCCGGCGAGCTCATCGTTCGTGCCGAGACCGCACGGGACGTCGACGCGACCCGCGAGGTGGTCGCGGCCGCCTTCGGCGACGAGCCGGTGGCGGAGCTCCTCGACGGGCTCCGGACGTCGAGTGCCTGGCGTGGGCTGTCCTACGTCGCCGAGCAGGACGGCCGGGTCGTGGGCCACGTCTCGTACAGCCGGGGATGGTTGGACGCAGCTCGGCGTCTGGTCGAGGTGTTGGTGCTGAGCCCGCTGTCGGTGGCCCCCGACGTCCAGCGTGCCGGCGTCGGTTCGACCCTGGTACGTCGGACGCTGGAGCTGCTCCAGGACCGACCCGAGCCGCTGGTGTTCCTGGAGGGCTCGCCGGCCTACTACGGCCGCCTCGGCTTCCGCCCCGGCGTGCCGAGCGGGTTCGCCCCACCGTCCATCCGGATCCCGGAGGCGGCCTTCCAGTTCGTCGCCCTCCCGTCGTACCAGGCCTGGATGACCGGCGCCCTGGTCTACCCCGATGCGTTCTGGGAGCACGACGCGGTCGGCCTGCGCGACCACCCGGCCACGCACGGCGGGCCGACCTAGACTTCCTGGATGAGGACCACGTCGGCCTGGACCGCCGGGGTCGCCGCGGCGGCCCTGCTGCTGGGCGCCTGCTCCACCGGGTCACCGGCCGAGGAGCGCGCCGGTTCGAGCACCTCGGTCTCCCCGGCCCCCGCCGAGGTGTCCTCACCGGCCCACGGGGACGGGTCTGGGCAGTCTCCCCGCAAGCGCACGCCGCTGAGGGCCGGCGAGCGGATCGTCGACGTGAGGATGCCCACTTCGTACACTCCCTCGGCCCCGGGCAAGGGCACCGACGACTATCGCTGCTTCCTGCTGGACCCGAAGATCGACTCCGACTCCTTCGTGACCGGCGTGGACGTCGCGCCCGGTGACGAGGACGTCGTCCACCACGTGATCCTCTTCCGGGTGCCGCCGGACCAGGTCTCCGCCGCGCAGGACGTGGACGCGCGAGCACAGGGACAGGGCTGGACCTGCTTCGGAGGTTCGGGGCTCGAGACCATGGGCGGCAGCCTCGAGAACGCCCCGTGGCTCGGTGCCTGGGCTCCCGGCGGTGGCGAGCGGGTGCTCGAGGGCGACATCGGGATCCCGCTCGAGGCAGGGTCGCGGCTCGTCATGCAGGTGCACTACAACCTGCTGGCGGGCGCCGCGCCCGACCGGAGCAGCGCCAGACTCCGCATCGCCGACGGGTCGCGCGACCTCGAGGCCCTCGAGACCACGCTCCTCCCAGCGCCCGTGGAGCTGCCCTGCCGGCCCGGGGCCGAGGGGCCGCTGTGCGACCGAGCGGCCGCCGTCCGCGACGTGATGGACCGGTTCGGTCCCCGAGCTGGGCAGATGGTCACCGGACTCCAGCTCTTCTGTGGCAACGGTGCGGGGCCCCGCCCGGGATCGGCCCAGAGCTGCACCCGCAGGGTCGAAGAGGAGGCCACGGTCCGTGCCGTCGCGGGGCACATGCACCTGCTCGGGAGGAAGATCCGTGTCGAGCTCAACCCGGGCGGTCCGAGGTCACGGACCCTTCTCGACGTCCCGGTGTGGAACTTCGACGACCAGGGCACCCGGGCACTCCGGACACCCGTGCGGATCCGGCCCGGCGACGAGCTGAAGGTCACCTGCACGCACGACCAGGGGCTGCGTGACATGCTGCCGGCCTTCGAGGACGTGCCTGAGCGGTACGTCGTGTGGGGCGAGGGCACCACGGACGAGATGTGCCTGGGCATCGTGCTGGTCACCAGGCCGTGACCTGCTCGTCGTCTCGTCGGCGTCAGACCCTCGTGGTCCCCGCGCTGCTTTGCGTGGAATGCTTGGCCTCGCGGGGATGAGTTCCAAGAGCACTGAAGGGACCGATACGGACCAGATGGGAAACGTCACCCTGCCCACCCCGGTCGCGCTGGCCGGCGGGGCGTTCTGCATCCTCGGCGGCTACCTGCTCGGTGTGGTCGCCGGACCCGACACGCCGGGTCGGACGACCGCGGTCGTGGACAGCTACGACGAGCGCACCGGAAGGCTCTGCCTGAGCGGGGAGTCGGTCATCGACCAGGCGGGTGTCACCGAGGAGGGTCAGCTGTGCGGGACCTGGCGCCGCAGTGTGGGTGACGAGGGCCTCCCCGAGCCCGGCGACGAGTTCCGCTTCGTCTCGGTCGTCGCCGACCAGCCGCCCCCGGGAGAGGACGACGAGGACGGTCCGTTCACGATGATCTACGGCGACGTGGTGAGGTAGGTCCATGAGTCCGGGCCGGGCGTCCCGTACATTCTGACCGTGCCTGATGCCATCGAGCCGGAGTCGGCCCCCCCGCGCGTGCGCCTCCCCGCGGTCGTCCGCTCGCCGTGGTGGGAGCTCGGCAGACGGCTGCTGATGGCGTTCGGTATCCTCGCCACCACCGTGCTGATCGTCTACCTCGACCGCGGAGGCTACAACGACGCAGCCGACGGCAAGGTCGACTTCCTCGACGCGATGTACTACACGACCGTGACGCTCAGCACGACCGGCTACGGCGACATCTCGCCTTACAGCACCCAGGCGCGCATGGTGAACACATTCGTCATCACTCCGCTTCGTGTGGCGTTCCTGGTGCTGCTGATCGGCACCACCATCGAGGTGCTGGCGAGCCAGGGCCGCGAGATGTTTCGGGCCGCCCGTTTTAGGAGACACATGGACGAGCACATCGTCGTGATCGGCTACGGCACCAAGGGCCGGAGTGCGGTCGACACCCTCATCAACAACGGTGTGCCGAGGGAGTCGATCGTCATCGTCGACCCGAGCCAGGCGGCGCTCGGGGACGCCCACGCCGACGGACTGGCGGTCGTGACCGGCGACGCCACCAGGCGCGAGGTGCTCCGTCGGGCAGGCGTGCAGCGGGCCCGGCAGGTCATCATCACCACGAACCGCGACGACTCGACCGTCCTGTGCGCGCTCAACGTGCGCCAGCTCAACCCCGACACCTACGTCGTCGCCGCAGTGCGGGAGCAGAACAACGTCCAGCTCGTCCGCCAGTCGGGAGCCAACTCGGTGATCACCTCCTCCGATGCGGTCGGTCGTCTCCTGGGCCTGTCCACGCTCAGCCCCAACCTCGGGTCGGTGATGGAGGACCTGCTCACCTACGGCGAGGGCCTCGAGGTCGCCGAGCGGGACCTGCTGGTCCCGGAGGTCGGCAAGCAGCCCCAGCAGCTGCCCGACCAGGTCATCGCGGTCATCCGCGACGGTCAGGTCCACCGCTACTTCGACCCCGTGGTCACCCAGCTCGCCCGCGGCGACAAGCTGATCGTCGTACGTCCTGCGGAGGAGCTGCCGTGGGCGCCGAGACCCGGCACGCACGACGAGGACGCCACGGTCGACGAGGAGTGATCAGGCGACAGGCCCGCGCAGCCAGCGCAGGTACTCCGAGTCGCCGAGCAGCTCGAGACGCCGCCACAGCGGGCTCGACGGAACCGCCTGCGTGTGATGCGCGCGGCTGGCGGCGATCTGGCGGGTGCGGTCGACCCTGATCCGCAGGTCGATCTGCTCCGGCTGGCAGCCGGTGAACCCCGTGGTGCCGAGCTCGTCGTTGAGCTCGGCGGCGACCTCCGCGGGGAGGGTCCAGGCGAGCACGGGAAGGTCCAGCACCTCCGCTGCGAGCAGCGCCGCGGCGGTCGCCGCCGAGTGGTCGGGATGACCGGTGACCCCGCCGACGTCGAAGACCAGCAACCCGTCTGCCCGGACGGCGCCGATCTCGTCGATCACCTCACCGGCGAGCACGTGCCGACAGGTGGAGCGCAGGTCGCCGTCGGGGTGGTGGTGCAGGATCGTGCCGCTCACGCCGAGCTCGAGCGACGCCGCGGCGAGCTCGTCGCGGCGCATCTTGCCCAAGTTGATGCCGGTGCCGATGGTGGACGCCTCACCTTCGGTCAGGCAGAGGACCGTGATCTGGCATCCTCGCGCGGCGAAGACGTCGAGAACCGCGCCGAGACCGAACGACTCGTCGTCGGGATGGGCGACCACGACGAGCACCCTCTGCCAGTCGGGAAGCTCGGCGGAGAGCTCGTGCTCGGCTCGTGCAGACGGCGACACGTCGGTCTCCATGATGACTCCTTCGAGGGCTCTGGCTACCTACAGAGTCCGGCACAGGAGAGCCCGCTGTAAGGGCCTTTCGTCCCATACGGGCCCGGGGCACGGCCCCACTATGCTCGCCTCATGAGCGTGCCCGAGCCCGTCGAGACACCGCTTCTGCGGAAGATCCGCGATGCCGTGATCGGCGACGACCAGCTGATGGTCGGGCCGTTCGGGCCCAGGCGGGTCACCTACGCCGACTACACCGCGTCAGGCAGGGCCCTGTCGTTCCTCGAGGACTTCATCCGCTGCGAGGTGCTGCCCCGCTACGCGAACACCCACACCGAGTCCAGCGGGACCGGTCTCCAGACCACGCGCCTTCGCGAGGACGCGCGCGGAATCATCCGGGACGCGGTCGGTGGGGACGACGACACGGTGGTGATCTTCGCCGGGTCCGGGTGCACCGGGGCGATCGACAAGCTCATCGGCGTCCTCGGGCTCCGCATCCCGTGCGTGCTCGAGGACGAGTACCACCTCAGCGCGGCGATCTCGCCCGAGCGGCGCCCGGTCGTGTTCATCGGTCCATACGAGCACCATTCCAACGAGCTGCCGTGGCGAGAGTCGATCGCCGACGTCGTGCCGATCCCGGCGGACGCCGACGGCCACATCGACCTCGGACGCCTCGAGGCGGAGCTGGTTCGCTACGCCTCCCGGCCCCTGAAGATCGGGTCCTTCTCGGCGGCGAGCAACGTCACCGGGATCCTCAGCGACACCCGTGGCATCGCCGCGCTGCTGCACCGCCACGGCGCGCTGTCGTTCTGGGACTTCGCGGCGGCGGGTCCCTACCTCGAGATCGAGATGTACGCCGGGGAGGGAGACGACCCCCTCTCCTACAAGGACGCGGTGTTCCTGAGTCCGCACAAGTTCATCGGCGGTCCCAGCACTCCCGGCGTCCTCGTGGTACGCCGGGAGCTCCTCACCAACCGGGTTCCCGACGTTCCGGGCGGCGGGACCGTCGCCTACGTCAACTCCGACGACCACCGCTACCTCACCGACCCGGCCCAGCGTGAGGAGGGGGGCACCCCGGCGATCGTCGACTCGATCCGGGCGGGGCTTGTCTTCCAGCTCAAGGAGGCGGTCGGCATCGACGTGATCCGTGAGCACGAGGAGAGCTACCTGCGCCGGGCACTTGCGCGTTGGCAGGACGAGCCGAGCATCGAGATCCTCGGGAACGCTGACGCCGAGCGGCTGTCGATCGTCTCCTTCGTTGTGCGAGCGCCGAGCGGGAAGTACCTCCACCACAACTTCGTCGTGGCCCTGCTCAACGACATGTTCGGGATCCAGTCGCGCGGTGGGTGCTCGTGCGCGGGCCCCTACGGACATCGGCTGCTCGGTATCGACATCGACCGCTCGCACGAGTTCGAGCGCGAGATAACCCACGGTTGCGAGGGGATCAAGCCCGGCTGGGTCCGGATCAACTTCAACTACTTCATCTCCGAGGCCGTCTTCGACTACGTCGTCGAGGCGGTCCGTCTGGTCGCCCGCGACGGGTGGCGGATGCTGGGGGAGTACCGCTTCGACGTCGCGCGCGGCATCTGGGTGCACCGTCGCGGCAACGTCGAGCCGCCGCTACGGCTCAGTCAGATCAGCTACGACGCCGACGGCGAGATGTGCTATCCCCGGCACGACGACACCGCTCCGGAGTCCGCGCTGGCGGAGTACCTCGAGGAGGGGGCGGCGCTCCTGTCGGGGGCAGCCCCGGCAGACCTGTCCTTGCTTCCTGAGACGCTCTCGGAGGACTTCGAGCACCTGCGTTGGTTCGACCTGCCCAAGGTGTGCGTCGACCAGAGCCTGTGAGTCTCGTCAGCCGGGTCAGGAAGGCGGGACCCGGCGGGCGACCAACGCTGCCACGTCGTCCTCGCGGGTGTGGTCGCGAACGCCCTCGACCAGGAGCGGCAGACAGCTCGAGGGATCGTCGTGGGCAAGGGCACCGCAGTGGTTGACCAGCCGGTCCAGCCCCACATCGATGTCCTCGTCGCGACGCTCGATCAGCCCGTCGGTGTAGAGCAGGAGCGTGTCGGTCTTCTGGAACGGGATCGAGAAAGCGCGGCGCTTCTGCTTGCCGAGCCCGAGACCGAGTGGTGCCGCGACCGGCTCGGACACCGTCTCGAGGGTGCCCTCCGCGCCGAGCACGACCGGCGGTGGGTGACCGGCGTTGACGACGTGCAGCTGGTCGGTCGCGGGCTCGGCGAGCACGTAGACGAGCGTGACGAGCTGGGTGTAGTCGTAGGTCTCGAACATCGTGTCGAGGCGGCGCACGACGATCTCGGGCGTGGGGTCGAGCGCGACGTAGGACCGGATCGCGGCCCGCATCTGCGCCATGGCCGCTGCGGCGTTGACCCCGCGGCCCATCACGTCGCCGACGAAGAGCGCCACCCCGCCGTCGACAGGGAGGACGTCGTAGAAGTCGCCGCCGACCTCGGTGCGGCCCGAAGGGCTGTAGTAGGAGGCGAACTGCCAGCCGATGAGCTCGGGAAGGCGCTCCGGGAGAACCGCCCGCTGAAGGCGTACGGCGGCCTCCCGGGTCTGGCTGTGAAGCTGCGCGTTGTCGATCGCGACCGCGGCTCGCTGGGCGACGTCCTCGACGAAGGTGAGGTCGGCGGCGCTGAACAGCCGGCCCTCACTGGCCGAGACCCAGCTCATCACGCCCAGCACCTTGCCTTGCGCGATCAGCGGCACCGAGACGGCGCTGCGCAGGTTGAGCTCTCTTGCGAGTCGCAGCTGCTCCTCGTCCTGTGCCGCGGCGACCAGGATCTCGTCGGTGATCACGGGGATCAGCTCGCTCTGTCCGGTGCGGATGACGTTCCAGGCGCCGGTCGGGGCGTCCGGGTCGGGCGGGTAGCGCCGCTGCAGCTCCTCGGCGAACGCCACCTTGTCCGGGTCCACGTGGGCGACCGCGAGGGTGCGCAGCCCGCCGTCCTCGAGGAGCTGGACCGAGCACCAGTCGGCGAACTCCGGAACGCCCAGCCAGGCGACGTTCCGCAGCGTCGTGTGGTAGTCGAGGCTGCTCGAGAGCTCCTCCGAGGCCTCGGTCAGGAACTTGAGCTTGTAGGCGCGCTCCGCCGCGTCGCGCCGGGCCTGGATACGGTCCATCGCCTGGGCGCAGGTGTCGGCGAGCAGACGCAGGAACTCGCCCTCGGCGCTGTCGAACGTGCGCCGGCCGGGGAAGGACAGACTGATCGTTCCGAGCGGCCGGCCGGCCGTCAGCAACGGCAGCACGACAACGGTGCGCTCACCCGGCGCCGCCGACTCGAGATCCGGGTAGCGGCTCTCGATCTCGGCGCGACCGGTGAGGAAGATCGGCTCCCGGAGCCGGATGGCGTCTCCCGCGGGGGTGCGGGCGCCGAGCGGGAACCTCGCCCACCGCTCGGCGATCGTGGTGTCCGCCGCCCGGACGGCCGCCATGACCAGCGTCTCGTCCTCCAGCCGCGTCAGGGTGGCGACTGTCGCACCCGCCGCGTCCGCGGCCTGGGAGGTGACGATCTTGGCGATGGCGTCCATGTCCTCGGCGGTGACGAGCTCGGCCGTCACGCGCGCCAGGCGGGCCAGCCGAGCGGCGACGCGTTGCTGACGTCCTCGAGAGGGCTCGTCCTCGCTCGCGCCCTCCAGGACGAACAGCACGCCGACGATCATTCCCTCACGGCGCAGCGGCGTGGCGGAGACGTCCAGTGTGCGAACCGAGCTCGCTGGATCCGGAAAGGGAAGTCGGCCGTTCCAGGACGCGCCGCCGAGCACGTGCGTGAGTACTTCCCGGCCTCCGCCACGATGGTCTTCGGGCAGCAGCAGCTCGATGACCGGACGTCCGATCAGCTGCTCCCGCCTGGCCGAGAGCAGGTTCTCTCCGGCGGCGTTGCAGTACACCAGCCGCCCCGCCGAGTCAGCGGCGACGGCGGCTGTGTTGAGTCCGTCGAGGTGAGCGACGTCGGTTCGCCACGTCTTGGGGTCGTGGCTGTCGCCCAGAGGTGCCATGCGCCGATCATGCCAGGGTTCGGTCGGCGCGACACGGCATGCACGCCGTTGAGCCGCGGATCGATGGAAGCCTGCCCTCTCGGGACGAAGCGGGCCGGTTTCGTCGATTTAGCGTTCTGGTGTCTAGGGGGTTCTCGTGACCAGATCGGCTCGGGCAAGGACCACTATCGCCTCCGGCGCCGTAGCGGCGCTGCTGGTAAGTACGCCGGCGCCGCCCCGCTGCCGCACCGTTGCCGCACCGGGCCTGGCAGGGCACGATGGGAGCGAGAAAGCAGGGGAGAGGCGAGCGGGGACGACGATGGCCGACGCAGCGGTGCGGCTCGTGAAGCCGACACAGAGAAGCCAAGGAACCTTCACCCCGGGCATGGTGCGTGAGCAGGCGGTGGCGACCGACGAGATGTGGGCCGGATTCGTCACGACCGAGGCCGGCATGGTGTCCGGTTGGCACCATCACGGCGAGTACCAGACCGCCATCTACGTCCTCTCAGGGAGCATGCGCATGGAGTTCGGACCCGGCGGTGAGCAGGTGCTCGATGCCGGTCCAGGAGACTTCCTCTACGTCCCGCCGCACGTCGTGCATCGGGAGGGCAACCCCTCCGAGGAGCCGGGCACCGCAGTCGTGGTGCGCTCCGGAAAGGGCGAGGTGGTCACGAACGTCGAGGGGCCCGACCCGGCGTGAGCCTGCGGACTCAGGTTGCAGGCATCTGACGACGCAGCACCTCGGATCTCGCGTCTCTCGCCACAGACCCAGGTGCGGTGCAATCAAGGCTTGGGAGCGGTGAATGCGGTGTAGAGTCCCTGATCGTGACGCAAATGAGGATCAGCGAGGCTGCTGCGCTTCTTCGGGTGAGTGACGACACCGTCCGTCGATGGGTCGACCAGGGCCGCCTCGCCGCCGACAGCCACCCGGGTGGGCCGATGATGATCGCCGGCGAGGAGCTCGCCGCGTTCGTCAGGGAGCGCCGGGACGACGACCCGACCCGGACGCAGACCTCAGCGCGCAACAGGATGACCGGCATCGTCACCGATGTGCGCCGCGACGGGCTGGTGGCACAGGTCGAGATCCAGGCCGGACCCTTCAGGCTGGTCTCGCTGATGACGCGCGAGGCGGCCGACGAGCTCGGTCTCGAGCCCGGTTCGCTGGCGGCGGCGGTGGTGAAGTCCACGACGGTGATCGTCGAGCCGGTGGAGCCGGGGAGGGCGAGGGCATGATCGCCCGGCGGCCGCGGGGAGCCGCTGTTGCTGTCGCGGTGATGCTGCTGGGCGTGCTGGGGGCCTGCGGCGCCGACGGGGGTAGGCCGGGCGAGGGGGAGGGCGCCGGGTCCGTGACGGTGCGGGTCGCCGCGGCCGCTGATCTGAAGTTCGCGCTCGACGAGGTCGCGGACCTCGTGGCCTCGGAGCACCCCGAGATCGAGGTCAACCCGGTTTACGGGTCTTCGGGAACCTTCCTCCAGCAGATCGAGAACGGCGCACCGTTCGACCTCTACCTTTCGGCCGACCTCAACTATCCCCGCGCCCTCGTCGACAGCGGTAAGGCTGCTGAGGAGGACCTCTTCACTTACGCGGTCGGACGGCTGGTGCTGTGGGTGCCGGACGGGTCGCCCGTCGACCCCGAGGGCGGGCTGGAGGTGCTGACCGACCCAGCACTTCGCAGGGTCTCCATCGCCAACCCTGAGCATGCGCCGTACGGCGAGGCCGCGATCGCCGCGATGAAGGCCGAGGACGTGTACGACGCGGTCCGGCCCAAGCTGGTGTTGGGGGAGAACGTCGCGCAGGCGGCCGAGTTCGTCCAGTCCGGCAACGCCGATGCGGGCATCGTCGCGAAGTCGCTGGTCCTCGCCGACCCGGTACGAGGCGCAGGGCGTTGGTACGAGCTTCCTCTGGGCCTCTACCCACGTCTCGACCAGGGCGGAGTGGTGCTCAGCGGCGCCCACGACGCCGAGGCCGCACGCACGGTGCGGGACGTCCTCCTGAGCGAACCGGGCCTGGAGATCCTCGCCCGCTACGGCTTCTCTATGCCGGGGGCATAGGCCCATGGACTGGCAGGCAATAGGTGTGAGCGTCCGCCTGGCTCTGGCCACGACGGCGATCCTGCTGGTCGTCGCGGTTCCCCTCGCTGGTTGGCTGGCGTTCACCAGACGCAGGTGGCCGGTCCTCGTCGAGGCCGTGGTCGCCCTGCCTCTGGTGCTTCCCCCGACCGTGCTGGGCTACTACGTGCTGATCGCTCTGGGAACGCAGAGCCCGTTTGGCCGTTGGTGGCAGGAGATGACCGGGTCGACGTTGGCGTTCACCTTCACCGGGCTCCTCATCGCCTCGGTGCTCTACTCCCTGCCCTTCGCCGTCCAGCCCCTGCTTGCGGCCTTCCAGGGTGTGCCGAGCCGGTTGCTCGAGGCATCGGACGTCCTCGGCCGCGGCCCTGCCGGCACGCTCGTCAAGGTGGTGCTGCCCCTGTCTCGGGCGGGTCTCGCGACGGCCGCGGTGCTCACCTTCGCCCACACCATCGGAGAGTTCGGTGTCGTGCTGATGGTCGGCGGGAACATCCCCGGGGAGACCCGAACGGTGTCGATCTCGGTCTACGACTCGGTCCAGGCGTTCGACTACGGCTCGGCCGGCCGTACGAGCGCCGTACTCCTCGTCTTCTCGCTGGTCGTGCTGACGGCCACGTACGCGCTCCAGCGTCGCGGGACCCGGAACTGGGCGCGCCTGTGACCGGCGACGCCGCTCTCACTGGAGACGGCACCCTGGACCTTCACGTACGACGCCACTCCGTCGACGCGCGCTTCATCCTCCCGCTCCGCGGGAAGACGATCACGGTGCTGTACGGGCCCTCCGGCTCCGGCAAGACCACGATCCTGCGTTGTATCGCGGGCCTGGACCGGACAAACCGTGGTCACGTGGTCATGGACGGCGTCACGTGGGACGACGGCTTGCGCAAGCACACACCGTCGCGCCACCGCCGCGTCGGCTACCTCTTCCAAGACCACGCGCTCTTCCCGCATCTCACCGTGGAGGCCAACGTCGCCTACGGGCTGCCCCGGCTGCCCCGGGAGGAGCGGCGACGTCGGGTGCATGCTGCGTTGGAGGCGGCGGATGCCGTGAGCTGTGTCGGCCGGTCGGTGTCTCAGCTGTCCGGGGGAGAGGCGCAACGGGTTGCTCTCGCCAGGGCCCTGGCTTCCGAGCCGCGTCTGTTGCTGCTCGACGAGCCCTTGTCCGCACTCGACGCGCCAACCAGGAGCAGGCTGAGGACCGAGCTCCGTCGAATGCTCGAGCGGTCTCGGATCCCTGCCATCATCGTCACGCACGACCGCGAGGAGGCACTCGCGTTGGCCGACCAGGTCGTCGTCGTGATCGACGGGGACGTCAGACAGGTAGGCCCACCCGCCGAGGTGTTCGACCGGCCGACACACGCCGACGTCGCCAGGATCGTGGGCATCGAGACCGCCACCCCCGCCGTCGTCGCAGACAGCGACGCCGAGCTGGTGCACGTCGCCATCGGAGACCTCCGGCTCACAGCCCTCAGCACGCAGCAACCTGCGGAGCCGCACCGTCCCGGTGACCAGGTGCTCGTGTGCATTCGAGCAGAGGACGTCGCGCTCGAGCTGCCCGAGAAGGACGGCTCGCATCGCAGCCCGCGTAACCAGCTGCCTGGACGAGTCACGGGCGTTATCGCCGAGGGCGCCTTGGTGCGCGTCGAGGTGGACGCCGGCTTTCGCCTCACCGCGTACATCACACGGCCAGCGCTCGATGAGCTCGACCTGAGCATCGGTTCCGAGGTGGTCGCCTCGATCAAGAGCCCGGCCGTGCACCTGATCACCCGACACACGGCCGCGGAGTGAAGCAGGTTCGATGCGCGCGGGGAGCCTGCTGTGGCTAGCATGGCGTCACGTGATGGCGGTGGGGCTCGCCGACAACCGTGGCATGAGGCCACCAACAGTCCCTACCTGACAGGTAGGAGGTCACGTGCCAGAACGCGCGAGGACGGACGCCGCGAGGCGCGGCGCGGGTGCATCACAAGAAGCAGGCGTTGCCTCTGACGTCGTCGGTACCGCCGAGGAGGCGCACGCGAACGTGTCGGCACAGCAACGTCCCCGGCGCTCGTTCCTCAGGTCGCGGTGGGACGTCCTGCTCGTCATAAGCATGGGCGGCGCGCTGGGCAGCCTGGCGCGGTGGGGTGTCGGGGAGCTCTTGCCTTGGTCGGGGGAGGACTTCCCGTGGGCGACGTTCATCGAGAACGTCTCCGGCGGCTTCCTTCTCGGGATTCTCATGGTGTTCCTCCTCGACGTGCTGCCACCGCGCCGCTACCTGCGCCCGTTCCTCGGTGTCGGGCTGCTCGGCGGCTACACGACGTTCTCGACGTACATGCTCGAGACGCGTGAGCTCCTGTACAGCGGTCATGTGGTCACGGCTGTGGCGTACCTGGGCGGGTCGCTCCTGGTCGGCCTTGTCGCGGTGTGGCTCGGCATCGGCACTGCCCGCTTGGTCGACCGGCTCGCGCAGCGTCGTCGACGACGGCGCCGCGATGCGGAGTCGTCCGCGCACCCCACCGATCGAAGGAGCAGGTCATGACCCTCGAAGGCCCCGCGACCAGACTGACGGTCATGGTCGGCGAGTCCGACCAGGCGCACCATCACCCTGTGTACACCGAGATCGTGCACCGGGCACACAAGGCCGGGCTCGCCGGCGCGAGTGTCTTCCGCGGTATCGAGGGCTACGGCAAGTCCAACCACATCCACACCACCCGTCTGCTCTCCCTCAGTGAGGACCTCCCGGTCGCGGTCGTCATCGTCGACACAGACGACCGCATCCGCAGCTTCCTTCCCGAGCTCGAGGACCTCGAGATCCAGGGGCTGATCCTGCTCGAGCCGGTCGAGGTCGTCAGGTACGCCGGGCGCGTGGGCTCCGAAACAGGGCGACCGACGTCATGACCGTGGCCATGGTCATCCTCGGTGGCGCGATCGGCGCGCCACTGCGTTACCTGACGGACCTGTTCGTGCAGTCCCGGCACGACAGCGTCTTCCCGTGGGGCACCTTCACCGTCAACGTCGTCGGCTCGCTGGTCCTGGGAGTCACCGCCGCGCTCGTCGTCGGGCTCGCCCTGCCGAGGTGGGTGCCGGCCCTCTTCGGCACTGGGTTGTGTGGCGCCCTGACCACCTTCTCCACCTTCGGGTTCGAGACCGTCCGGCTCCTCGAGGAGGGCTCGTTGTTCACGGCGCTGGCGAACTGCGTTGCCAGCCTCGTCGTGAGTCTGGGGGCCTGTGTCGGCGGTTACGCGGTCACCGCCGCGCTCGTCTGACCCGGGACCGCCCCGCCCGTCCGGGTGGTCACTCGGGTCGCGGTGCTCGCCTGAGCTCCTCGACGCCGGGCAGATGGCGTCCGACCACCGCGGCGAGCACCAGCACCCCGCCGAACACCACCAGCCACGAGGCGATCGCGAACACGACGCCGAGGGGGCCGAACTGTTCCAGGTTCACCCGGGCGTACCGAGGCATGAACACCCGGGAGGACAGGCTGAGCAGGACGACCAGCACCGCGGAGACCACGGCGCCTGGGAAGAGGGCACGCCAGCTGACGCGGCCTTGCAGGAGCAGGTGGGCGGTCCACCACCACAGAAGTACGTTGAAGCCGAGCTGCAGCGACAGGTGCACGACCCGGGTCATCGGGACGTCCGAGAATGCTCGCAGCGCGATCGCCAGGATCTGCAGCGTCACCACCCACCCGGCTATCCACAGCAGGCTACGTCGGATGGCTCCGACGCCGTGGTAAGTCGGTAGCCCCCAGACCTTGCAGTACGTCCGTGCCAGGGCGCGGGCGAAGCTGCTGGCCGAGGCGAGCGCCACCACGAGGCTCATCCAGCTCACCTCCTGGACGGCGGATCCCGCGGAGGTTGCGGCTTCCTGCACTGGCTGCATGACGTCGTTGCCGACCCCGATGACCTGGCGCACCTGAGAGGTCAGCTCGCTGCCCCAGTCGGCGGGCATGAACGCGCCGACCACCATCAGCAGCGGGATCAGTGCGAGCAACGCCTGCGCACCCAGCGCAAGGCTTCTGTCCAGCAGCTCGACGCGTGCGAGCTCGTCTACGATCCTGCGCAGGTACGGCAGGTTCTCGTACACCTGCCGCGCCCGCTGACGCACGCGCAGTAGCCGGGCACGCAGCCTGGCACCGGCTGTCTCGTTGGGCACGGTGGCCCGCGGGGTGACGGCGGGTCGCTCTGCGTCCACGGTTCCACATCCAGACCAGCCGATTTCGGCCGAACGCTCTCAGGCTAGGAGGGCCGAAGCCGGGCGCACGTCATCCCGGGCGGATGATCGCGAGCCGGTTCACCCGCCCAGGATGACGCGGCGCCATCCGGGATGCGGCCACACTCAGGTGTGCCTTCGGCTACGGTTGCCGCCGCGGACCGCGGCAACAGGATCAGGGCGATCGCCACGACCGTTCCGCGGCCGGTCGTGCTGCTCGGCGGAGTGGCGGCCGCCGTCGTGGTGGTTGCCGGTCTCCGGGCGATGGCAGAGCTGGTCACCACGGTGTTCCTTGCGTTGGTCATGACGGTCACCGCCTACCCGCTCCGACGCTGGTTCGAGCGCCGTGGCCTGCCGTCGATCGTCGGGGCGCTGGCCGCCCTGGCCGCCGTCTACGCAGCTCTGGTGGCGCTGACCGCCTCGATCATGGTCGCGGTCGCACAGTTCGTCGCGCTGCTGCCCGGCTACCAAGACGACCTCAACCAGCTCGTCTCCGACGTGCTCTCAAGGCTGCAGAGTGTCGGCGTAGAGTCCCAGCAGGTCGACCAGATGCGCTCCAGCCTCGACCTCGGCGTTGTCGTTGCGTTCGCCGAGGACCTGCTCACCGGCCTGGCCGGCGTCGCGGGCAACCTCTTCTTCCTGGTCACCGTGGTCTTCTTCATGACGTTCGACGCCCGCCGGTTTGCCGCCCACCTTGCTCGCATGTCCGGCTCGCGGCAGTTCCCCCAGGCCCTGATGGGGTTCGCCCGGGCCACCCGCACCTACGTCCTCGTCTCCACCGTCTTCGGGCTCATCGTCGCGGTGTTCGACATGCTCGCGCTCCTGTGGATCGGCGTTCCCGGCGTACTGCTGTGGGGCCTTCTCTCCTTCGTGACCAACTACATCCCCAACATCGGCTTCGTGCTGGGCGTCATACCACCGGCCATCGTCGCCCTCCTCGAGGACGGATGGCGTGGCCTGGCCGCTGTGCTGTTGGTGTACAGCGTCATCAACGTCGTGATCCAGACGATCATCCAGCCGAGGTTCGTCGGGGACGCCGTCGGGCTCTCGCCCACGGTCACGATGCTGTCGCTCGCGTTCTGGGCATGGGCGCTCGGCGCGCTCGGGGCGCTCCTCGCGGTACCCCTGACGTTGTTCGTCCGCAGCATCCTGCTGGACGCCGACCCTCGGCTGGGGTGGGTCACCCTGCTGGTCTCGGGCCGGTCGGAGGCCGAGGGTCACGAACGAAGGCCGGATGACCGGCGCCGTCCCTCGCCGGAGGGAACGGACCACGAGTCGTCGTGACGCTGGACCGTCGGTTGGGCGAGGCTGCCCGTTGACCGGCGCGCTCGAGCATGCCGACAAGCACCCGGTGCAGCGCGTCGGCGCCCTCGACCCGACCGGCCTCCGCCGGCAACAGGTCCGCCGGCGCGAGGAGGACCGCCCGGTCCTGCCAGCCGCCGAGGCCGCCGTGTGAGCCCACCAGGTTCTCGAACGCGGCGACGTCGAGAGTGTGGTCGTCGACGGTGCTGTTGACGTAGAGGTCGGGTGCCTCGGGCATCGAGACGGCACGGAGCAGGACCCGGGCCGCGTGGGGACCGTACGGAGCGAGGGGGTCGACTCCCTCGATGGCGCCAGTGACGAGGTCGTGGCGTCCCTCAGGACCGAGCGCCCATGCCCGTCCCGCCGCATCGAGTCCTGCGACGAAGCCGACCCCGGGATGGGAGCGCAGTCCAGGAAGCAGCCTGGGCCAACGGCGCTCGATCTCGTCGAGGTCGAGCCGCTCGGGACCGCGAACGTACAGCAGCCCGAGGTTGCCCGAGCCGAGCACGAGGACGTCGTCCTCGGGGGCCGTGGCCGCAGTGCCCTCGAGGCGGCGCAACTTCTGGTCCGCGGGTGCCGTCAGCCGGCCGGAGAGCCCCTCGGAACCGACGTCTTGCACCAGCGAGTCGGCACGTCCCCAGCCCTCCACGGATTCCTCGTAGGCCCCGACGCCGGTGGCCATCAGCTCGCTGCACACCGCGCCGAGATCGTCGCCGCAGCGGTCCACGAAGGGCCGCCCCTGCGACTGCCCGTGGTCAGAGAGCACCACGATGCGGTACCGCCGAGGGGCCAGCGCCGCGAGCCGCTCGAGCTGGGCCAGCACGGCGTCCAGCCCATCGAGCGACGCGAGCGACTCGGGGCGGAACATCCCCGCGTGGTGGGCGATCTCGTCGTAGTCGACGTAGTCGACGTACACGACCTTGGTGCCGCGTAGCATCTCCTCGGCGACCAGGGCGGTGTTGAGGTCACGCAGCAGTGCGTTGGTGAGGGCGCGCAGCACGGCGAAGGTCCACCCCCGGCGGACTCGAGGCTCCAGCCGGCGTCGCTCCTGGCGGCGTGCCTGCCACCGCTCCTTCACCAGCTCGGCAACCGTGCGCGTGAGGCTGCGTGCGAGCCCACCCGGGGTGGCGACGAACCAAGCCATCGCGCGCCGGGTCTGCGGCACACCGCGGGCTGCCCCGGCCCGGCTCATGGTGAGCAGGGAGCGCTCGGCGTCCCCCGAGAACAGGTTGGAGATGGAGACGCCGTCCTCGCACAGCAGCCCATGGCCGTCGCTCGCCCGGTCCTCGATCACCGTCGCGTCCGAGGGCCGGTTGGCCACCAGTACCCGACCCAGCGCCCGGTCGTACCAGCGGAACGCGGGGACGCGCGCGACAGTGCCGTGGAGGATGCCGAGCTGGCTCGCCGGCGTCGTGCACGGCAGCTGCGGCGTCCATTCAGCGAGCCGGTACTCGCCCGCGGAGAGCCAACGCCGGATGGTCGGTACGCCGCCCGACTGCACCGCCCACCGCAGCACCGGGAAAGGAACGCCATCGAGCTGGACGAAGACCATGCCGTCCACTTCAGGGTCGACGACCTTCACCTGGCCGCGCCGGCGCCGGGCCAGGGATGAGGTCAGTCCCTCGTCGGTTCCGGCCGTACCGACGTACGCCACCAGCGTGCCGACTGCCGCGGCGATCCAGCTGGCCGCCATCGCGGCGAGGAACGTCGTGCGGATGCCCGGCACCGCCACCATGGCGAGGTACATGACCGCCGCCTGACCGAACAGCGCGAGGGGGAGCACCACGACCCAGCCTGTGCGGGTCGCGACCTCCACCATCAGGGGGCGTACGAGGAGACCCAGAGTGCCGCTCACCGCCGCCACGACCACGAGGTGCCACCACGTGTCGGCCGAGAAACCGGGGAGCAGGACGTCGGCCAGTGCGAGCGTGAGCGTAGACAGCGCCCAGGTCGTGAGCAGGCGGACGAGGTCGGCGAGTCGGACGCGACGGCTGCTCCGGTCCGGCGCGGCAGGTTCGGGTCTCATCGTGCCTCCCGGTTGACTGACCGGTCCCCGAGATCCTCATAGTTGCACCGAAGCCGGGTCGACCGGGTCATCCTGCGGGGACGACCTCACGGCCTGCGTTCGATGTCAGAGGAGGCGGGAGGTCAACCGGCACAGGGAGTTGCGTGCCCGCCGGAGAGAACCGAGCGAGTCCATCTGTTCCACGGTGACCTCGTGACAGCAGCGCAGGTCGGACTCGAAGTGGCCGGCGCACTCCGCCACCTGCTCGCTGCCGTGGATGACTGCGACGACCTCGTCGTGGAGGAGCAGGCTGCGGATGTCCCAGTTGCAGGTGCCGAGGACGACCAGGTCATCGTCCATCAGGACGCTCTTCGCGTGCATGAAGCCCGCTGTGTACTGGTACACGCGTACGCCGGACGCCAGCACCTGACCGAAGTAGGCGTGAGCCGCGTAGAACGGCAGCCTCTTGTCCGGAAGACCCGTCATCATCAGGCGCACGTCCACGCCGCTGGAGGCGGCCACGCACAGCGCGGTCAGCGTCGGCTCGTCCGGCACGAAGTAGGGCGACTGGATCCACACCCGGCGACGGGCGGCGGTAAGTGCCACGATGAACAGGTTCCGGATCGCCGCTGTAGGCGTCGACGCGCTGGAGTGCACCACCTGGACCGGCGTCGCCTCGCGGGTGAGGCGAGCAGACGGTCGCTCCAGGGGACCATCGAGGACGTCTCCGGGCCCGCCCGTGCGCACCCAAGTGGCTGCGAACAGCTCGAGGTAGGGAGCGGCGACGGGGCCGGTCAATCTGAAGTGGCTGTCACGCCAAAGGTCGAAGCGCGCACCGCCGTCGATGTACTCCTGACCAAGGTTCATGCCGCCGGAGTAGACGATGTCGCCATCGATGATGACGATCTTCATGTGGTTGCGATAGTTCAGCTGTGGCACCCGTCGGTAGCACGGCATCACGACGGCGCCCTTCTCGGTGAGCCGGTGCAACTCTGCCTTCTTGTACGGCAGCGAGCTGAGCCAGTCGTAGAGGATGTGCACTCGCACTCCGGCGTCGAGCCGCTCCAGCAGCGTCTCGGTCACCTTCGCAGTGAGCTCGTCCTGCTCCCAGATGAGGTACATCAGGTGGATGTGGTTCGTGGCCGCGGCAAGGTCAGCCAGCAGGTCCCGGAACTTGTCCGCACCGGCGAAGTACAAACGGACGTCGTCGGCGGGCAGTGGCTCGGTGCCGCCCTCCGCCACGACTATCGTCGCAACACGGCCGGCAGGTGATCCCTGAAGCTGCTCGACCGCCGCTTCGGCGAAGGCAGTGGCAGCGCCGCCGGCCGGCGCATGCGCCTCCTCCATGGCACCCGCCGGCTTGGGCCGCCGCGTTCTCCAGCGCCCAGGCGCGCGCAGGTTGCGACCGACGAGGAAGTACGCCACCAGTCCGAGGACCGGCGCGAGGACGATGACGAACAGCCATGCCAGCACGATGCTGGGGTCGCGGTCGTCGGTGGCGAGTGTGACGACCACACCTGCTGCAGTCAGCACGACTGCCGCCGAAACCACAGCTAGCAGTACGCCGTCGGTCACGTTCGCCTCGTCTCCAGCTGGCGGCGGCCTGACGGGCCCAGCCGCCTGGCAGTCGATCTTGCATACTCTGGTGGCGCGGCCTCACTGGCGCATCATCCTGCCAGGATGAAAGCGCAGGGCACGTCTTTTCTGATCAGTGACGACTCATATCGACTCGTGAGGTCAGGCCAGATATTTCCCCGACGTTCTAGTGGTCCTGCTTTGTTGGGCTCGTCAGGGAGGGCGCCCACTGTCACCGTGGTTCGGCCGCGACCGACGAGGAGGGTGCGCGACCCAGCCGGCCGCGGGACCGACAACGATGATGGCAAGGATGAGCATGAGCGGCTCCCTTCACAGCTGTCGGATCACGTGGCGTTGTCGGCATAGCGCTGGAGGAAGATGGCCTCGCTCAGAGCCATGTTCGCGATCTCGGTGGGGTCGACGCTCTCGTTGGGTGCGTGGATGAGCGCGAGGGGCTCCTCCACCCCCATCAGAATCAGCTCCGCTTGGGGGTAGGTCTCCGCGAACACGTTGCAGAGTGGGATGGATCCACCCTGCCCGAGGCTGGTCATCGGGGTGCCGTATGCCTCCTGCATCGCCGTCGCCATGGCCTTGTACGCCGGACCGTCGACCGCGGCCTTGAACGGCGCCCCTGCGGCCTCGACCTCCACCTCGACCTTGACGCCCCAGGGCGCGACGGCATGGAGGTGGTCGACGAGAGCGGCCTGCGCCTCCCCGGGAGTCATGCCCGGGGGGATGCGGAGGTTCAGACGGGCGGCGGTGCGAGGGACGATGGCTGAGGCCGAGCCCACCACCGGTGGGCAGTCGATTCCGAGGATGGTCACGGCGGGCCGTGCCCAGAGCATGTCCGAGATGCTCCCGTCTCCGAGCAGGGAGACCCCCTCCATCACCGTGGCGTCCGCGCGGAACTGGTCCGCTGGGTATACCTCACCTGGCCAGGTCTGGCCGTTGTCGAGTCCCTTGATCGTGGTGTTGCCGTGGCCGTCGCGGAGGGTCGCGAGCATCGACATGAGCGCCGCGAGCGCGTCCGGCGCCGCACCGCCGAACATTCCCGAGTGCAGCTCGGACCCGAGCGCCTCGACCGTTACCACCACGTTCACCATGCCGCGCAGGCTCACGGTCGCGGCCGGGCGTCCGACTGCGGCGTTGCCGGTGTCGCAGACCAGGATCGTGTCGGCGCGGAGGAGTTCCGCGTGCTCGGGGACGAAGGCCTCGAGGCCGCCGGTGCCCTGCTCCTCCGACCCCTCGACCACCAGCTTCAGGTTCACCGACAGGTCCGCACCGAGCGCCCGCAGTGCGGCGAGGTGCATGACGATGTTGCCCTTGCAGTCGGCGGTTCCGCGGCCGTACCAGCGGCCGTCGAGCTCGGTCAGCTCGAAGGGCGGCGTACGCCATGCCGCGTCGTCGAGGGGTGGTTGCACGTCGTAGTGGGCGTACAACAGCACCGTGGGTGCGTCCCCCCGTGAGCACGGCCGGGACCCGACCACGGCCTGGCTTCCGTCGGACGTCTCCTCCAGGTGGGCGTCGGTGAAGCCGACCTCGGCGAACTTGTCGAGCACCCACTGCGCAGCGCGCTCGCACTCCTCCGGCGGGAACTGCCGCGGGTCGGCGACCGACCTCAGGGCGACGAGCTCGGCAAGCTCCTCCCGCGCCTGGGGCATCAGGTCGGCGATGCGTGATCGGAGATCCATAGGTCAGCTCCCTGCCACGTCGTCGGTCTTGAAGTCATCGACGAATTGCTTGAAGTCCTCCAGTTCGTCGGGGCAGTAGATCTCGATGATCAACAGCTGTCCCTTCACGACCCGGCTGTCGGCGATTACGGGCCGAGCCCCCGGGCCCGCTGCTCCGTTGGCCAGCTGGGACAGGAGAATGGCCCGACTCAGTGAGTCGTTCGGGTCGGCACAGGTCGCGCCTCCGTCGTCGCCGAGCACCCGTACGATCTGGTCGCGATCGGGTGCCGTCGCGCCGGCGTCCTCGAGCGCTGCGATCAGCTCGTCGGCCTTCTGCTCGGCCTCGCGCGTCGCCTCCGCGGAGCGGTAGAAGATCAGGCCGATAACCATCAGCACCCCGATCCCGACCGCGACCGCGATGTAGAGCGTGGACCTTTCGCGCTTCGACTGTGTTTCCGTCGCCGTGCTCATGACGGAGTCACCTCCTCCGGTTCAGCTTGCTTCCAGGAGGGCTTGCGGAACCTGAAGAAGAGGTAGGGCACGAGCAGGCCGAGGCCGAGAGCGCCGCCCGCGACGATCAGGAAGTACACGCCCGCGTTACCGCCGCCGAACTGCGAGGGCGGGATGAACCCGACGAGAAGTGCGGCCAGCGAGGCGGCGAAGCCGACGCCACACATTCCGACAAGCATGGGAGCCCGGAAGCCACGTGCGTGGTCGGGGTGCTTGCGTCTCAGCTGGACGGCCGCCACGAACATCAGCAGGTACATGATCAGGTAGACCTGGGTGGTGATCACCGAGAACATCCAGTACGCGCTGGACACGTCTGGGATCAGCGCGTACGCGAGGCCGATCACGGTGGTGATCACGCCCTGGACGACCAGGATGTTCTGCTGGACCCCGTTCTTGTTGAGTCGCTGCAGGAACGGCGGAAGGTAGCCCTCCTGACGAGAGATGAGCAGCAGGCCTTTGGAAGGTCCGGCCAGCCAGGTCAACATGCCGCCGAGCGAGGCTGTTACCAGCATGATCCCGACGATCGGCGTCAGCCACTGCCAGCCGAAGTTCGCGAACACGGCGTCGAAGGCCTGCATCACGCCTGCGGTGAGGGACAGCTCTTCCGCAGGCACGATCCAGCTGATCGCCAAGGCCGGGAGGATGAAGATGGCAAGCACCAAGCCCATGGCGAGAAACATCGACTTCGGGAATTCCTTGCCGGGGTTCTTCAGGGACGACACGTGCACCGCGTTCATCTCCATGCCGGAGTAGGAGAGGAAGTTGTTGACGATGAGCACGAGGCTGGAGAGGCCTGCCCACGCCGGCAGCAGGTTCTCGGAGGTCATCGGTGCAGCGGACTCGTTGCCCTGGCCGAGGAACACAACGCCGAGCAGGACCAGGACGATGCCGGGGATCAGGGTCCCGATGATCAGCCCGCCGCTGGCCAGCCCCGCCACGCCCTTGGTGCCGCGTGAGGAGATCCACACACCGGACCAGTAGACGACGATGATGACCGCCGCGGTCCAAACGCCGCTGCTGGCCAGCTCAGGGTTGATCACGTAGGCGAGCGTGCTCGCGACGAACCCCAGAAGGCTTGGGTAGTAGAAGATGGTCATCGCGAACTGGCACCACACGGCCAGGAAGCCCATCGGTTTCGAGATGCCCAGCGAGACCCAGTTGTAGACGCCGCCCTTCCACCCGGAGGCCAGCTCGGCTGAGACCAGGGACGTGGGCAGCAGAAAGACGATCGCGGGGAGCAGATAGAGGAACACGCAAGCCAGGCCGTACACGGCCATGGTCGGCGCGGCCCGGAGACTGGCGACCGAGCTCGTCGTCATCATCGCCAGCGCGATCCAGGAGATCCACTGCGTGGCCGGGGCCTTGGCGCGCGCCACTGTCTCTGAGGCGGGAGGTTTGGCGGGAACGTCCATGGCGCTCATGTCGACCGCCCCCCGCGCTCGAACAGGCTGGAACCATTCGCTTGTCCGGGACGCCGTCCGAGAGATCTATGCTTCTTTGTCCGCATCTTCATCTCATGGCCCCCTCGGTACGACGTGTCGATGGAAGTGCATTCAGGCTAGGGATCACGAGGTCTGGACCGGCTCATCCGCCGGGGATGATTCCGCGACACCCGGCGTCAGCGCGTCGCGGCCCTACGGGCGCGCAGCCGGGTCCACACCAGGTCGAGCACCGTGGCAAGCAGGAGGATCCCGACCATGGCGACGAAGGTCTCCGGCTCCGTCCGGAGCGTCTCGACCACGAACACCACGACGACCACGAGCGTCAGCGCGATCGCGGCGATCAACACCGACGCCCGCGAGCCCGTCTCCACCCTCAGCTTGAACGCTGCCACGGACACGACGAGGAAGATCGCGAGGGCGACGACGCTGCCCAGAGAGGCGATGGCGGTGAGGTCGACGAGGTTGGCCAGGAGCAGCACGAGGAGGACCGAGATGGTCAGGCCGCGCGTGCCTCCGACGTAAGCGCGTTCGCCGAACACCGGCGGGAACATCCCGGACTCGGCGAGCTTCTTGGTCGACCCGGTGGCGGCGTAGATGTTGGCGTTGACCGAGGACGAGGTCGCGAGGAGCGCGGCCACGGCCATCATGGCGAAACCCGCCTGACCGAGCGCCGGCTTGGCCGCCTGCGCCAGTGCCGTGTCGCCGTTGGCGATGACCTCGTCCACAGTCAGCGTGCCGAAGACTCCCAGGGAGATCAGGATGTAGAGCGCGGTGGTGATGCCGAGGGCGAGGTACATCGCCCTGGGCAGGTTCTTGGCCGGGTTCGGCAGGTCGCCACCGGTGAAGCTGATGACGGTGAAGCCCAGGTAGGCGAAGAACGTCAGGGCGACGCTCGACATGATCGCCCCGTTCCGTGGGTAGGTCGACGGTGCCAGCAGGTCCGGGTTCATCTGGGCGAGCGTGACCACGATGAAGATCGCGAACACTGCGAGCAGGATCACGACGATCACGCTCTGCACCCGGTCGATGGACTTGGCTCCTGCGATGTTGACGGCCGCGACCGCGATGATCACGGCGGTGGTGAGCACCTTGGCCCATGCCTCCGACTCGCCGAAGAACAACGCGGAGCCGTAGCTCCCGAACGAGACGGACACCATCGCGGTGACGATGAGGGCGGCGAAGTAGAGGAGCCAGGACGTGATCGCTGTGATGTGCCCGCCGCCGTACCCCTGAAGGAGGAAGGTGACGATTCCCCCCGACGACGGGTACCGCGCCCCCAGCTTCGCGACGGCGTAACCCTGGAGGGACGCGACCACCCCGGCAACCAGGAACGAGAGCCACACCGCGGACCCGGCGACGGCGCCTGCCTCACCGAGCAGGGCGAAGATACCTGCGCCCACCATGGACCCCACGCCGAGGAACGCGGCACCGCGAACGGTCATCGCGCCCTTGCCGTTCTGCTGGTCTGGCGATGCCGTGGTCATGACGCTGTCCTACTCCACGATGTACAGACTGTGGTCAGTGCTGTTCAGGCGCCGGCCACCGGTCTCGGTGACGGTGACGATGTCCTCGATCCGGACGCCGAAGCGGCCGGCGAGGTAGATGCCGGGCTCGATCGAGAAACACATCCCCGGCTGCAGCGGTTGCTCCTCGCCCTCGACCATGTACGGCGGCTCGTGGGTCGTCACGCCGATGCCGTGACCGGTGCGATGGATGAACTGCTCGCCGTAACCGGCTGCGGTGATCACCCCTCTCGCGACCCGGTCGATCTCCTGGCAGGCGATCCCGGGCCTGACCGCCTCGAACGCCGCCTGCTGCGCTTGCCGCACGATGTCGTGCACCCTGCGGATCTCGGGGCTGGGCTCGCCGACACACACCGTCCGCGTGGTGTCGGACCCGTAGCCGTACATCAGACCACCGAAGTCCAGGACGACTGCGTCTCCTGGCTGGATCACCCGGTCCCCGGCCTCGTGGTGAGGGTTGGCGCCGTTGGGCCCGGACCCGACGACCGTGAAGTCGACCTGCTCGTGGCCGAACTCGCGGAGCAGACGGGCAAGGTCGGCCGCGACCTCGGTCTCGTGTCGCCCCTCGAACCGCAGACGGATGATCTCCCGGTACGTCGCGTCAGCGGCCTCTCCCGCCAGGGCGAGCCGCGCGAGCTCGTTGGCGTCCTTGGCCGCGCGCAACATGGGCATGCTCTGGGTCAGCGCCGCGTAGCTCACCCCTGGCAGGGCGTGCTGGAGGCCGAGCAGGTGCATCGCCCATGCAGAGTCGGAGATCCCGAAACGACCGCCGGAGCTGAGCAGGCGCCCGGCCAGCGGGTATGGGTCAGAGCCGTCCGGCCAGTCGACGATGTTCAGGGCACTCGCACCTTTGGCTCCCTCCGCGTCGGGCCGTTCGAGAGCCGGCACGAGCAGGGTCGGCTCACGGCCGGACGCGAGCACCAGCACCGTGAGCCGCTCGGTGATCGCCGTGGGCCGGTACCCGGTGAGCCACACGAGGTCGGGCCCGGGCGTCACGACCACACCGTCGAGCCCGGCCTTGGCGGCATCGCCTACCACACGTGTCATGCGGGCGGCGTAGTCGTCCCTGGTGAAAGGGACCGGTTTCGCATGGGTGGTCGTCGTCATGAGGCTCTCCCTCCGCGATCACGCTATCGACCGAAGACCTCAGCGGTGATCATCCGGCGCGGATGAGCCGGAACCGACGCCAACCCTTGTCGTCTCGAACTTTCGACTGTCGCTCCCATGCGCTTCGGCGAGACCTTCGACCCCGGAGGTGTCGGGTGTTGGAGTTCGCCTGAGGATCTGGCGGAGGCGGTCACCAGGACAGTCGCCCAACCCGCCGATCCCCACGCAACATCGCCCCGGACCGCCCGAGCACGAGCTCGTACTGGCGGGCGTGGTGGGAGCAGAAGACCAGGTCCAGTCCTGATGCCAGGACGACGTACACGCACGCGGATGCGCAGCAGCGGTCACACTGCTCCTCGCCGACCATCGGTCGTGGGGGAGGCACGTCTCCCGCGTCGACGTTGGACCGCCTCATCGGTGCCTCCTACCTGGGTGTCCTGGCCCGAGGTGCTCCGAGGCGCTCCGGCCATCCCCGTCCCGCCGCAGCGACTCCCGGCCGAACATCTCCACCGTGCGGCAACAGAGGCGCCGGGGGGATCCCCTCGCACGGATGATCTGCACTTCCTCGGACCCGCACGCCGCGGCGACCCAGGTCGCGGCCCTGCACCTCCCCCAGGGCCATGGGCGCGGCGAGTTAGGACCTGGACGGGACCCCTCACCCTCTTCCTTGTCATCGCGGTCGGGGCCTATGTGTAGTAGCCGTGCCGTAGGGTGCCAGCAGCTTGATCCCTCCTCGCCGTCACCCGGTTCGGGTACGACCCCGTCGACGACGTGCCACGCGTATTGACACCGGTTCCAGGGCTTGAGGAAAGTGACGATCATGCTCCGCATCCTCGGTGACATGCCTGAAGGCGTCCTCGGCCTCGAGGCCATCGACGACGTCGAGAAAGAGGACTACGAGAACGTCATCGTCCCCGCGGTCAACCAGGCGATCGCCCAGCACGGCAAGGTCCGCCTCGTCTACGTCCTCGGCCCGAAGTTCGACGAGTACGAGGGAGAGGCAGTCTGGGAGGACCTGAAGCTCGGCGTCCGTAACCCGACGTCGTTCGAGCGGATGGCGATCGTGACGGATGCGCGTTGGGCAGGTCCGGCGGTCAAGATCTTCAGCATCCTGTGGCCCGGGCAAGCGCGCGCGTTCCCACTCTCTGAGCTCGAGTCCGCGAAGCGGTGGGCCGCTGAGAACGGCGTGTGACTCCGCTGGATGGCTCCAGCCGGCCTCGCGTGGCCGAGCACGGAAGGGTGGCCGATTCCCGCCGGAGGCAGCGGGGCTTCAAGCGGACCGCGGCCTGGTGTTCTGTACGAGCCACGGGACGGCGTTGGACTCTGCAAATGTGCGCCTGTCTTCACGCAGTGCACCGCAATGAGAGTCAGTGCCTCGCTGAGTGCCTCAGCGGCAAGAAAGAAGCCCCTCGACTCGGGGGGTGAGGGGCTTCGACCTGCAGCCATGCTGGTGGGCGATACTGGGTTTGAACCAGTGACCTCTTCCGTGTCAAGGAAGCGCGCTACCACTGCGCCAATCGCCCGTGATGTCCCAAA
>DASSMS010000026.1:0-4823 GCA_035688575.1 Nocardioidaceae bacterium
CCGGACATGACCTTCTTCCACAGCACCGGCGAGACCTCGTAGCCGTAGAGCCGGTCGAGGATGCGGCGGGCCTCCTGGGCCTCGACCAGGTCCTCGTCGATGCTGCGAGGGTTCTCGACGGCGGCGCTGATCGCCTGCGGCGTGATCTCGTGGAAGACCATCCGCTTGACCGGGATCTTCGGCTTCAGCTCGTCGTAGAGGTGCCAGGCGATGGCCTCCCCCTCGCGGTCCTCATCGGTGGCGAGGTAGAGCTCGGAGGCTTCCTTGACCAGCTTCTTGAGCTTGGTGATGTGCGACTTCTTGTCGCTGGAGACGACGTAGTAGGGCTTGAACTCGTTGTCGATGTCAACGCCGAGGCGCGCCCACGGCTCGCCCTTGATCGCCGCCGGGATGTCGGAGGCCTTCTGCGGCAGGTCGCGGATGTGGCCGATGGAGGACTCCACGACGTAGTCGCCGCCGAGGTAGCCGGCGATCGTCTTCGCCTTGGCAGGCGACTCCACGATCACGAGCTTGTGACCGGCGCCGTTCTGGGTGTTCTTGGCTGCCACTTCTTTGGTGCTCCTCCATCAATGCTCCCCAGGGGCTGGGGCTCGCACGCCACGGTAACGGTAACCGCCACCGGTAAATGTCCAGGGCCCTCAGCCCAGGTCGGTCAGGAAACCCTCGACCAGCAGGTCGCGGACCACGGGGAGGTACTCCCGTCGCAGGTCCGAGGGTTCACCATCGAGCAGGGTCGCCAGCGCGTCAAGGATCTGTCCCACGGCGAGGTCCCCGTCACAGGCGCCGACCAGTCCGGCCTCGACGGTGTCGGTCTTCCGCGCCCGCCTCAGTCCGCGCTGCTGGCGCAGCACGATCTGCTCGGGGTCCTCGGCCCCCGGCTGCCCGAAGGTCTCCTGGCGTACGTCGGCGCGCACGACCAGGCGGGCCGCGAGCAGCGCGTCGTCGTCGAGGGACCGCTCGAGCGCGACCCGTCCCGCCCGGTCCGCGACCTCTCGACCCAGCGGCTGCTCGACCTCGTAGGGCCACTCCTCGAACCGCAGGACCGGATCGCCCCGGTCGGTCCGGTGGAGGTTCAGCCAGCCGAAGCCGACCCCCTCGACACCCTGCTGCTCGAACCACGCGAGCCAGGCGTCGTAGCGCTCGGTGTACTCCGGTGTGCCGTGCAGGCCCGCGTCCTTCAGCCACAGCTCGACGTACTGTGCGGGGTCGGCGACCTCCCGCTGGACGACCCAGGCGTCGCACCCGGAGCCCTCGACCCAGCCGGTGAGCCGTTCGTCCCACGGCCGGTCCTTCTCGATGACCCAGTTCGCGAGCACCTGGCACCAGCCACCGGGCCGCAGATGACCCGGCGCCTCGGTCACAACCCGTTGCACGACCTCGTCGCCTGGCAGCCCCGAGTCGCGGTAGACCAGGCGCTCCCCGGTCGCCGGCGAGATCACGAACGGCGGGTTCGTCACCACCAAGTCGAACCGCTCGCCCGCGACCGGCTCGAAGAGGCTCCCGTCACGCACCTCGAGCCGTCCGTCCTCGAAGGCCCCGTTGAGCTCCGCGTTGAGCCCGGTCATCCACAGAGCGCGCTCGTTGACGTCGGTAGCGACGACCTCGCGGGTGTGCGCGGCCAGGTGGAGCGCCTGCACACCGCAGCCGGTGCCGAGGTCGAGCGCCCGGTCCGCGGGGTCCCGCACGGTCAGCTGCGCCAGCGACGTGGAGGCCGAGCTGATCCCCAGCACGTGGTCGCCGCCGACACGCAGGTTGCGACCGTCGAGGCCGGGCGTCAGGTCGCTGACCACCCACCAGTCGTGGTCCTCGTCGGCATAGGGGCGTACGTCGACCAGCGCCCGGACCTCATCCCCGGAGCCCTGAACGATCCCGAGGTGCGCGAGCGGCCCGAGCAGGCCCGGAAGCGCCCGCTCGGCCGCCTCGACGGTCACGGGAGCCTGCAGCAGCCACAACCGGGTGAGCGTGGCCAGGGCCGAGCCGTCGCGGGTCGCCCGGAGGCCGGGGGTGGTCTCGTTGCGGGAGAGGGCGGCGTGCGCGGTGGGCCCGAGCAGGCCGGCCACACCGTCGTAGGTGTACCCGGCAGCCTCGAGAGCGGCGCGCAGCCGCCTCATCGTGTCCGCGGTCAGTCCTTCTCGGTCGAGGCCTCGAAGGTCGCGTGCCAGGTCTTGGGGGCGACCAGGTCCGGGAGCGCGTCACGGTACTCCTCGGCGAGCCGCGGCCACTCCTTGGCCAGCCGCGCGTGGAGCGCGACCGACCGCTGCATGAGGTCTTTGGCGAGCTTCGGGTCGCGCTTGTACCAGGACACCGAGGTGCCGTCCGCCGAGGAGACCAGCGCGGAGTCGAACTGCATGAGCTTCCACCACTTCAGGTCGAGGTGGGCGACGTTCGTCTGCGGGTACTTCTTCGACAGCTCGCTCGGCGGGATGACCTGCTTCAGCGCGCCGCGGGCCACGGTCTTGATCTTGCCGAGCGGGCCGACCGGCTGGGAGGAGTCCCGGCCCTTGCGCGGGGGCTTCTTGCGCCGCGCAGGCGGGTAGGCGTCGAGCTCGGCCTGCGACCGCGCGTCGTCGTACCCCTTGCGCAGCTCACGCAGCTCCGGGAGCCGCTTGAGCACGTCGCGGTGCATCCGCTCCGGGCCATCGAGGATGTCCTCGATCGCCATGAGTCCCATCTCGGCGGGGCTGTACTGCATCGAGAGCAGGTGGCGCACCTGCGTCTGGAAGCTCTCGAACACCACGTTGCCGCCGTGCTCGTAGGGCGAGTGCAGCAGTGCGGCCACGAGACGATTGCGGCGGTGGAAGTACGCCTGCCAGTCGATCGTGTCGTCCTTCTCGTGCCACGGCACGTGCCAGACGGCGACGCCGGGCAGGGTCACGGTCGGGTAACCCGCCTTGTTCGCCCGCAGACCGAACTCCGCGTCGTCCCACTTGATGAACATCGGCAGCGACAGGCCGACGTCCTTGATCACCCGCGTGGGGATCAGGCACATCCACCAGCCGTTGTAGTCGACGTCGATGCGCCGGTGGAGCCACTTGGTGGCGCGCAGCGACCTCGCCGCGAAGTTGTGGCCGTGCTTGGTGTTCGGGGCCGCACCCCAGAACCAGCGCCAGCGGTCGACGGTCTCGCCGTAGGCGTGCATGACCGAACGGTCGTAGAGGCTGAACATCTGCCCGCCGACGATGGTGGGGTGCTTGGCGAGGTCACCGAAGGCGACGGCGCGCAGGATGCCCTCCGGCTCGGCCACCACGTCGTCGTCGAGGAGGAGCACGTAGTCCGCGTCACCCTTGGTCGCGGCCTCGTCCATGGCGCGCGAGAATCCGCCGGAGCCGCCGAGGTTGCCCTGCTCGATCAGGCGGAGCTTGGGTCCGAGCTTGGCAGCGGCGTCGGCGTAGCGCGGGTCGTCGGAGACCTTCTGGGTGCCCTGGTCGACCACGAAGATCTCGTCGAGGATGTCGAGGACCTCGGGCTCGTTGCCGAGCGCCACGAGCTGGTCGACGCAGAAGTCGGGACGGTTGAACGTCGTGATGCCGATCGAGACGATCCCCGGGATCGTGCGCTCGGTCTCGAAGCCCCAGATACCGGAGACGACGACCGCCTCGCGCTCGCCGGCCTCGACGTCGAACCAGTACCAGCCGCCGTCGATGAAGGGCTTGAGCGGGAGGTCGAAGCTGTACGTCTGCTCCTCGGCGGTGTCGAAGGTCACCGAGTCCGCGCGCTGGACGTGGCCCTTGGCGGTCGAGCGGTAGACGCTCAGCGTGCCCTCACCGCGCACCGTGACCTGCAGCCGGACGTTCGGGTAGGACGTCCAGCGCCGCCAGTAGCCGGCCGGGAACGCGTTGAAGTAGGTGCCGAAGGTCAGCCGGCGCTCCGGGAAGACCACGGCCCCTTCGTCGACGACCTTTCCGAAGCCGCCGATGCCGGTGATCGGGTCTCCGGCTTGCTCCGGCTCGTTGCTCTTGGACTTGTCCTTCTTCTCGGAGGTGTCACCAGCCGCGCCAGACGTCGAGGCCGAGGCGCCGAAGCTCGCCACACCGCCGACGTACAGCGGCCGGATGTCGATCTCCTGGTCCGGTCGCATGATCGTGCGGTGGACCACACGGAAGCTCGTGTTGCCGGCGGACTCCGCGGGCCCCCCGGCCCCAGGAATGGTGACGGTGTCAGTCAAGGTGGTGTCCTCGTCGATGGGGAAGTTCCGTTTCAGACGCGGGTCACGGTACCAGCGTCGGGCGGGGTCGGCCCCTGCCGCGAGCAGCGCTGAGTCTGCCCCCGTCTGCCTAGACTCCCCCGTCGGGGCGGCTTCGAAACCGGGAGGTTGCGGGCGACGGTGGCGAGCAAGGTGTGCCTGCACGTGTGCACCCCGCCGCGGGCACGGCGAGGGCCCGCCGACGTGCGCCGACGGGCCCTGCACGTGCTCCGGGAGCGGGTCAGGCCTTGACCGTCTCCGGCGCCGGCTCCGACTCCGGCGCCGCGTCGCCGATCGCGACCGGGCGCCGCTTGGAGACGTAGACCGCACCGGCCACGATCAGCGCGGCCACGACGGCGATCGCGATCCGGACCGGGTTGTTCTGGTCGTCTCCCACCGACAGCGCCACGACCGCGGGAGCGATCAGCAGCGAGACCAGGTTCATCACCTTGATCAGCGGGTTGATCGCCGGACCGGCGGTGTCCTTGAACGGGTCGCCGACCGTGTCGCCGATGACCGTCGCCTCGTGGGCCGGCGAGCCCTTACCACCGTGGTAACCGTCCTCGACGAGCTTCTTGGCGTTGTCCCAGGCACCACCTGAGTTGGCCAGGAAGACCGCCATCAGCGTGCCGGTGCCGAT
>DASSMS010000154.1:0-30058 GCA_035688575.1 Nocardioidaceae bacterium
GGGCCCGGAGTACACCGAGCTGAAGTCCCTGGTGAAGCGCGAGGGCCTGCACACGGTGTGCGAGGAGGCCGGCTGCCCCAACATCTTCGAGTGCTGGGAGGACCGCGAGGCCACCTTCCTCATCGGCGGCGACCAGTGCACGCGGCGCTGCGACTTCTGCCAGATCGACACCGGCAAGCCCGAGCCGCTCGACCGCGACGAGCCGCGCCGGGTCGCGGAGTCGGTCCGGACGATGGGCCTGCGCTACGCCACCATCACCGGCGTCGCGCGCGACGACCTCGAGGACGGCGGCGCCTGGCTGTACGCCGAGACCGTGCGCGCCATCCACGAGCTCAACCCCGAGACCGGTGTCGAGAACCTCATCCCCGACTTCAACGGCAAGCCGGACCTGCTGGCCGAGGTGTTCGAGTCCCGGCCCGAGGTGCTCGCGCACAACGTCGAGACCGTCCCGCGCATCTTCAAGCGCATCCGGCCGGCGTTCCGCTACGACCGCTCCCTCGACGTACTCACCCAGGCGCGCGAGTTCGGCCTGGTCACCAAGTCCAACCTGATCCTGGGCATGGGCGAGACCCGCGAGGAGGTCTCCCAGGCCCTGCGGGACCTGCACGACGCGGGCTGCGACCTGGTCACGATCACGCAGTACCTCCGCCCCTCGCTGCGCCACCACCCGATCGAGCGCTGGGTCAAGCCCGAGGAGTTCGTGGAGCTGCACGACGAGGCGATGGAGATCGGCTTCGCCGGTGTCATGTCCGGGCCGCTGGTGCGTTCGTCGTACCGCGCCGGCCGGCTCTACCAGCAGGCCCTCGCCCACCGGGAGGCCCAGGACCCGTCTGTCGAAGGCGCCGCCGCCACGACCGTCTGAGAGACTAGGTCGACTCTCCCCCAACGACCCGAACGAGGCACCAACACACGATGGCCAGGAAAGACAAGTCCGCGAAGCCCGCGAAGAACGGTCGCATGAAGCAGATCGCGGCCAGCTACCGGATGACCAAGCAGGTCGACCCGAAGATCGGGCTGATCCTCCTCGGCTGGTTCGTGCTCACGGCAGGCATCACGTTCGGGATCCTGGCACTGCTCCCAGGTCACTGGGCACTGGACCTGGTCGGTGCGGTGCTCATCGGCATCCTCGCGGTGCTCATCGTGTTCGGCCGTCGCGCCCAGCACGCGGGCTACAAGCAGATCGAGGGGCAGCCCGGTGCGGCCGCGGCTGCCCTCGGCATGCTGCGGCGCGGCTGGACCGTCGAGCCGGCGATCGCCTTCAACCGCAACCAGGACGTAGTGCACCGGGTCGTCGGCCCGCCCGGCATCGTGCTGGTCGGAGAGGGCAACCCCAACCGGCTCAAGCCGCTGATCAGCAACGAGCGCCGCAAGCACGAGCGGGTCGCCTCGGAGGCGCCCATCCACGAGGTCGTGGTCGGTGACCAGGAGGGCGCGGTGCCGCTGCCCAAGCTGGTCAAGCACGTCACGAAGCTGGGCCGGAAGGTCAAGCCCGCCGAGATCACCGACATCCTCGCGCGGCTGCGGGCGCTCGACGCCACCCGCTCCAACATCCCGCTGCCCAAGGGGCCGATGCCCACCAACCTCAAGGGCGCGCGTCAGAACATGCGGGGCCGCTGACCGGCCCCACGCGGGCCTACAAGCACGAACGAAGGAGCCACCCCCGGCGACCTGGGGTAGCTCCTTCGCTTCTGTGAGTCTGCTCGGTGCCCCTACACGTCGCAGTCGACGGACGAGGCGCCGGAGACGTAGGTCGAGACCATCTCCATCGGCAGCCCGGAGCCCGAGCCGAAGAACTCCAGCCCTGTGCCGTCGGCCCCGTTCGGGTTGGTTGCAGCGCCCTGTCCGTTGCCGGTCGCGCTCTCACCGATGGTCATCTTCTCGAAGATCTTGATGGCCACCGGGAGCCCGGCGTCCTCGAGCGCGGCGTACCCGGCGTCCCTTGCCTCGTCGCACCCGGTCACGAAACCTCCCTCGCCGTTGTCGTCGCCGAACGACGCGCCCGTCTCGGCGTCGATGACGAACCAGTTCGCCGAGGTCGGACCGTTGAGCGAGTACAACGGAACGAAGCAGTGGTGGGCCGACGCACTGGTGGCGCCGGCGAGGACGAGTGCTGTCGAGGCGGCCGTGACGGCTCCGGCGCGCTTGAGCAGTGAACGCACGGTCATGCAATTCCCCTCAGCCAGTGCGCGTTTATGTCGAACGGCGCAATCAACGCATCGACGGACAAGTCAACTGAATCGTCCGACCCGGCCATGCCGACTTCGGGTGTCTCGGCTGGCCCTCAGGTGCCACGGCTCGGGCCCGGGTCGCGCACGTGCGCGACTTACGCCCATGTCCGTCGCGAAACCGGGGCGCAGACCGCCCACGTGCGCGACCTGCGCCCTTCACGGCGCCACCGTGCTGCGGAGCGCCGGGCGTGAAGACGGTTTCGTGAGGAACTACGCAATCCCACTTCGAGCCTGCTCGCGTTCCCTGCGCAGAGTACGTTGAAAGCACCAGTCGTCGAGCCAACGAGGGAGCCTCGACCATGGCCGTGCCCGGGCGCGCACCCGCGGGTGCCCCACGAGGTCTCGCGCAGAGCGAGCTCTTCTCCGTCGATGCCTACTTGCGTGAGTTCGACACCACCGTGCAGCGGGTCGACCGCGCCGAGGGCAGGGTTGCCCTCCGTCGTACCGCCTTCTACCCCGGCGGAGGCGGTCAGCCGTACGACGTGGGCGAGCTGCGCTGGGACGGCGGCAGCGGAAAGGTGGTGCGGGTCGCCCGGGACCGGGAGGACCCAGCCACGATCTGGCACTGGCTCGACCTCTCCGACCCCAGCGAGGTTCCGGGCGAGGGCACCGAGGCCGAGGGCCTGCTCGACTGGGAGCGGCGCCACCTGACCATGCGCACGCACACCGCGCTGCACATCCTGTGCGGGGTGATCTGGGCCGACCACCAGGTGGCGGTCACCGGAGGCAACATGGACCCCGGGAAGGGCCGGCTCGACTTCCCGCTCCCGTCCATGTCCGCGGAGTTCGGCCGCCAGGTCGAAGCGCGGATCAACGAGGAGATCGCCGCCGCCCGCGAGATCCTCGTGGAGTTCGTGGGACGGGAGGTTGCCGACGAGGACCGCGCGCTGATCCGCACAGCGGCCAACCTGATCCCCCGTGAGATCGACCCGCTGCGGGTGATCGACATCGTGGGCCTCGACAAGCAGGCCGACGGCGGGACCCACGTGCTCAGCACCGCCGAGGTCGGTCAGGTCGTGGTCACCGGCACCGAGTCCAAGGGGAAGGGCAACAAGCGGGTGCGGCTCGAGGTCGTGGACCCGCCTCGATGAACCTTCAACTCAATTTCGACGAAGCACCAATCCTCGCTCGGTCGGGCACCGAACGAGGGACATGAGCGCGTCCCACGACCACCGCCCACGCTCGTCGTACGACGGGCGTCCCACCGCTGCCGTGATCGGTGGAGGCATCTCCGGCCTCACCGCGGCCTACCTCCTCCAGCGCACCCACCACGTGACCCTCTTCGAGGCAGACCAACGGGTCGGCGGCCACGCCCACACGCACGACGTGCCCGTCCCTTCGGGGAGCACAGTGCCGGTCGACTCGGGGTTCATCGTGCTCAACGACCGCACCTACCCCCTGCTGCGCCGCCTGTTCGACGAGCTCGGTGTGCGCACGCGGCCGACGGAGATGAGCATGAACATCTCCTGCTCGGGCTGCGGCCTCAGCTACACCGGCGGCCGGAAGGCCGCCGGAATCTTCTCCCAGCGCCGGCGCGCCGTCGACCCCGGCTTCTGGAGGCTCCTGCTGCAGATCCGTGCCTTCCAGAAGGAGGCGCTCGCCTTCCTCGAGGAGCACCCCACGTCGGAGCAGACCTACGCCGACTTCCTCGCCGAGCACGGCTTCGACCGCCACTTCGTGACCCACTACGCGCTCCCCGTGGTCTCCTGCGTGTGGTCGATGGGTCACTCGGACGCGCTGGCCTACCCCGCCGCATACCTCTTCGCGTTCCTGCGGCACCACGGCTTCCTGACCCTCGGTGACACCCCGACCTGGCACACCGTCGTGGGCGGCTCCCGCTCCTACGTCCAGGCGATCACCCGCCGCCTCGACGTGGTCCGGCCCGGCACCCGGGTGACGGCGCTGAGCCGCAAGCCTGAGAACGTCGAGATCGACTCCCGGCCGGTCGGCGGCGGCCCCAACGAGCACCAAAGCTTCGACAAGGTTGTCATCGCCACCCATGCCGACGAGGCCCTCCGGCTGCTCACGGACGCGAACGAGGAGGAGCAGAAGCTGCTCGGGACGTTCGGGTACTCCACCAACGTGGCCTGGCTGCACCGCGACGAGTCCGCCCTGCCCGCGCAGCGCCGTGCCCGCGCCAGCTGGAACTACCGGCTCGAGGACTGCGACACGCTCACCGACCGGACGCGGGTGTCCTACTGGATGAACCGCCTCCAGGGGCACCACGAGGCCGACCCGCTGGTCGTGACCCTCAACCCCGAGGTGGGGCCCGCACCCGAGCACGTGATCGCGACGATGACCTACGAACACCCCACCTACACCGCGGAGTCCGTCGCGGCGCAGAGCCGGCTGGCGTCCCTGAACAGCGACCGGCTCGCCTTCGCCGGGGCCTACCACGGCTGGGGCTTCCACGAGGACGGCTGCCGCTCGGGCGTCGCCGCGGCGGCTGCGTTGGGAGCCACCTGGTGAGCGCCCCCGAGGCGAGTCCCGCCGCGGTCCGGGCGCTGGTGCACCACCGGCGTCTGCGGCCGTTCCGCTACGAGTTCTCCCACCGCACGACGATGTGGCTGGTCGACGCCGCCGACCCGAACGCCCCCTTCGCGCGGTGGCTGCGCCCGCTGGCCTCCATCCGCTCGCGGGACCACTTCACGCCCGAGGACGACCGGCCGTTGCTGGAGAAGGTGCGCCGCTTCATCGAGGCCCAGGACCTGCCCTGGAGCGCGCACCGGGTGCTCGTGCTCGCCAACGCCCGCAGCCTCGGCTACGTCTTCGACCCGCTCACGACGTACTTCTGCTTCGACGTCCAGGGCGACCTGGAAGGCGTCCTCGCCGAGGTCCACAACACCTACGGTGAGCGGCACTGCTACCCGCTCCCGGTCGACCGGCGGCGTGCAAGCACCGAGAAGACGTTCTACGTCTCACCGTTCTTCGCGGTCGAGGGTCGCTACGACATCACGACCAGGCTGACCGACGGCCAGGTCGCCGTGGCCATCTCGCTCACCTCACCGGACGGGACGGCGCTGTTCACGGCCGCCGTCCACGGGGACCTCGAGCCCGCGACAGCCCGCCGCACGGTGAGGCGGGTCCTCGCCAACCCGCTCCCGTCGCAGCGGGTCTCCGCACTCATCCGGTGGCACGGGATCCGTCTCTGGCTGCGCCGGCTCCCCGTCGTACCACGACCTCCGCACCAGGCCCCGAAAGGCATCTCATGACCACTCTCAGCAGCGCGGGCACCGGTTCCGAGACCCTCCGCGACCTCAGCAGCGCGGGAACCGGGCCCGAGGCCCTCGCAGGGCCCGACGACAACGCGTCGTGGGGCCTTCCCGCGGCTCCGTCGTACGGCCTCCGCGGCCGGGTCGCCAGGCGCGCGGTGCCACGCATCCTGCGCAAGGTGCCGGTCGCCGCCCGGCTGGCCACGGGTGAGGAGTACGGCGAGGCCGGTCAGCCGGCCATCGAGGTCGTCGACCCGGACTCGTTGTTCGCGCGTCTCGGGGCGAGCCCGATGATCGGCCTCGGAGAGTCGTACATGGCCGGCGAGTGGAGCGCCGCGGACGGCACCGACCTCGCGGACGTGCTCACGCCGTTCGCCGAGCGGCTGACCGACCTGATCCCACCGGCGTTCTACCGCCTGCGCCACGCGGTGCTGCCCCGCGGCCTCAACCCGGAGAACACAAAGCACGGGGCAAGGCAGAACATCGAGCGGCACTACGACCTGTCGAACGACATGTTCGCCTCGTTCCTCGATCCCTCGATGTCGTACTCCTCTGCCCTCTTCGAGACGCTCAGCCCGGCACCCACCGTCGCGGACCTCGAGCAGGCACAGCTGCGCAAGGTCGACGCGATCCTCGACGACGCCGGTGTGCGCGCGGGCAGCCGGGTGCTCGAGATCGGCACCGGCTGGGGCACGCTGGCGATCCGCGCGGCACAGCGGGGAGCGCAGGTCACGACGATCACCATCTCGAGCGAGCAGGCCGCGCTCGCCCAGCAACGCGTCGACGCGGCCGGCGTGGCCGACCGGGTGGAGATCGCCCTGCGCGACTACCGCGACCAGATCGGGCAGTTCGACGCCGTGGTCAGCGTGGAGATGATCGAGGCGGTCGGCGAGAAGTACTGGCCGACGTACTTCGCCGCGATCGACTCACTCCTCGCCCCGGGCGGCAAGGCTGCGATCCAGGCGATCCTGATGGAGCACCACCGCTACCTCGCCACCCGGGACACCTACACGTGGATCCACAAGTACATCTTCCCGGGCGGGCTCCTCCCCTCCGTCGAGGCGATCGAGCAGGTGGTCGCCGGACACACGAACCTCGCGATCGCCGACGTCGCCCCCATGGGCCCGCACTACGCGCACACGCTGCGCCTGTGGCGCGAGCAGTTCCTCCGGACCTGGCCTTCCGTGGCGGCGCTCGGCTTCGGTGAGACCTTCCGCCGCATGTGGGAGTTCTACCTGGCCTACTGCGAGGCCGGCTTTCGCGCGGGCTACCTCGAGGTCGCCCGGATCAGGCTGGAACGGCCTGCCGCAGGTGGCTCCTGAACCAGTCGCGCGCGAGGCCTGCGGCCTCGGCCAGGGTGCCGGGCTCCTCGAAGAGGTGGCTCGCGCCCCGTACGACGGCCAGGTCGTTCTCGCACCGCATGTGGCGCTGGGCCTCACGGTTGAGGTCGAGGACCATCGAGTCGCGGCCACCCACGATCAGCAGGGTGGCTGCCCGCACGTGGTGCAGACGCGGAATGGCGAGGTCCGGCCTGCCACCGCGTGAGACGACCGCCGCGATGTCCTGGTCCGGTGCAGCAGCGGCCCACAGCGCTGCCGCTGCCCCGGTGCTCGCCCCGAAGTAGCCGATCGGCAACCGCGCTGCCGCCGGCTGCTCGCGAAGCCACGCCCTCACCCCGGCGAGCCGCGTGGCGAGCAGGTCGACGTCGAAGACGAGCCGCCGGTCGTGCTCCTCGGCGGTGGTGAGCAGGTCGAACAGGAGCGTCCCGATGCCCGCCTGCTGGAGCACGGAGGCGACGTACCGGTTGCGGGGGCTGTGCCTGCTGCTGCCGCTGCCGTGTGCGAACAGCACGACTCCCTGTGCCCCCGCCGGCACCGTGAGGCGTCCCTCGAGCTCCAGCGCTCCCAGCGGGATCCGCACGTCCTCGTCGTAGGCCTCCCCGTCCATCACGGGAGCAGGACTGCCCATGGTCGTGGCCCGCCGCTCCAGCAGCCCGGTCACCTCGTCGTCGGTGGTCTGGGAGAAGTCCGCGTAGAACTGACCGACGGCGTAGAACTCCGCAGGTTGGCTCGGGCAGACGACCTCGTCCGCGTCGTCTCGGAACCTCTCCTCAACGTGTATCGGGCCCACAGGCACGGCGAGGACCACCCTGGCGGCGCCCAGCTCTCGTGCGACGCGACATGCCGCGCGTGCGGTCGCGCCCGTCGCGACGCCGTCGTCGACGATGAGCGCCGTCTTGCCGTCCAACGGGAGCCGCGGACGCCCTGCACGGAACCGTGCTGCACGGTCCTCGACCACGGCGAGCTCCCGTCGCTCCACCGACGCCATCTCGGCCTCGCCTACATGGGCAAGACGCACCACCTCGGGGTTGAGGACCAGGACGCCCTCCTCCCCCACCGCCCCCATGGCAAGCTCTGGCTGGAACGGCACTCCGAGCTTGCGTACGACGATCACGTCCAGCGGCGCGTCGAGGGCCGAGGCGACTTCGTACGCGACGGGAACACCACCCCGGGGCAGGCCGAGGACGACGGTGTCCGGGCCGCGCAGGTGCTGGAGGCTCCGGGCGAGCTGACGGCCGGCATCGACACGGTTCGAGAACATGGGCCACCTCCGCGAGGATCTGCTCCTCCTCCACACGCTAGGAGCCGCTCCGGCGCTCAGGCAGGGGCGTAGGTCCCGCTCGGTGGCCGATTCAGTTGAAGGCGGGCCGACTCAACGACGCAGCGTGACGGTCTTGACTGCGAGGTCGTGGAGGCCCCGCTGGTCGCTGTTGAAGACCAGCGGCGGGAAGACCAGGCAGATCAGCAGCGTCCGCACCAAGGCGTGGAGGAGGTTGACCGGCTTGCCGTCCACGCGGACCACCGCGACCCGGAGCAGCAGCTGGCCGAACGACCCGCCGAGCAGTGCGGTGAGGACAGTCGCCTCGACGAGGAACACGAGCATGGGGGTCCAGCCGACCAGGCCCTGCTCCCCCGCGGTGGACCCGAACCAGTCGTAGCCGAAGACCAGCATCGCGGCGAGCGTGCTCGTCAACCAGTCGATCAAGAGGGCGGCGAACCGTCTGCCCCATCCAGCGACCGATCCCGGACCCTCCTGCGGAAGACCGAGGCGCTGCCCTGGGTACGACGATCCGGCGGCTGCGTCACGGGTCGGCGAGTCACTCACGGCCTCCACGGTACCGGCCACCTCCGCGGTGAGACCGCGCGGTGGACTGGTCCGCAGATGTGATCCCTCGCCCAGAGTGTTACACGCGTGAAACAAACCGGATACGGTCACTTAACCGCCTGTACATAGGTTTCGGGGCGGTGGTGCAGCGCCGCATCGCTTGACTCTTCGAATGAGAACTCGGCCGCATGCCACGCGGCCAAGGAGGACGAATGTTCGCAAACGCCGACGAGCTCCTGAAGTACATCAAGGACGAAGGCGTCGAGATGGTCGACGTACGCTTCTGCGACCTGCCCGGCATCATGCAGCACTTCACCGTCCCGGTGTCGTCCTTCGACGCCTCGGTGTTCGAGGACGGGCTCAACTTCGACGGATCCTCGATCCGCGGCTTCCAGGCCATCCACGAATCGGACATGTCCCTCTTCCCCGACCCGACGACGGCCTACCTGGACCCCTTCCGGGACAAGAAGACGCTGATCGTCAACTTCTTCATCCACGACCCGCTCACCGGTGAGGCGTACAGCCGCGACCCGCGCAACATCGCACGCAAGGCCCAGGCCTATCTCAAGAGCAGCGGCATCGGCGACACCGCGTTCTTCGCCCCCGAGGCCGAGTTCTACGTCTTCGACTCCGTGCGCTTCGAGACAAGCCAGAATGCCGGCTACTACCACATCGACTCCGAAGCCGGCGCTTGGAACACCGGCGCCGAGGGCGACAACCGCGGCTACAAGGTGAAGTACAAGGGCGGCTACTTCCCCGTGGCGCCGTACGACCACTTCGGCGACCTGCGCGACGAGATCGTCGTGGAGCTCGAGAAGGCCGGACTCGTCGTCGAGCGCGCACACCACGAGGTCGGCACCGCCGGCCAGGCCGAGATCAACTGGCGCTTCGACGAGCTGCTCTCCTCCGCCGACGCGGTGATGAAGTTCAAGTACATGGTCAAGAACGTCGCCTGGCGCAACGGCAAGACCGCAACCTTCATGCCCAAGCCGATCTTCGGTGACAACGGCTCCGGCATGCACTGCCACCAGTCCATCTGGAACAACGGTGAGCCGCTCTTCTACGACGAGTCCGGGTATGCCGGCCTCTCCGACATGGCGCGCTACTACATCGGCGGACTGCTCAAGCACGCCCCGTCGCTGCTCGCGTTCACGAACCCGACGGTGAACTCCTACCACCGCCTGGTGCCCGGCTTCGAGGCGCCGGTGAACCTGGTCTACAGCCAGCGCAACCGCTCCGCCTGCATCCGCATCCCGATCACCGGCGCGAACCCGAAGGCCAAGCGCATCGAGTTCCGCTGCCCTGACCCGTCCTCGAACCCCTACCTGGCGTTCTCGGCGATGCTGCTCGCCGGCATCGACGGCATCAAGAACAAGATCGAGCCGCCGCAGCCGATCGACAAGGACCTCTACGAGCTCCCGCCGGACGAGCACGCCGACATCGAGACGGTGCCCGCGAGCCTCGGCTCCGTGCTCGACGCCCTCGAGGCCGACCACGACTACCTGCTCGAGGGTGGCGTGTTCACCCCGGACCTGATCGAGACGTGGATCGACTACAAGCGGCAGAACGAGATCGCACCCCTCCAGCTGCGCCCCCACCCGCACGAGTTCGAGCTCTACTTCGACATCTGATGTCTGGTGAGACGCTGACCTGCGCAGACGCGATCTCGCAGGCGCAGTAGTCCGCAGATGGTCCGCAAGACCCGGCCTCCTCATCACGAGGAGGCCGGGTCTTTGTGGTTCTTGCTGTTGCCGCGGACCATGCGGATCTCCCGTACCCCGCCCTCGACCTGGGCCGTCCCGTCGGCAACGAAGCCGTGTCTGCGGTAGAAGGCCTGTGCACGAGGGTTCGGGTCGGCGACCCACAGCGCCACCGACTCCTCCGGATCGACGACCGCCTCCAGCAGCGCCGGCCCAGCACCGGTGCCGTGGTCGGCCGCATACACGTAGAGCACATACAGCTGCCTCGCCCACGCCGCCCCGGCGTCCAAGGGCGGGCCTGACATGGCGATCCCGACCAGCTCGCCGTCCCGCTCGGCGACGGCCACGCGGTTCTCGCGATAGCGCTCGTCGGTCAACGCGGCAGTCCAGAACCGCTCCCGAGCAGCCAGGAGGCCTGGGTCGTCGAGCACCTCGTCCGACATGAGGCCCCGATACGTCTCCTGCCAGCACCGCACGTTCACGCGCGCCATCTGCGCGACGTCCTCGACCCGAGCCGGGCGAACAGTCAGCGAGGAACTCACCGCCGAATCGTAGGCCGTCAGCCGCCACACGACGCACCGATACGGGTCCTGCGCAGATCAACGCAGGTCCACCGATACCGGGCAGGCGAACCCCGACCCGCCACGACAGCAGATGACCATGCAAACTAGCGGCTATGAGTCGACTTTGGCCGCGTCGCAAGAGCGATCGCTCGCCACGTGATGTCTGGGCCGAGTGGATGTCGGCCGATGAGGCCGGCGACACCGCGGCAGCGGAGGACCTCGCCGACGAGCTCCTTGCCCTCACCCCGGACTCGGCATTCAGCTGGTTCCACGCAGGGATGCTCTCCAAAGCCCTCGGGCGCTGGGAGGAATCGGCCTTTCGCAACGCGAGGGCGGTCGAGCTGTTCACGCCCAAGGACGCCGAGGCCTTCGAGGGCGAGAATCCCGCGGCCTGGAACCTGGGCATCGCCGCCACGGCGCTTGGCGACTGGGCGAAGGCGCGAGGGGCGTGGCGCGCCTACGGGATCGATGTCGGCGACGGAAACGGCCCCATCGACGAGGACTTCGGCACGTGCCCGATCCGGATCAACCCTGAACCGGCCATACCTCACCAGATCGTCCCCATCCTTGGCGCCACCGAAGTCGTCTGGTGCTGGCGCCGCAGTCCGGCGCACGGCGTGATCGCGAGCGTTCCACTCCCGGAATCCGGTCACCGGTTCCGTGACGTCGTGCTCCACGACGGACAGCCTCGAGGTAGTCGAATGGTCAACGGTCAGGAGCGGGCCGTGTTCGACGAGCTCGCACGACTGGAGGACTCCGGCCTGCCGACATGGCAGGCATACGTCGTTGGTGCCACAGGCGACGACCTGGAGATCCTGTCCGACCTTGTCGAGCCGCGAGGCCTCGGCGTCGACGACTGGTCGGGCATCCGAATGCTCTGCGCAGAGTGTTCGCTGGGTTCCCCCGACGCGGGCCACACCCACGAGCCGGTTCGCGAGGACGCGACCAGACTCGGGTTCGCCGGCGACGAGACTGGGCTTCGAAGCGTCATCGACGAGTGGTTGGACGCCCGCGAGCACGTGGTACTGCTCGACCTCGAGTTCCTCTGGTGAGGCCCGAATCAGTCCAGGCAGAGACAAAAGGGGTGTCCCGCGGGGTCAAGGAACACTCGAAACGACGTGCCAGGCTGATGGTCGTGCTTGGTCGCGCCGAGGTCGAGCATCGCGGCTTCCCCGGCGTCGAGGTCGTCCACGATCACGTCTAGGTGCATCTGTTGGGGCACTTCCTGGTTCGGCCATTCAGGCGGGGTGTAGTCCTCCACCTGCTGGAAGGAGATGCACTGACCGTTGTCCGCGCGAACGTCTGCCCAGTCGGAGGAGACATCGACCTTCCAGTCCAACATCGCGCCGTAGAACGTCGCGAGTGCGCCAGGGTCGGGGCAGTCGATGACGATGCTCGGGAATCGTGCGATAGCCATGCCGGGAACGGTACGCGCAGTTACGGACGATCTGCGTCCGGAATCGGCCCAGGCGTCGCAGCGGGGCGTTGCGAGGGGAGGGATCTCACGAACTGGCACCCGCCGCGAACGGCCGTCCGGGCGTCTAGTCCGCTCTCAAGCCATGACAAGCGTCTGCCGATGATCCGGGTGATCGAGCAACCACACCGTCTCCGACCGAGGTGAACCAGATGGCCTGCATGACCGTCCACTCGAACGCCGTCCGTCAAGGGCTCTGCCCCGGCTGCGAGACAGAGGTCGCCCTGGTCACGTACCGCAACAGCGAGGGCCAGTGGTACTGCCGGTGCCTGACCTGCGCATGCCGATTCTGGGCAGCCCGCCACTGAGCTGCTGCGACAACCATGCGTCGACGGGGGCTGCTGGACTGATCTGTTTGATGGGACACGCGATGCCAGGCCCCCACCGCCGCCACAGGTTCCTGCTGAACCTGGAGACCGACACGCTCGAAGAGCTCGTGAGCGCTCTGCACTTCCTCGCCGGTGAGATCGAGGCCGAGGAGAGGGACAGCCGGCGTCTCAGCTACCGCGGTCCCTCCGCCACCTACCAGGCGACACTGCGCACGGACCCCGAGCAGGACGGCGCGAGGTACCGCGAGCAGCTCGCCGAGTGGCACCGGACCCACCGCGGCGTTCCGGCCTACCTGCCTCCCGAGGTCAGTCCAGCGTCTGAGTGAGCTCGTTCCTCGTTGCGGTGAGCAGCACCCGTCCGCGCGCCCCGTTGACCAGCGGCAGGTACGGCGGCAGGTGGCCGCACTCGACGTCGGCGATGATCGGGACGCCCAGGGACCCCAGAGCGTCGACCACCGCCTCATGCTGGGTGAGCGAGGCGAAACCGGGCGCGGAGGTACGACCCACCAGGATCGCGTTGGCGCCGGTGAAGAACCCCGCGAGCCGCATGCCGTGAAGGTTCCGGCAGATCGCCGCCGCGTCGTCCCCGTCCGCCTCGACGTACACGAGCAGCCCCTCCGGCGCCTCCGACCGGGCGAACGACGCGACGTCGCCGTACGGCGTCCCCGCGAGGTTGCACAAGGTCTCGATGCAGCCTCCGATGAACCGGCCCTCGACAACCACGTCACCCTCACCGTCCAGGCGGGTCCATCGGCCGACACCGTCGAAGGTGTACTCCCGCACGTCGGGGAAGGTCCGGTAGTCGACCCACCCCTGCGCCCGATGGCGGCCGGGCGGGACCTGCGTGAACGCCTCCCCCGCCTCCATCGTCACGATGTCCAGCCACGAGAGCACCCCCTCGGGTGTGCGGTACGGCGTGTCCATGAGGTTGTTGCCGTGGACGGTCGCGACCCCGGTCAGGAGCGTGAGCGGTGTGATGATCGTCGAGATGTCGGAGAACCCGACCATCCAGGTGGGCTCTGCCTCACGGAGCGCGTCCCAGTCGAGCAACGGCAGCAGGTCGATCGCGGTCTCCCCGCCCCACGGCGGCACCACCGCCCTGATGCCGGGGTCGGTCAGCATCGCCATCAGCTCCTGCGCCCGGTCGGCCGCGGAGGCGCTGACATGGGTCGAGCCGTCCATGCAGCGGCCGACGACGACGTCGTACCCCCGCGCCTCCACCTCCTTGACCGCCAAGCCGAGGCGCTCACGCATGTCGTCGCCGACACCGCTCGAGGGAGACGTGACCCCGACTCGGTCGCCGGGCCGGAGGGGACGTGGGTAGCGAACAGACATGTCCGCGATCCTAGGGAATGAACCGGGCCGGCGCGTGGTTGTCGCTTCACCACCTGCGCTTCATCGGGAGGGGACATGGACTTCCCCGACAACGACGCTCTCGACGCCTACTCGAGCGTGGTCTCGGCCGTCGCGGAGACGCTGACGCCCCGGGTCGCTGCGATCCGCGTACGTCGGAGGGCCCGGACGCGCACCTTCGAGTCAGCCGGTTCGGCCGTCGTACTCACCGCCGAGGGCCACCTGCTCACCAACGCCCACGTGGTCGACGGGGGTGACGAGGGCGAGGCCTCCTTCAGCGACGGCACCGTCGCACGCCTCGAGGTGGTGGGCCGCGACCCCCTGTCCGACCTCGCCGTCGTGCGCGCGGACCGGGCCGTCCCACCCCCTCCTGAGTACGGCGACGCGGACCGGCTCAAGGTCGGGTCCCTCGTCGTCGCCGTCGGCAACCCGCTGGGACTCTCCGGCAGCGTGACCGCGGGCGTGGTGAGCGCCCTCGGCAGGGCGATGCCTGCGCGCACCCGCACAGCGACCCGGATCATCGAGGACGTCATCCAGACTGACGCCGCGCTCAACCCCGGCAGCTCCGGAGGCGCGCTCGGCGACTCCCGTGGCCGCGTCGTCGGCATCAACACGGCCGTCGCCGGCGTGGGGCTGGGGCTCGCGGTCCCCATCAACGCCACTACCCAGCGCATCGTCTACTCCCTGATGCACGACGGCCGCGTGCGCCGGGCGTACCTCGGACTCGTCACCTCCCCTGCCCCTCTCCCGCCCGCGTGGGCGGACCGAACCGGGTCGCGGACGGGGCTCCGGGTCGTCGAGGTGGTCGGCGGGTCGCCGGCGGAGGCGAGCGGCATGCGCGCGGGCGACATCATCCTGGCTGTGGACGTGAGCCCTCTCGGCGACGCCCAGTCCCTGCAGCGCCTGCTGTTCGAGGACGCGATCGACTCCCGGATGGAGATCACCGTTCTCCGCAACGGCGCCCTCGTCGATGTCGTCACCTGGCCCGCCGAGCTGACCGACTGAGCTCGACCGAGGAGCTGCAGTGGACGAAGGACCGGACCACCTTGGTGTTCCGGTCCTTCGCAATGCCCCCCACAGGAGCATCTTCGTCACCCCGCGAGGCCATGCTGCTCGCCCTGCCGCCGGAGCACCAGGAGCTCGCGCGGCTCATCTAGACCGCGGCTACGCATCGTTCGACCGCTCCGGACATGACGGGACCCGATGAGGGCCGTCCCCTGTGCCGGTCCTCATCGGGTCCCGAGCCTGCTACTGCACGATGTGGTTTCGAGCGGTGCTGGGATCCTGGACGGGGACCGACGACGCCCGTGAGCGGCGCTCTCCGCAGGACATCGGCTCTCCTCCACAGCAGCCATGGCTCGCACCCTGGCTGCTGAAGGCGCCGATCTGCGGACAGGATACGACGAAGCCGCCCCCTTGTGCTCGCCCGATCGCCCCAGGTCTGCGAATTCGGCCCGCGGACGCGCGGCTTTGCCTACGGTTGTCCTCGTCCGACCGGCGAGGGGACGGCGGGGCCGGTCCACCTGAGGGTCGCCGTCCCCGCCGCGGGCGTCCTCCCAGCGGGTCTGCGCAGCCGGTCCCGTCGCGATCGGCGACACGGGTCCGGGCTCGGGAAGAGCTCAGTCCCAGAAGACCCGGTCCACGACCGCACGGGCGCGCCGGGTCACCCGCAGGTAGTCGTTGACGAGCTCGTCGGACTCGCCCGGACCGTAGCCACACAGGTGCGCGACGGCGGCCTTCTCGCGGGTGTCGCGTGGGAGGGAGTCCGAAGCACGCCCCCGCACCAGGATGATCGCGTTACGCACCCGGCTCGCCATCGACCAGGCGTGCGTGAGGGCATCGGCGTCCTCGTGGGGAATCAGCTCCGCCTCGACCGCCGCGTCGAGCGCCTCGAGCGTGCGTGTGGTGCGCAGCCCCGGCACGTGTCCGGCGTGCTGCATCTGGAGCAGCTGCACGGTCCACTCGACGTCGGCGAGCCCACCGCGCCCCAGCTTGAGGTGGGTCGCGGGGTCGGCTCCCCGGGGAAGGCGCTCGGCGTCGACCCTCGCCTTGATCCTCCTGACCTCTCGGATCTCGTGCTCGCCGATGCCGTTCTCGGGAAAGCGCAGGGGGTCGACCAGCGCGGTGAACCGGGCGCACAGGTCACGGTCCCCGACCATCGCCTCGGCGCGGAGAAGTGCCTGTGCCTCCCAGACCGCCGACCACTTGGCGTAGTAGGCAGCATAGGAGTCCAGCGAGCGCACCAGCGGACCCTGCTTTCCCTCCGGCCGCAGCCCGGTGTCGATCTCCAGCGCCGGGTCGCTCCCGGGAAGCGCGAGGAGGCGCTTGAGCTCGTTGAGGACATCTCTGGCAACACCCGCCGCCGCCTGGGCTTCCGCGCCCTCCCGGGGCTCGTGGACGAACATGACGTCGGCGTCGCTGCCGTAGCTGAGCTCGTGGCCGCCGAAACGACCCATCGCGATGACAGCGAGACGGGTGGGGAGCGGACCGCGGTGCTCGGCCTCCACCGCTGCGCTTGCCACGGCGAGGGCGGCCTCGAGCGTGGCCGCGGTCAGGTCGGTGAGGGCCAGGCCGACCTCGGCGACGTCGAGCAGGCCGACCAGCTCGGCGACGGCGATGCGGAACAGCTCGCGTCGCCTGATCGCGCGCACGACGGTGATCCCGTCCACCGGGTCGGTGTGGCGGAGACCGCCGGTCAGCATCTCCTTCTCGAGAACCTCCCGGCTGAGCGGCACGAGCCCGTTGTCCTTGCCCAGGATGGCCACGCCCTCAGGCTCCCGCTGGAGGAGGTCGGTGGCGTAACGGCTCGACGCGAGGATCATCGCGAGCCGCTCGGCGACCTGGCCCTCGTCGCGGAGCAGGCGGAGGTACCAGGGTGTGGACCCGAGCGCTTCTGAGATCTTGCGGAAGCCCAGCAGACCCGCGTCGGGGTCAGGCGCGTCGGCGAACCACTCCAGCATCACCGGAAGGAGCGTGCGCTGGATCGCCGCGGATCTCCGGACGCCGCTGGTGAGCGCCTCCAGGTGCCGCAGGGCGCCGTCGGGGTCGAGGTAGCCCAGAGCGGCGAGACGCTGCTTCGCGGCATTCGGGGTGAGCCGTGCCTCCTCCCCCGGCAGCTTCGCCACGGCGGCGAGCAGCGGACGGTAGAAGAGCTTCTCGTGGAGGCGGCGGACCTCTTTGCCGTGCAGCTTCCACTGGCGGTTGAGCTCGGCCACCGGCTCCTTGCGGAAGCCCATCGAGCGGGCGAGTGCGCGCAGCACCTCCTCGTCCTCCGGCACGACGTGGGTACGCCGGAGCTGCGAGAGCTGCATCCGATGCTCGAGGGTGCGCAGGAACCGGTACGCCGAGTCGAGAGCTGCGCCGTCCTGGCGTCCGACGTACCCGCCCCGGGTCAGCTCCGCGAGCGCACTCAACGTCGTGGGCGGTCGCACCGCGGGGTCCGCCCGGCCGTGGACCATCTGCAGCAGCTGGACGGCGAACTCGACGTCACGCAGGCCGCCGGAGCCGAGCTTGAGCTGGCGCTCGGCGTGCTGGAGCGGGATGTGCTCGAGCACCCGGCGGCGCATCGCCTGGACATCGGTGACAAACCCCTCACGCTCGGCGGCCGACCACACCATCGGTGCGATGCGCTCGATGTACTCGCGTCCGAGAGCACTGTCGCCTGCCACCGGCCTTGCCTTCAGCAGGGCCTGGAACTCCCAGGTCTTGGCCCACCGCTCGTAGTAGCCCTCGTGGCTGCTCAGCGTGCGGACCAGGGGGCCGGCCTTGCCCTCGGGGCGGAGCGCGGCGTCCACGGGCCAGATCGTTCCTTCCGCGGTGTGGTCGGAGCAGATCCGCATGAGGTTCGCTGCGAGCTGGGTCGCGGTGCGCAGCGCGGGGGTCTCCGCGGCACCGTCGGCCGGCTCGGCCACGAAGATCACGTCTACGTCGCTGACGTAGTTGAGCTCGTGTCCCCCACACTTGCCCATCGCGATCACTGCGAGGCGGCACGTCGAGGCGGACTCACCGACCCGGGCACGGGCGATGGCGAGGGACGCCTCGAGCGTCCCGGCGGCGAGGTCGGACAGCTCGGCGGCGACGTCGTCCACACCCACGCCGTGCGCGAGGTCCCGGGAGGCGAGCCGGAGAAGGTGGCGGCGGTACTCGACCCGGAGCGCGTCTACCGCGGCCTCGTCGTCGAGGTCGGCGGTCGGGGTCTCGAGCGTGGGGTCGGCACCGACGGCACGCAGCATGCTCGCGCGCAGGACGAAGGCGGGCGTCCGGGTGGAGCCGAGTGCCGGGTCGGTCAGCTCGTGCCACTGGTCGGGGTGGCGCCGCAGGTGGTCCCCGAGCGCCGAGCTCGCACCGAGGACGAGCAGCAGCCGCATGGCGAACCCCTCGTCCTCGCAGACCGCCTGCAGGAGTGCCTCACCGTCGGACGCGGACTCCGCGAGGTCGGCCAGGTAAGCCGCGGCCTGGTCGGCGTCGGCGGCCGCGGCGATCAGATGCACGAGCTCGTCGGCGGCCGGGCCGAGCCGCTGGAGGGACTTGACGGTGGCCTCGGCGTCCCGGAACCCCATCCTCGCGAGGGTCCCGGCGGTGGTGACCATGCGGTCGTTCACCACGCCCGTGCCACCTCCCGGCTCATCGTCGCGAACCTGGCGGCGAGGGGCCGCCACGACGACACGAGCTCCTCGCGAGCTGAGGCCACCTCCGCGAGGTAGGCGTCCACGTCGACACCGCGCTCCGCCGCGGAGTCCCGGTCGTTCGCCGCCCAGGTCGACACGATCTCCTCACCCGCCTCCGGATGGGACTGCACTCCCCACACCGTGGGCGCGAAGCGCGCAGCCTGAAGCTCACCGGCGGGCGTCCTGGCGAGGACCTCGGTGCCGACCGGTGGTACGACGACGAGGTCGTTGTTCCACTGCACTGCGACCCGGGCAGCTGCCACGTCGCCGAGCAGAGGGTCGTGCACGGCCTTCGCCGACCAGCCGACCTCGAGGACACCGATCTGCTGGCCTCGAGGGTTGGCCTGCACCGCGCCGCCGAGCGCCACCGCGGCGAGCTGGTGCCCGAGACAGATCCCAAGGGCGGGTACGCGGCTCTCCGCCGCGACGCGCACCAGGTGCTTCACCTGGGGCAGCCAGGGGTTGCGCTCGTCGGAGTAGGCGTCCATCGAGCCGCCCAGGACCAGCATGCTGCCATGCTCGTCGAGACGCTCGGGGAGCTCGTCGCCGCGGTAGGGACGTCGTACGTCCACCGCGCAGCCTTCCTCGTGGAGCCACTGACCCATCCAGCCGGGCGGGCACTGAGCCTCGTGCTCGACGACGAGGACCGGGAGCGCGTTCACGAACGCGAGGCTACCCGTTGGGGAGGGACCGACGACCCAGGGCGCGGTCAGATCACCGGCAGCATCTGGTCGCGCTCGAAGGTCGACACCTGCCCGCGGTAGGCCTCCCACTCGGCGCGCTTGTTCCGCAGGAAGAAGTCGTAGACGTGCTCGCCCAGGGTCTCGGCGAGCATCTCGCTGTTCTCCATGACGTTGATCGCCTCGTAGAGCGTCTTCGGGAGCGGGTCGATGCCAAGGGACTTGCGCTCGCGGTCGTTGAGGGACCACACGTCGTCCTCGGCCCCGGGAGGCAGCTCGTAGCCCTCCTCGATGCCCTTCATGCCGGCCCCGAGGATGGCCGCGAACGCCAGGTAGGGGTTGCACGCGGAGTCGATGGTCCGAAGCTCGACGCGGGTCGCCTGGCCCTTGTTGGGCTTGTACATCGGCACGCGCACCATCGCCGAGCGGTTGTTGTGGCCCCAGCAGATGTAGGCCGGGGCCTCGCCTCCGCCGATCAGCCGCTTGTAGGAGTTCACCCACTGGTTGGTGATCGCGGTGATCTCGGAGGCGTGGTGGAGCAGGCCCGCGATGAAGTGGCGGGCGGTCTTCGAGAGCTGGTACTCGGCCCCCGCGGAGAAGAAGGCGTTGCTGTCGCCTTCGAACAGCGACACGTGCGTGTGCATGCCCGAACCGGGGTGGGTCGTGAACGGCTTCGGCATGAAGGTCGCCCAGATGCCCTGGGAGAGCGCCACCTCACGCACGACCGTGCGGAAGGTCATGATGTTGTCGGCGGTGGAGAGTGCGTCGGCGTACCGGAGGTCGATCTCCTGCTGGCCCGGTCCGCCCTCGTGGTGGCTGAACTCCACGGAGATGCCCATCGCCTCGAGCATGGTGATCGCTTCGCGGCGGAAGTCCGAGCCCGAGCTCTGCGCGGTGTGGTCGAAGTACCCGCTGCGGTCCACGGGGATGGGCTCGACCCCGGGCTCGGGGGCGTTCTTGAACAGGTAGAACTCGATCTCGGGGTGGGTGTAGAAGGAGAAGCCGCTCTCGGCCGCCCTCGACAGGGTGCGCTTGAGCACGAACCGGGGGTCGGCGTACGACGGGGAGCCGTCCGGCATCACGATGTCGCAGAACATGCGCGCCGTCGCGGGACCTTCACCGCGCCACGGCAGGATCTGGAACGTCGACGGGTCCGGCTTGGCGAGCATGTCCGCCTCGTACACCCGTGCGAAGCCCTCGATCGCCGAGCCGTCGAAGCCGATCCCCTCGGCGAAGGCACCCTCGAGCTCGGCAGGCGCGATGGCGACCGACTTGAGTGAGCCGAGCACGTCGGTGAACCACAGCCGCACGAAGCGGACGTCGCGCTCCTCGAGCGCCCGGAGTACGAACTCTTCCTGCTTGCCCATGAGGAAACTATGTCGCATCCCGGTTACGACGAGGTGACGAGACCCGCCTCAGCCCTTGGGAACGTTGCGCTCGAGCTCGGCGAGCCACGCCTCCGCGTTGCCGTCGGACGGCGCGCGCCACTCTCCGCGCGGGGACAGAGCGCCCCCGGCCGAGACCTTCGGGCCGTTGGGCAGAGCCGACCGCTTGAACTGCGCGAACGCGAAGAACCGCTTGACGAAGACGGTCAGCCACTGCCTGATGACGGGCAGGTCGTAGGCCACCCGACGGTCCTCCGGGAAGCCGGGAGGCCACTCGCCGCTCGCCGGGTCTCGCCAGGCGTGGTGGGCCAGGAACGCGATCTTGCTCGGTCGGTAGCCGTAGCGCAGGACGTGGAAGAGGTTGAAGTCCTGCAGCGAGTACGGGCCGATGGCGGCCTCGGTCGACTGGGGCTCATCCCCCTCCGCGGCCGGCACCAGTTCGGGGGTGATCTCCTGGTCGACGATTACCTGGAGCACCCTGTTCACCTGGTCGTCGAAGAGCCCCTCGGAGATGACCCAGCGGATCAGGTGCTGGATCAGCGTCTTGGGCACGCCCGCGTTGACGTTGTAGTGGGACATCTGGTCGCCCACGCCGTAGGTCGCCCAGCCGAGCGCGAGCTCAGAGAGGTCGCCGGTGCCGAGCACGATGCCCCGCCTGTGGTTGGCGATCCGGAACAGGTAGTCGGTCCGGAGGCCGGCCTGGACGTTCTCGAAGGTGACGTCGTACACCGGCTCGCCCTCGCTGAACGGGTGGTCGAGGTCGGTGAGCATCTGCTGGGCGGCGGGCTTGATGTCGATCTCCTCGAACGACACCCCGAGCGCCTTGGACAGGCTCGTCGCGTTGGTCTTCGTCTTCTCGCCGGTCGCGAAGCCGGGGAGGGTGTAGGCGAGGATGTCGCTGCGCGGACGACCGAGACGGTCCATGGCGCGGGCGGCGACGATCAGGGCGTGTGTGGAGTCGAGGCCACCGGACACGCCGATCACGACCTTCGGCTGCCCGATCGCCCGTAGCCGCTGCTCGAGCCCGGAGACCTGGATGTTGTACGCCTCGAAGCAGTCGAGGGCGAGGCGCTCCGGGTCGTCGGGGACGAAGGGGAACCGGTCCACCTTGCGGCGTAGGCCGATGTCGCCGGACGGTGGGTCGACGGTGAACTCGACGGTCCTGAACTCGCCGACCCGCTCTGAGAGCGTGCGCCGGTTGTCGTCGAAGGTCCCCATCCGCAGCCGGTCCTGCCGCAGCCGGTCGAGGTCGACGTCGGCCACCGAGCGACGGGGCCCGTCGGGGAACCGCTCGGTCTCGGCGAGCTGGTTGCCGTTCTCGTAGATCATGGTCTGCCCGTCCCACGACAGGTCGGTCGTCGACTCGCCCTCACCCGCCGCGGCGTACACGTAGGCGGCGAGGCAGCGCGAGCTCGCCGACCTCACCATGAGGCGGCGGTCGTCGGCGCGGCCGACCGTGATGGGGCTGCCGGACAGGTTCGCGAGGACGGTCGCGCCGGCCAGGGCGGCCTCGGCGCTCGGCGGCACGGGCACCCACATGTCCTCGCAGACCTCGACGTGCAGCACAAGCCCTGGCACATCCTTGGCACGGAACAGCAGGTCGGGCCCGAACGGCACCTGGCTGCCCCCGAGCGCGATGGTGGCGCCGCGGCGCTCGTCGCCCGCACCGAAGTGCCGGCGCTCGTAGAACTCGCGGTACGTCGGCAGGTAGGACTTCGGCGCGACGCCCAGGACCTCGCCACGGTGTACGACGACCGCGCAGTTGTACACACGGTTGCCGTTCATGAGGGGCGCTCCGACCACGAGCACAGGCAGGAGGTCGCGGGACTCCGCGACGAGCCGCTCGAGCGCCCTCTCGACCTGCTCGAGCACGGCGTCCTGCAGGAAGAGGTCCTCGATGGAGTACCCGGACAGCGAGAGCTCCGGAAAGACCGCGACGGCCACGCCCTCGTCGTGGCAGCCCCGCGCCTCGGCGAGGATCGCGTCGACGTTGGTCTCCGGGTCGGCGATCGAGACGGGCACTGCGCATGCTGCTACACGCGCGAAGCCATGGCTGTAGGCAGAGGTGAAGTCCACGTCGCGATAGTGCCACGTGAGCATCGGCACAAACGTGAACATCCCCCTGCGGTACTAGCCTGGATCCTGGTCCGGGGACTCCAGCAGGGAGCCTCGAGGTTTCGTGGAGGCACAAGATGAGCGAGACGACGGCGCCGTACGGCACCGGTCCGGCCAAGGGCGGCGCACCGGTGCGGCGGGTTCGCACCCACCACCTGCGTGAGATGAAGCAGCGCGGGGAGAAGTGGGCGATGCTGACCGCCTACGACCAGTACGCCGCGCAGGTCTTCGACGAGGCAGGCATCCCTGTCCTTCTGGTCGGGGACTCCGCGTCCAACAACGTCTACGGCAACGAGACCTCGCTGCCTGTCACGGTCGACGAGCTGATCCCACTCGCCCGCGCGGTCACGCGCTCCGCGAAGCGAGCGCTGATCGTCGCCGACCTGCCGTTCGGTTCGTACCAGGCCTCTGCCGAGCAGGCCTTCCACACCTCGGTGCGCTTCATGAAGGAGGCCAACGCGCACGCGGTGAAGCTCGAGGGCGGCGAGGAGATGGTGCCGCAGGTCGAGCTGCTCACCCGGTCGGGCATCCCGGTGATGGCTCACATCGGCTTCACTCCGCAGTCCGAGCACAACCTCGGCGGCTACCGGGTCCAGGGTCGCGGTGACGCGGCCCAGCGGCTCATCTCCGAGGCGAAGGCCCTCGAGGCGGCCGGCGCGTTCGCCCTGGTCATGGAGATGGTGCCCGGCGAGGTGGCCGCGGAGATCACCAAGACCCTCTCCATCCCCACGATCGGCATCGGCGCCGGTGTTCAATGCGACGCCCAGGTCCTCGTCTGGCAGGACATGGCCGGCCTGCGCACAGGCCGGATGCCACGGTTCGTCAAGCAGTACGCCGACTTGCACGGGGTCCTGCTGAAGGCTGCTCAGGACTACGCGGCAGACGTGGCCGCAGGGAAGTTCCCCGGCGAGGAGCACACCTTCTGATCCTCAGCGCCGCGAGGCCCGCCGCGCGTCCGCGCAGTGGTCAGAAACGGCAGGGTCCGGCCCTGTGAACCTGCCGTTTCTGACCACTTGCCGGCGCCCACCCGTCAACAGGGCAGGACGAGTCGGGTCATGGTCAGGCCGGACTCCTCACGGAGCGGAGCCGTCTCGCCGTTGGGCTCGAAACCGTAGCGCTCGTAGAGACGCCGGGCCTCGGGGTTGGAGTCGGCGACCCAGAGGTCGGGCCGTAGTGCGCGCTCGCGGGCCCAGCCGACCACCGCGTCGAGCACGCTGCGCCCCACACCTTGTCCGCGCCAGGCAGGTTCGGTCCACATGGCGACGACCATGAGGCGGCCCGGTTCGTGGAGCCAACCCGCTCCCATCCCGACCGCCTTGTCGTCGGCGTACGCGAGCATCGCCGGCCCACTCGTGCCGTCGGCGCGGGCGCGCCAGGTGCTCTCGTCGAACTGCGACTCACGGGCATAGGTCGAACCGAAGGCGTCAGGGTCCTCGAGCAGGGAACGCAGGCGGATGTCCCGCCAGTCCTCCCAGTCGTCCTGCGTGATGTTCCGTGTTCGGCTCTCGCTCACCCTCGGCCTCCTCCCGGTTGATGCTCGGACATCGCGACCACGTACGCAGACTCGGCAGCTGCGATGCGGGACAAGGAGACCATTTCGCGCGAGATCAGCCAACGCATTAACCGGGTGCGCCGCGGGACGACCGGTGACCGAGGAGTCAGGCGAGCATCGCCCAGAACCACACCGCCGTCGCGACGAAGGGGAGCGCCAGGACCCGGAGCGGGTGCTTGGTGAACCACGCGACGCTGAGCCCGAACAGCAGCAGCCACACGAGCGGAAGGACGAGAGCGAACAGCACGTCGCGCATCACCAGCGCGGACCAGATGTAGAGGAAGAGCGTCGTGGCCATGCCGGCGACGCCGATGAACGGACCTGACTGGCGGAGGTTCATCTTCACGGGTGATGGTCCTGGTTCGTGGTCGGAGCGGGGACGAATCCCGTTTGTACAAAGGGGAAACTCCGTTGCGGATGACCTCGCACTATCCCGTGGGCGCCTGCCGATGCAACGCGACACGCGCCGACAAGTTTCGCGAATTGGGTCATCCCGCCGCGCAATGTTGTCAAGATCATACGCGGGGGACGACCGCACTGGCCGTCCGCGACAAGAGCCCCGGCACTGCCGGAGCACCACGGACCAGGAGGCACAGGTGCCTGCAGCACAGAAGAAGGCGGCCACGCAGTCGAAGACGAAGTCGTCATCGACCAAGACGGCGGCCGGCAAGAAGAGCTCGTCCACGTCTACGGCAGGCAAGGCTGTGGGTGCGGCCAAGAGCACCGCCAAGAAGGCCACGGCCACCGTCACCAAGAAGGCGGGCAGCGCGGCCAAGTCGACGGCCAAGAAGGCGCCCGCCTCGAAGTCGTCTGCAAAGAAGGTGCCCGCCACCAAGACCACCGCCAAGAAGGCATCGGCCAAGTCGACCGCCAAGAAGGCCACTGCCACCAAGACCGCGGCCAAGAAGACGGCCACGAGGTCGACCGCGAAGAAGGCACCCGCCACCAAGACCGCGGCCAAGAAGGCGGCGACCACCAAGACCGCGGCGAAGAAGACGGCGACGAAGTCTCCGGCCAAGAAGGCCGGTGCCGCGGCCAAGAAGGTCACCTCGACGGCGAAGAAGACCACCGCCAAGAAGGCGCCCGCCACCAAGGCCACCGCCAAGAAGGCTCCGGCGACGAAGACGGCCAAGGCCAAGCCGGCAGCGAAGAAGGCGTCGACCACCAAGGCGACTGCCAGGAAGAGCCCGACGAAGGCGGCGGCCGCCCGGAAGGTGACGACCACCGCCTCCGCCGTGAAGAAGGCACCCGCGAAGAAGGCACCGGCCAAGAAGGCCACCAAGAAGTCCTGAGACACCCCGGTCGGGGCGGATCAGCCGAAAGGCGACCGCCCCGACCGTTTCATGTCAGGAGCTCTCGAGGGCATCTACTCAGGTGCGGACGCCGCACCGGAGGCTCAGTCCTCGAGGTCGTCGTTCCAGGCCGGGTCGTTGTCCCAGGCCTCGTTGCGCTCCTCGACCGTCTCCAGCGCGCGTGCGGCTGCGGCCTCGCTCGGGTAGGGACCCAGCCGGTCGGCGCTCCGACAGCCCTCCTCCCCCTCGACCCGGTGGTGGGTGAGGCAGAACCAGTAATCCGCCATCGCGGCGCTCCTCTCTCTATGAACGTGTGACCACGGCTCGGTCGGCGCCGGCGTAGCCCGCCACGGCAAGCCCGTCGCGTACACGGTCAGGTGTCCCGGTAGTCAGAAACTACACTCGGTCGCGTGACTGCTATTGCTCCCGCGACGATCTCGCCCCGACGCCCCGTTCCCGCGCACATCCCGCGACCGGAGTACGTCGACAAGGACGCGCCGACGCCGTTCACCGGCTCGGAGGTCAAGGATGAAGAGACCATCGAGAAGATGCGGGTCGCGGGTCGCCTGGCAGCGCAGGCGCTTCAGCTCGTAGGTAAGCACGTCGAGCCGGGCGTGACCACCGACGAGCTCGACCGCATCGGTCACGAGTTCCTCTGCGACAACAACGCCTACCCGTCGACGCTGGGCTACCGGAGCTTCCCCAAGTCGCTGTGCACCAGTGTCAACGAGGTCATCTGCCACGGGATTCCCGACAGCCGGCCGATCGAGGACGGCGACATCGTCAACATCGACATCACCGCCTACATCGGCGGCGTCCACGGTGACACCAACGCCACCTTCCTGGCCGGGGACGTCGACGAGGAGAGCCGCCTGCTCGTGGAGCGCACCGAGGAGGCGCTCCGTCGCGCGATCAAGGCGGTCAGGCCCGGTCGTCAGGTCAACGTGCTCGGACGGGTGATCGAGGCCTACGCCAAGCGCTTCGGGTACGGCGTCGTCCGTGACTTCACCGGCCACGGCATCGGCACGTCCTTCCACTCCGGCCTCATCATCCCCCACTACGACGAGCCGCACTACGACACGGTGATCGAGAAGGGCATGACGTTCACGATCGAGCCGATGCTCTGCCTCGGGACCTACGAGTGGGACATGTGGGCCGACGACTGGACCGTGGTCACCAAGGACAAGAAGCGCAGTGCGCAGTTCGAGCACACGCTGCTCGTCACGGACGACGGTGCGGAGATCCTGACGCTGCCCTGAGCACGGTCATGCTCACCGGGGCGTCAGCGGAGGTCGTCGTACGACGTCCGACCGGACTCGGCCATCCGCCGCTCCACGCGGAGAACTCCTGCCTCGTGCTCGGGGTCGCCCGACATCACCGCCGCGAGCCGCATGTGGGGTAGCGCGTCGGAGTAACGCGACTGCCGCTCGAGCACCCGCCCGAGCGCGAAGCGCGCCCACACGTCGGCGGGGCACTCCTCGACCAGGACAGCGAGCTCGATCTCCGCCTTGCCCAGCTGGGCGCTCTGGAAGTACGCCCAGGCACGCAGCGTGCGCAGGCTCGTCGAGGCGGGCTCGCGCTCGATCGCCGGGTCGAGGATCTCGATCGCCTGCTTCGGGGACCGCTCCTCGAGGAGCTCCCACGCGCGGTGGTAGACGTCAGCGGGGTGGTTGGCCCGACCCGGTGTCTGGAACGTCATGACTCACTCCTCCTGTCCCAGGTGTCCCAACGCCATGGTGCACCCGCACATTCCCCGCGACGGGGCGCCGCGCCCGCGGCAGCATCCGCTCAGTCCCACGCCTCCACGTCGATTGGCTGAAGGATAGGCCGGGCCCCCGGAAGGCTGTCTTGCCCAGCACGGGGTATCTCTTCGAGCCGCTGGCCCTCACCCCGGACGAGCCTGGTGCGGCGTTGGGCGGGCCTAGCCGCCGACTGCCTTACGGCCCTTCTTCTCCTGGCTGCTCTCCACGACGTCACCGACCAGCTCGGGGAGCGTCTGCTGCTGCTCGGTGATGTCCATGCGGTTCACGGCCTCGGCGAACCTGAGGTAGGTGTCCACGCTCGCGATGACGATACGTGCGTCGATCGTGAGGAGCTCGATCCCGACCAGAGAGACCCGCACGTAGACGTCGATGACCAGACCCTTGTCGAGGATCGTGTCGATCACGTCGGCAAGCCCGCTGGGATTCGGACGCGCGGCGTAGCCGCCCTGTGTCGTCGCCATCGGTGTCACTCCTAGGTAGCCGGGGGCGAGAGTCCAGAACCGGCTCCCGCCCGATCACAGGTTCCCGAGCGAGAGGGCCCCAAACGCACGACTCGACGGAGTCCCACAGTTCGTTGGAAGGATGAGCCGGCCTGTAGGCCGGGTTCTGTTCACGTGCACCTCACGATGCACGATCGGCGACCATCCATCTAGGGCTGCCGTCGCCGACAGCCTCGTGCGGTCTACCCGCGGACTCGGGCGGGCCGCCCTCGAACATCCGCGCGGGCGGCGACCTCGCGGCCGCCGCCGTCTCTTGACCTTGCTCCAGGTGGGGTTTACCAAGCCGTCCCGGTCACCCGGCACGCTGGTGGTCTCTTACACCACCGTTTCACCCTTACCGTTCGCGCCCGAAGGCACGAGCGGCGGTCTGCTTTCTGTGGCACTGTCCCGCGGGTCACCCCGGGTGGGTGTTACCCACCACCTCGCCCTGTGGAGCCCGGACCTTCCTCGGGGGGCTCACGCCCCTCGCGGCCGCCCGGCCGGCTCATCCGGGTCAAGAATAGCGGTCAGGCGAGCTCGAACCGCACAGTACGCGTCGCCGGGTCGGCCCGGACGAGCCGCACCGTGACGTTGGTGCCGAGCGGCAGCTCCTGTGCTCCGGTCACGCTGGCCTCGATCGCCGGCTGCTGCACGACCACGTCCCCCTTGCGCGGGTCCTCCTGGTCGACCGCGACGACCACCGCGTCGAACGTCTGGCCGACCGAGTCCCGCAGGACCTCCGCCTCGACGAGGTCCAAGATGGCGTTCTCGTACTGGTTGGCCCGCTGGCCCGAGGCCTGCATCGTGGCCGGCAGCTCCTCGAGGCGCTCGAGCACCCACCCGGGCACCTCGGTGCCGGCGCACAACGCAAGGGAGATCTCGAGCGCGTAGCGGTCCACGAGCCTGCGCAGTGGGGCGGTGACGTGGGCGTACTCCGAGGCGAGAGCCGAGTGCTCGGCCTGCTCGGGCACCGCGCCGTTGAAGCCGACGTAGCCGGAGCCACGCAGCAGGCGGGTGCTGGCGACGACCATCGCGGCATGCTCGGGTCGGGTCGGGTCGAGGGAGCGGATGAAGTCGGGGTAGAGCAGCTCCGCGGGCCAGTCGATGCCGAGCGCACGCGCGGTCCGGTGAAGCCGCTGCACGTCGCGGGAGTCCGCCGGAGGCAGCGTGCGCAGCAGGCCGACCCGGCCGTAGATCATGTGGTCCGCGGCAGCCATCCCGGTGAGAAGCGAGATCTGCGCGTTCCACTCCTCGACCGGGTGCATGCTGCGGAAGGAGAGCGACCACCGGTCCCCGTCGATGTCGATCTCCTGGTCCGGCAAGGGCAGCGAGACCCCACCCCGCTCGGCCTCTCGGTGCTTGCGAAGCTCCCCCACCTCACGCAGCAGGGTGAACATGTCCTCAGCCGTGCCCGCGTCGATCTGCTCCTGCACGCTGTCGTAGTCGAGCTTCGCGCGGCTGCGCACCAGCGCCCGCTGGAGGTTCGCGTCCGTACCCTCTCCGTCGGCGTCGACCTTGATCGTCCAGAGCAGCGCCGGCCGCACCTTGTCGGGCAGCAGCGAGGCGGCGTCCTCGGAAAGCACCTTCGGGTGCAGCGGGACCTTCGAGTCGGCGCCGTACAGCGTCTCGCCACGCCGGTGGGCCTCCGCGTCGACGGGGTCGCCCGGTGCGACGAACGCTCCCACGTCGGCGATCGCGTAGTGCACGACGTACCCGTCGCCGTCTCGCTCGAGGTGCATCGCCTGGTCGAGGTCGAGGGCGGAGGCCGGGTCGATCGTCACGAACGGTATGTCGGTGCGGTCGAGCTCGGGCAGCCGCGGGTTGCGGGCAGCCTCATGCGCCGCGGCCTCGACCTCCGGGGGGAAGTCGGGGGTCACGCCCATCTCCGCCTGGATCGCCTCGACCCCCTTGCGAAGGTCGCTCCCGTTGGCCTGGTGGACGCGTACGACGTGTCTCGTCACGGCTGGGCACTCCTCGATCTCGGGGTCGGACCCTGCTCAGCATAGGGTGACCTCCGTGCTGATCCTGCTGCCTCCGTCCGAGGGAAAGACCGCTCCCCGCCGCGGCAAGCCCCTGGAGCTCGACCGGCTGAGCTTTCCCT
>DASSMS010000145.1:0-12428 GCA_035688575.1 Nocardioidaceae bacterium
ATGGCTCGCGCCACACCCATGTTGAGGACGACGATCTCGTCACGCAGCCTCTTGTGCTCCACCTCGTCGGTGGTCTCGGCGATCTGGGCCAGCAGTCGTGCCGTGATCCGGCTGCGGTCGGCCTCGTCAACCGCTCCTGACGGGACGGGGGCCGGGGATCCTTCCAGTTCTTGCTCTTGAAGCTCAGGCGAAGCGGTCATGCTTACTACCTACTCTGGATTGATCTGTTCGTGGCACTTTTGCTTGACCACGTCTTTGCACTAAAGCGCGTCAGGCAACCCTCGTCAAGGGTTGTCCTGTCGGACTAGTGCCATCCTGTCCCGGTTTGTCCTGAGTCAAACATCCCCCTGCATGTAGCCCATTCGCACTAGAGGCCAGACCCACGAAACTTCAGTCGCTGACGGCGACGACTGCCGCGGCAATGGCGGTCACTCGGGTCTCGGTGGCCACCCCCGGCAGTGGCAGCGGAAGGTCCAGAGACGTGGCCAGGCGTACGACGACGCGCTCACCGTCGATCTTGACGGCGTGCACCAGCCCTGGGTACCTCCGACCCGCACCGACGGACGCGAGGTGGGAGTCGACGAGCGCGCGAGCGACCTCCGGGTCCACGACCGCCTGCTCCCCCAGGCCTGCCGTGTAGACCTGCTCGCCCGCGATGCCGTCCGCGGCGGCCAGGGCCGCGCCGTCGGCGAGGGAGCTCAATGCCTGTCGTCGAAGGTACGCCGCCGTCGCGTCGACCACGACCACGACCGTCATCGCGATCACCAACACGAACCCGATCATCAGCACGGCCGTCTGCCCGCTCTCACTGCGGCGTCGCCTCGGGTGGCTCCAGGTCACGGGCGATCCTCCCGGAAGGTCCCGTAAGGAACACTGTGCTCCGCCTCGACCCTGACGCTCGGCCGCTGACCGCCCAGAGCGCTCGGCAACAACGGCAGCGGTACGGGGTAGGCCACCGACACAGTCACCACCGACCCCGGAGCCAGGCAGTTGGACGGGTCCGGGGTGCAGACCACACGCATCGCGCGCCGGCCCACCTCCATGTCCTGGTCACGCATCGCGAGCGTGGCGGCCGCCGTGGCGTGATCCAGCGCAGCCGCCTCGCTCGGTGCCTGTGTGAACGCACGACCTGCGGCACGCGCGGCGGTGCTCACCCCGAACGCGGACCGCTGCACCTCGAAGACGGTCAGGACGATGTAGAGCAGCGGCACCATCAGCAGGATCGCCAACCAGGTGAACTCGACCAGTGCACTGCCCTCCTGGTCACGAGGTCTCAAGGCGCGACCTCCTCGATCGCGTGACCGGAGACCGCGAGGCCGACCCCTGGCCCCCACAGACCCAGCGGAGGAACCTCGGCGACGACGTCGACCCGCACCACCGGCACCCCGGCGACCACGGTCTGGGTGGCGGTGACGTCCCGGGCGAACCTGGCGGAGATCGCACCGGCGACCTGGGCCCTGGTCCGCTCCACCCCGGACTCGAGCGGTCGGTCGACCGTCGCGGCGTAACGAGCACCCTCCGCCGCCGCCGAAGTGAGCGTGTTGCGGACATGGAGGACCAGCGCCACCTGCAGGATGCCCAGGAAGAGCGGCACGAGGACGACGAGCACCAGGACGAAGTCGACCACGGCCGAGCCCCGCTCGGCGCGGGACCGAGGTCGCGGCACGGTCAGCTCGACACGGAGCGGAGCGCGTCGGTGAGCATCTGGCTCAGCACGTCACCCGCGACAGCCCAGAGCACGGTCACCAGCCCCGCCGTCATCACCGTTATGAGGACCCATCCGGGCACGTCACCGCGTTCGTCGCGGTGCGCCGCGGCGTGCACGGACAGCGCCGCACACCACCGCAAGAACAGCTCGACCATCGTGTCATCCCTTCGAACAAGCGGCCTCACGGCGTCACGAGCCGCAGACCGACGACCCCCGGCCAGAACGCGAACAGGACGGTCACCGGTAGGACCAGGAACACCACGGGGACCATCATCAAGACCTCCTTGCGCGCCCCCGCCTCGATCAGCGCCCGCCGACCCGCCTCACGGACGTCGGCCGCCTGCGCGTGCATCACATCGCTCAACGGCGTTCCCCGCTCCAGGGCTACGGCCACTGCCTCGGCAAATCGAGCGACGACCGGGAGACCGCTGCGAGCAGCGAGGTCGTCGAGCGCCCGCGAGACTGGCGTGCCCGTGCGGATCGCGGCCAGGACGCCCGCGAGCTCGACGGAGAGCTCCCCACGGCTGCGGGTCACGACCCGGTCCAGGGCCGAGACCGGCCCCTCTCCTGCTGCGACCGCGAGTGCGAGGAGCTCGGCGACCGTCGGGAACTCCGCCAGCATGAGCCGCTCCCTGGCCTTGACCTGAGAGGTGAGCCGGTTCTCGCGCCACAAGGCTCCGAGCACGAAGGCGATGGCGCACAGCACCAGCAGCGGCACGGCACGGCCCGGGTCATCGAGGGCCAGGAGGACCGACGCGGCGGCCGTCACGGAGAACGACACGAGCCCCCAGACGACCTGCTCGACCCGGAAGTCGTGGACGGTCATGGGGAGGTTGGCTCGCTCGAGACGCCGCCGCACGGACGGCGCACCGCCGAGCACCCGATCGAGTGCACGGGCTCCGGACTGCAGCGTCGGCCCGAACACAGCGACGAACGCCGAGGTCTTGCGCACGCCGATGGGCCGAGGTCCGTGGGCTGCGACCGGGAGGTCACGGACGTAGGGCAGCACCCGGAGCTCGAGCCTGGGTCTGCGCAGGGCCAGGGCCCGCTGGACGGAGACGACCAGTCCGACCCCCGCGACCCCGCCGAGAAAGGCGCCCCACACCGCGAGGCTCACGAGAGGATCCGCCTCTCCTCCGGCAGCCGGCCGATCCTGAGCATCACTCGATAAGCCAGGAGACAGCAGGCACCACCCACGACGAGGACCACGATGCCCGCCCCGGAGGCGTAGCGGGAGATGACCTCGCGCTGGAAGGACAGCATGAGGAGCACCAGCCACGGGGCAGCCACCGCGAGGCGGGCCCCGTTGACCGCCCATGCCTGGCGCGACTCGAGCTCTGACCGGGTCCGCGCATCCTCACGGAGGTACCCGGACAGGCCGCGAAGCAGCCGCCCGAGCTCGCCTCCTCCCACCTCACGGGCGACCCGCAGCCCCTCGACGACCCGGTCGCCCACTGGGTCTGCCAGCCGCTCCTTCAGCCGGTCGAGGGACTCACCGAACCGGCCGGTCACCTGGTAGTCCACGGCGAACGTCGCGAACGCGGGCCGCAGCGGTTCCGGCCCTCTCATCCCGAGCTGGGCCAGGCCCTCGGGCAAGGACATGCCGGCCCGGACAGCGGAGGCGAGGTTGTCGACTGCCTCGGGCCAGACCTCCGCGAGCTCACGCCGGCGCCGACGCGCACGTCCCTTGAGCATCGCGATCGGGAGGTACGCGGCGAGGAGCGCGAAGGCCGCGCTCACCGGCCAGGTCCCTGAGATCACCTGGACGAGCAGACCTGCGAGAGCGGAGGCGCCGAGGCAGAGGGCGACGATGCCTCCCGGGGAGGTTCTCTCCAGACCTGCCCTCCGCATCAGCGTCTCGAGCCTCGACGGCCCGGGCTCAGGGCGCGGGGCACGCGGAGCGACGAGGGACCAGTAGACGAGCAGCAGGCCGACGCCCGCGCAGAGCCCGAGAACGGCCCCCACGTCACACGGCTCCGTTCAGGACAGCGTGGACGTCGACGCCTATGCGTTCGAAGCGTTCCGCGCGCGGCGGCATGCCGGTCGCCCGCACCAGTCGATCGCCCTTCCGGGTGAACACCGCCTCGGTCTCGATGACGTCGTTCTCGGCGCGTCCGGGCACCGCGACGACCTCGTTGACTCGGCGTACGCCGTGACGGTCCATGCCGAGGTGGATCACGAGGTCCACCGAGGACGCCACCGTCGGTACGACGAAACGGGCGCCGATGTTCTCGCCCGCCAGCAACGGCAGCGTGCACATCTTCACCAGAGCCTCGCGAGCGCTGTTGGCGTGGAGTGAGGCCATGCCGGGCAAGCCGGCGTTGAGGGCGAGCAGGAGATCGAGGCACTCCTCAGCCCTGACCTCACCCACGATGATCCGTGAAGGGCGCATCCGCAGGCTCTCCTTGACGAGGTCTCGCAAGCGAACCTCCCCCGTGCCCTCGAGGCCGAGCTGACGGGTCTGCAGCGCCACCCAGTCGGGATGGCTGAAACGCAGCTCGAAGACCTCCTCGGCCGAGACGACCCGGTCCTCCCCCGGGATGCTGGCGGCAAGGCAGTTGAGGAACGTGGTCTTGCCGGTCTGCGTGCCGCCGGCGACGACGATGTTCAGGCCTGCCCGCACCGAGGCGTCGAGGAACCGGGCGGCCTGTTCGGTCAGGCTGCCGAGCGACACCAGGTCCTGCAGGCGAGATGCTCGGACCACGAACTTGCGGATGTTCACCGCGCTGAAGCCCCGCGAGATCCCCTCGAGCACCACGTGCAGCCGGTGGCCGTCGGGAAGCATCGCGTCGACGAACGGCTGCGACAGGTCGACCCGGCGGCCACTCGACTTGAGCATCCGCTCGACGAGCTCGTCGACCTGTGTGCGGGACAGGATGGTGCTGGTCAGCTCGTGCCGCCCTGCCCGGGCGACGAACACGCGGCTCGGGTCGTTGACCCAGATCTCCTCGACCTCGGGGTCATCGAGGTAACGCTGTAGGGGTCCGAAGCCGGCGACTCGCGCCACGAGCTCCTCGACCACGGCCTCGTGGTCCCCGACCGGCGCGACGGTGCCGGTGAGGCTGCGCTGGTCGTGCTCGGCAACCAGCCGCGTGGCGATGCCGCGGACCAGGGTCACCTCCCGCTGGGGGTCGATCCCGTCGCGGCGCACCACGTCGCGCAGTTGGTTGTCGAGGTGATCGACGAGGTCGCCGTAGGTGTCGGCAAGGGTCACGCTCATGGTCCGTCCGCCACTGCCCTAGAGATGTCGAGGGGAGTCTGGCCCAGGACAGACGCGTTCGACCAGACCCAGTTCCACAGATCTGTGGACAACTGGGGCAGATGGTGTCTCAGTGGACGATGCGAAAGATGAGGTGGCCACCACCCTCCTGCGAGGAATGAGTGGCGGCCTGGAAGGGTAGAAGGGCTTTGCCATTGCTGACATGTCCCGCCGTTTCTCGGGAGCGGCGGGTCTGTCATGTCCGGGACCGGTTCGCGAGGCGCGAGGCGCGAGGCGGCGGACGATGCCACGGAACCGTCAGGTCTGGTGGAGCAGCTCCCCGAAGACGTCGCCCAGCTTCTCGACACGGGCGAGCACCTCGTCCATCTGCAGCTGCTCGAGCGTGGCGCCCTCGGCGGCGCCCTCCTCTATCTCCTCCCAGGTGCGGGGCGCGGCGGCGTACGGCGCCTCGGTGCCGCGCAGGGAGTACGGGCTGATCGTGGTCTTCGTCCTGGTGTTCTGGCTCCAGTCGAGGAAGACCTTGCCGCCGCGCATCGCCTTGGTCATCTGCCACAGGACGAGATCCGGGTGGGACCTGGTCAGCTCCTGCGCCACCTTCTTGGCCAGGTCGCGGACCTCGTCGGCGTTGAGGCGACCAGGCAGCGCGGCGTACAGGTGGAGGCCCTTGCTGCCGCTGGTCACCGGCGCCGTCGGGAGGTCCAGCTCGGCCAGCCGGTCACGGACGAGCAGCGCGACCTGCGCGCACTCGTGAAGCCCGGCGGGGGCACCGGGGTCGAGGTCGATGACCAGCCGGTCGGGGTTCTTCGGCTGGTTGTTGCGGCCGAGCCTCCACTGGTGCACGTGCAGCTCCAGCGAGGCGAGGTTGGCGAGGTAGGTCAGACCCGCGAGGTCCTCGATGACCGGGTAGTCGATCGCGTCACCGCCGCCACGTGAGCCCGTCGAGGAGAGCGTGACGTAGCGCAGCCAGTCGGGCGCGCCCGAGGGCAGGTTCTTCTCGAAGAAGCTCTGCTCCCCCGTGCCGTTGGGCCAGCGGATCCGCGTCACCGCGCGGTCCGCCAGATGCGGAAGCAGCACCTGCGCGATCTGGGCGTAGTAGTGCAGCACCTCACCCTTGGTCGTCCCGGTCGCAGGGTAGAGCACCTTGTCGAGGTTGCTCAGCTTCAACCGGCGCCCGTCGACCTCGACGGTCACCTGCTCCTCGGTCTTCGCCACACTCACTCCCCCAGTTCTGACGGTGCCAGGTCGAAGCGCACGCCCTGGTAGCTCGGCTGCCGGAGCCGTCCGCCGGGGGTCATCCCGAGAGCGGCCACCTCGACGACCACCTCGGGCCGCACCCAGGTCGTACCCGCGGCATCTACCTTGGGAACCTCGTCGCAGAACGGCGAGGACTCGGCGTTCAGCGGCTCGAGCATCTCCAGCAGCTGCCGACCCGTCTTCCCGGCGATCCCGCTCCCCACCCGGCCGCGGTAGCTCAGCCCCCGCGGCGTGGGCTGTCCGACGAGCACTGCCCCGAGCCGGGTATCGCTGCCGGTCTCACGACGCCAGCCGCCCACGACGTAGGAGTCCGTGAGGCGGTTGGGGAACTTCAGCCAGTCCTTGGTGCGACGGCCGAAGTGGTACGTCGACGAGCGCTTCTTGCTCACGACCCCCTCCAGCCCCTGCTGCTCGGTCGCGGTGAGCAGCATCCGCCCGTCGTCGTACGTCGGAGGCACCTGCCAGTGGTGGCTGCCGATGCCCAACTGCTCGAGCTCCGCCCGGCGTACCGTCAACGGCTCACCGGTCAGGTCGCGCCCGTCGAGCCGCAGCAGGTCGAACACGATCAGCGTCACCGGGTTCTGCCGCGCCAGGACCCTGGCCCGCGCTGCGCTCGAGACGTGCATCCGGTCGGCGAGGGCGGCGAAGGTGGGGATGCCACCGGCCATCGCCACGACCTCGCCGTCGAGCAGCACGTCGTGGGCGGCGAGCACACCGACGTCGTGGAGCTCGGGAAAGCTCACCGTCACGTCGTTCTCGTTGCGCGACCACAGTCGCAGCGAGCCGTCCTCGACCTCGGCCAGGACGCGCATCCCGTCCCACTTGACCTCGTGAATCCAACCTGGGTCAGTGGGTACCGAGGTGCCTCGACTAGCCAGCATCGGTCGCATGGGTCCATCCTGACCTACGGGAGCTCGGGAGAAGCACCGTGTCGTAATTGCTGAGGAGAGGAGCCCGCCGTGCGTGCCATCTGGAAGGGCGCAGTGTCGTTCGGCCTGGTCAGTGTGCCGGTGAAGCTCTACGCGGCCACCGAGAACCATGACATCTCGTTCCGACAGGTGCATGCCAAGGACGGCGGCCGGATCAAGTACAAGCGTGTGTGCAGCATCGACGGCGAGGAGGTCGAGTACGCCGACATCGCCAAGGGCTACGAGGCCGACGACGGCCAGATGGTGGTGCTCGACGACTCCGACCTCGCCGAGCTGCCGTCGAGCAGCAGCCGGGAGATCTCGGTCGAGAAGTTCGTCCCGAGTGAGCAGATCGACCCGATGTTCCTCGAGAAGTCCTACTACCTCGAGCCCGACAAGGCAGCGGCCAAGCCCTACGCGCTGCTGCGCGAGGCGATCCGCGAAGCCGACCGGATGGCCGTTTGCACGGTCTCGCTGCGCAACCGGATGACCACGGCGGTGCTTCGCGTGCGCGACGACGTGCTCGTGCTCCAGACGATGATGTGGCCCGACGAGGTGCGCAAGCCCGACTTCTCGACCCTGTCGGCCACCGAGGACGCCGCCAAGCCGCAGGAGCTGAAGATGGCGCAGATGCTCGTCGAGACGCTCGCCGGCGACTATGACCCGAGCGAGTACGAGGACGACTACGCCACGGCGGTCGAGGCGCTGGTGAAGGCCAAGCTCGAGGGCGGCGAGGTCAAGCACGCCCCGCAGGAGGAGCCGAAGACCGGCGAGGTCGTGGACCTGCTCGCTGCCCTCCAGCGCAGCGTCGACGCGGCGAAGTCGTCGCGCGGCGAGACCGCAGAGGCCGAGGGCGAAGGCGAGGAAGGCACCGAGGAGAAGCCCGCCGCGAAGAAGAAGGCGTCGTCCAAGGACGGCTCCAAGAAGGCCGCCTCGGGCAAGGACACGAAGAAGGCCCCGGCGAAGAAGAGCGCGGCCAAGAAGACGGCCGCGAAGAAGACCGCCAAGAAGGCCAGCTGAGGCTGCTCCTCGCTCAGCCGGTGGCGCGGTCCTCGCCCACGTGGCGAGCCGCGGCCGGTGAGTCCGGGAACCGCTTCGCCGCCGCGTGGCTCACCGCGTCGGAGAGCCTCGGCACGAGCAGGTTGAGCACCTCGGCGACGTCGCCGACCAGCGTGTTCACGGTCAACGGGCGGTCCTCCAGGGCACGCACCACCTTCGCGGCAGCCTGCTCGGGGGTCATGGCGGGCGTGCGCCGGTAGACGTCGGTGGGCCCGATCATGTCCGTGCGCACCAGCGACAGCCGGACGTTCGTGAACGTCACGCCGTCGCTGTAGGTCTCCCGGCCGGCGATCCGGCTGAAGGTGTCGAGCGCGGTCTTCGAGGCGATGTACGCCGCGAACTTCGGCGCCTTCACCTGCACGCCCCAGGTCAGGATGTTGACCACGTGCCCGTCACCGCGCTCGACCATCTGGGGCAGCAGCGCGAGGATCAGCCGCACCGGTGCGACGTAGTTGATCGCGACCGTCCGCTCGACGTCGTGGAGCCGGTCGTAGGACAGCGCGAGGGACCGGCGGATGGACCGGCCCGCGTTGTTCACGAGCATGTCCACGCCGTCGTGCTCGCCCAGGACGCTCGCGATCATCCGCTCCACCGCCGGCCCGTCGGTCAGGTCACAGGGGTAGGCGGACGCCGTACCACCGGCTGCCTCGATCTCCCCCACCACCCGGTCGAGCTCGTCAGCACGCCGCGCCACGAGCAGCACCCTCGCCCCACGAGCGGCGACCGCCCTCGCCGTCGCCTCGCCGATGCCCGACGAGGCACCGGTCACCATGACCGTCCGCCCCGCCAGCGGGCTCGCCGCCTCGACTCCGGGCACCAGCCCCACCACTCGCCGCACCCACGCCCTCGGCGTCGCCAGCAGCAGCCCGCTCATGCGAGCACCGGACGCTCGTCGGCCCAGGGGCGCGCCTGCTCGAGCTGGGCCGAGACGCTCAGGATCGTCGCCTCGTCGTCCGTGCGCCCCACCAGCTGTACGGCGAGGGGCAGGCCGTCGCTCCCGAATCCCGCCGGCACGGAGGCCGCGGGGTTGCCCGTCACGTTCCACAACGCGGTGTAGGCGATCATCGGCATCGACCTCAATGCCGCGCCGAGCGTCCCCACGCCGTCGAGCACGCCGACCTGGGGAGGCCGGGGCGCGATGACCGGCGTCAGCAGCAGGTCGTGGCTGTCGAAGACGCGGTTCGCCTTCGCAGCGATCTTCTCTCCCTGGCGCATGGCCCACTCGACCGCACGGGGCCGGACCCATGCGCCGAGTCGCACCGTCTCGCGGGTGCGTCGCTCGAGCAGCTCAGGCTGTTCCATCTGGTCGGCCTCGGCACGGACGCCGCCGAAGAACTGCGGGACGAACGCCGCGGTCGTGTCGGGGTACCCGGGGTCCACCTCCTCCACGTGGTGGCCGAGTGACTCGAGCAAGGCAGCGGTGTCGGCGACGGCACGCACGTTCTCCGGGTGGGGCCGGACCCCGAGGGTGGCGGGCTTGGTCGACCAGGCGATCCGCAGGGGCCGGATCGACGCGCGGACCGCCTCGACGAACGACGACTCGGGCTCCCCTGCCGTGAACCTGTCGCCGGCCACCGCTCCCCGGATCACGTCGTACACGAGCGCGCTGTCCACGACCGAGCGGGTGAGCGGTCCGGTCGTGCCCAACGCCCACCACAGGTGCGGCATGGGTGACGCGGTCACACGACCACGCTGCGGCTTGAGCCCGTACAGGCCGCAGCACGCCGAAGGGATCCGGATGGACCCTCCGCCGTCGCCGCCCATGCCGAAGGCCACCATGCCCGACGCGACGGCGGCAGCGGTGCCCCCGCTCGAGCCGCCCGTCGACCTGCCGGTGTCCCAGGGGTTCCTGGTGTGGCCGTAGGCGGCGGACTCCGTGAAGGGCCACTGCCCGAACTCAGGCATCGCAGTCTTGCCGACCACGACCGCACCCGCCGCACGGAGTCGGCGCACGACCTCCGAGTCCTTGGCCGCCGGTCTCCGGTTCGCACGCCCGCCGAAGGTGGTCACCTCTCCGGTGACGTCGAGCTCCTCCTTGATCGCGACCGGGACGCCGTGGAGCGGCCCGAGGGCCTCGCCTCGCGACCGAGCTGCGTCTCGCTCCTCCGCCTCGGCGAGCGCCTTGTCGCGCATCACGTTGGTGAACGCGTTGAGACGATGGTCGAGCGCGTCGATCCGGCTGAGGCACCCGGCGGTCAGCTCACGCGCGGAGAGCTCACCGTCCCTGACCAGGGCTGCCTGGCCGGCCACCCCCGCGTAGAAGATCTCGTCGTCCATGGCTGGACCGTAGTGCATCGGAATGCGGCATTCGGATGCCGGACAGCCGGCAGGCATGGGACCTCACAATTGGGGTATCTCGTCCGCGGCGGTTGTGACGTACCCGACATCGGCCGCCCTGTGACAAGGAGGACACATGTCAGCAGGAGTGGAGACCGGACGGATCACCACGGACATCCCCGCGAGGCTGGACCGGCTGCCCTGGGCGAGGTGGCACTGGCTGGTCGTGATCGGCCTCGGCACGGTCTGGATCCTCGACGGCCTGGAGGTGACGATCGTCGGCTCGATGTCGGCGGCTCTCCAGGATGAGAAGACCGGCCTCGGTCTGAGCAGCTTCGACGTCGGTCTCGCCGGAGCGATCTATGTCGCGGGCGCCTGCCTCGGCGCGCTCTTCTTCGGGCAGCTGACCGACCGGCTCGGCCGCAAGAAGCTGTTCCTGATCACGCTGGCCGTCTACACCGTGGCGACCGTGCTGACCGCGTTCTCGATGAACCCGATGTGGTACTTCGCCTGCCGCTTCCTCACCGGGGCCGGCATCGGCGGTGAGTACGCCGCGATCAACTCGGCGATCGACGAGCTGATCCCCGCGAAGTACCGCGGCCGGGTCGACGTGGCCATCAACGGTTCCTTCTGGGTCGGCGCCGCCGGTGGTTCCCTGCTCACCATCCCGCTCCTCGACCCCACGATGGTCAACCCCGAGTGGGGCTGGCGTGCCGCCTTCGCCCTCGGCGCGATCCTCGCCGTGGGCATCCTCATCGTCCGCCGCAACGTCCCCGAGAGCCCGCGCTGGCTGTTCATCCACGGCCGGGAGGACGAGAGCGAGCGCATCGTCTCCGGCATCGAGGCGACCGTGCGCGAGGAGACCGGCCAGGAGCTGCGGGCCCCCCGCGACACCATCACGATCCGCCAGCGTCGCTCGATCAGCATGGGCACGATCGCCAGGACCGTGTTCACCCTCTACCCCAAGCGCACGATCCTCTGCCTCGCGCTGTTCATCGGCCAGGCCTTCCTCTACAACGCCTTCTTCTTCACCTACGGCGACACGTTGGGCACGTTCCTCGGCGTGAAGCAGACCGGGTGGTACCTCGCCGTCTTCGCGGCCAGCAACTTCCTCGGCGCCCTGTTGCTCAGCCCGCTGTTCGACACCGTCGGCCGGGTGCGGATGATCGCCGGCACCTACATCCTCTCCGGGTCGCTGCTCGCGTTGACCGGCTTCATGCTCGGGGGTCTATCCGCGGTGACGCTGACGATGATGGGCGCGATCATCTTCTTCTTCGCCTCGGCGGGTGCCAGCGCGGCCTACCTCACCGCGAGCGAGGTCTTCCCGATGGAGACCCGGGCGCTGTGCATCGCCTTCTTCTATGCGATCGGGACCGCGGCGGGCGGCATCAGCGGGCCGCTGCTGTTCGGCGCCCTGATCGAGAGCGCGTCCGCGTCCAAGGACATCACCCAGATCGCGGTCGGCTACTTCATCGGCGCCGCGCTCATGATCATCGGCGGCATCGTCGAGATCTTCCTGGGGGTCAGGGCCGAGGGCCGTTCGCTGGAGAGCATCGCCCAGCCTCTGACCGCCGAGGACGAGAGCTCGGGCCCCGAGGCCGACGAGCGCGAGCCGGTGCGCGTCTGACGGATCACCCGCTGCCACGAGACAGACGAGGAGGAGTCGAGCTCATGCCGATGCCACCACCCAAGCCCTCCGTCGAGGGCCCGCGGGACCGTCAGGTCAGCCACGAGATGGGGCAGATGGTCCGGGCGCTCCGTGCCGAGGGTCCCCAGACACCTGATGCGCTCGAGCATCTCGTGGGAGCCCGGTTCTGGGACGCGGGCAGGTTCGACCGTGCGCTCACCCTGGCGCTGGCCGACGGGCTGGTCCTCCGCGACCAGCACGGCCGGCTGACCTCGACCTGAACCAGGCGCCGTGGGGCAGGCGAGGTCAGGGGCGGCCACGTCCGGCCACGTGTTCACGCTCCCGGCCGGCGCGGTCAGGCACGCACCCCGCAAC
>DASSMS010000100.1:0-6279 GCA_035688575.1 Nocardioidaceae bacterium
CTGGTGGCGCGTGCGAACGCCGGCGACGTGATCTTCTTCGTGGCGATGGTGGACCGGATCGCGCAGGTCCTCGCTGTGCACGGCGATACCGACCCGGTCGATGTGCGGCGGTCCAAGGCGATCGGGATCCTGGCCACCCCCGAGCGCGCGCTGCGCCTGCTGCAGTCGGTGGCCCCGGCTGGTCCCGACCCCACCGACGAGGCCGAGGGAGACGAGAGCGGCGCCGGCGAGACGACCGTGGACGGTGAAGCGGCGGACGGCACGGTCGGGGATCCGGAGGTGGTCGGTGAGCTCGACATGCATCCCTCGCAGAACGACGCCGACGACCCGCCACCCGAGCCGTGTCCGTGTCCGGCCTGCGACGGCACCGGCGACGTCGTCGGCGACCCGACCCCCTTCCTGAAGCCGGGACGATTGGACCCGCGGCAGCTGCTGCCGAACGCGACTCTCTACGTCCATCTCTCCGAGGCGGCCATGCGACGCGGCACAGGGGCGGCCGGTGCTGAGCCGATCGCGGGTGGCTCAGGGTTCATCGAGGGGGTCGGGCCGGTCACCGTCCAGCAGGTGGCAGAGTTCCTGCGCCACACCAACGTCCGGGTGGTCCCGGTTCTCGACCTCGCCGACCAGGGCGCGGTCGACGCCTACGAGGTGCCGGCGCGGATGGCCGAGGCGCTGCACCTGCGCAACCCCGCCTGCGTCTCCCCTTGGGGGACCAATACCTCCCGGCGCAAGGACAAGGACCACGTGGTCCCCTACCTGTCCCCCGAGCGGGGTGGACAGCCCGGGCAGACCCACCTGGGCAACCTCGCCTGGCTGGCCCGGTTCCCGCACCGGCTCAAGACCCACGGCCGTTGGCGGCTGCGTCAGACCGGGCCCGGGATCTACGAGTGGCGCAGCCCGTACGGCTACCGCTACCAGGTCGACCCCGGGGGCACCCACGCCCTCGGCAAAGACGCCCGCGACGATCCGGGGCCCCAGGTTCCCCGGGAGAGCTCCGTCCACGACCAGGTGTCCCACCAGCCTGAATCCGACCAGCCTGCCTCCGACAAGTCTTGGCACCCCGGGTGCAGCCGCGGCAGACCCTACTCGCGGCAACGCGGCAGACCTGCCGACAGGCCGTGCGGCACACGGGTGATCGTCATGGAGATCTACAAGACCGACCTCACCCTCGACCTCACCCACTGGCGCCACGGCTGACCGCTCTTCGGGGGCCTCGCCCGCAGGACCTTCTGCCCTTTCTCGCAACACGCGCCTTGATGTTGCTCACATTCCAGAGCCACCACTGGACAGGTGCTCTAGTTTCACAAGGGTGAGGATCGCTGTAGCCAAGGAAGTGCGCGAGGGCGAGAGCCGAGTGGCGATGGTGCCCGAGCTGGTCGGGAAGCTGACCGCTCTGGGCTACGAAGTCGCGGTGGAGCCGGGCGCAGGAGTCGAGGCCCTGGCCTCGGACGAGGACTACGTGCGCGCTGGCGCCGTAATCTCTCATGAGGCGTTGGACGGCGCCGACCTCGTGGTCTCGGTCCAGCCGCTCGATCCCTTGGTGATCCGTCGCTTGCCCGCGGGGACCGCGACGCTGTCGTTCCTTCCCCCCGCCCAGTCCCTGGACCTGGTGGCGGACCTGCGCGACTGCGGCGTGACCTCGTTCGCCATGGAGCTGGTCCCCCGGATCTCTCGGGCACAGTCCATGGACGCCTTGTCGTCGCAGGCGCTCGTGGCGGGCTACCGCTGCGCAGTCGTCGCAGCGGGCCTGCTCCGCCGGTTCTTCCCGCTGAACATGACTGCCGCAGGCACGGTGCCTCCCGCCGAGGTCGTCGTCCTCGGCGCTGGTGTCGCGGGGCTCCAGGCGATCGCGACGTGCAAGCGGCTCGGTGCGGTGGTGAAGGCGTACGACGTCCGCGCGGCCGCGGCCGAGGAGATCCGCTCCATGGGGGCCCAGTCGATCGACCTCGAGCTCGAGACGCTCGAGGGCGCGGGAGGCTATGCCCGTGAGATGACCGAGGACCGTGCTGCCCGTCAGCGCGAGCTGCTGACGCCGTACATCGCCAACGCGGACGCCCTGATCACGACCGCCGCGGTACCGGGGCGCCAGGCGCCGATCCTGGTCACAACGGAGATGGTGGAGCAGATGCGGCCCGGATCCGTCGTGGTCGACCTGGCCGCGGAGAGCGGAGGCAACGTCGAGGGCTCGGTCGCCGGCAAGGTCGTGCGCATCGGCAACGCGCAGGTCTGGGGCGGCGCCAACGTCCCCTCGCAGATGCCAGGCCCGTCGTCGAAGCTCTACGCGCAGAACATCGTCAACCTGGTCACCCTGATGACCCGCGACGGTGCCTTCGCCCCTGACTTCGAGGACGAGATCGTGGCCGGATCCTGCGTGACCCGTGACGGGCAGGTGTGGCACGAGCCCACCCGCGACCTCCTGGAAGGAGTGAACCCGTGAGTGAAGCCGTCGTCTGGCTGACGATCTTCGTCCTCAGCGTCTTCGTGGGCATCGAGGTGATCTCCAAGGTCTCCTCCACCCTCCACACGCCGCTGATGTCGGGAGCGAACGCGATCCACGGGATCATCCTTCTCGGCGCCATCCTGGTCACCGGGTACGCCGAGGACACCGTCCAGCTCGTCATCGGCCTGGTCGCCGTGGTGCTCGCCACGGTCAACATGGTCGGCGGGTTCGTGGTGACCGACCGGATGCTCCAGATGTTCACGCGCAAGAAGCCCAAGCCTGTGAAGGCGGAGCAGAACGGAGCGGGCCTGTGAGCGAGACTCCCGTCTGGGCACAGCTGGTCTACCTCGCGGCCGCGGTCCTGTTCATCCTCGCCCTCAAGGGCCTCTCGTCCCCGAAGCACGCCCGCATGGGAAACCTGCTCGGGGCCATCGGGGCGGTCGCCGCGGTCGTGGCGGTGTTCTTCTACGCCGACCTCGACAACATCATCGCGATCGTCGTCGCGATCGCGATCGGCTCTGCCGCCGGAGCCGTCGGGGCGCGGCGCGTCCAGATGACGCAGATGCCTCAGCTGGTGGCTCTCTTCAACGGCGTGGGCGGTGGCGCCGCGGCGCTCGTCGCGCTGCTCGAGCTCGGCAACATGACCGGGGCGGGTGAGGACCCGGCCGGCTTCGCCCTCGTCGCGACGGCGTTCACGATCGTCATCGGGTCGATCACCTTCTCGGGCTCGGTGATCACCTTCGCCAAGCTCCAGGAGCTGATGACCTCGCGGCCGGTGGTCTTCCCCGGCCTGCCGATCGTGTTCGCCCTGGGGGTCATCGCCGCCGTCGTCCTGTCCGTCCTGACGGTCGTCGAGCCGATGGTCACGGTCGGGGTCGTCCTGTCCCTGCTCGGTCTGCTGATCGGCGTACTCCTGGTGCTGCCCGTGGGTGGCGCGGACGTGCCGATCGTGATCAGCCTGCTGAACGCCGGCACCGGCCTCGCGGTCGCGGCGAGCGGCTACATCCTCGAGAACACCGTGCTCCTGGTCGGCGGCACGCTCGTCGGCGCCTCGGGTACCTTCCTGACCCTCCTGATGGCCGCCGCGATGGGCCGCAGCGTCAGCAACATCCTCTTCGGTGCGTTGAAGGGCGGCTCCACGCTGGGCGCCGGCGTCGCGTCGGACCGGCCGGTGCGCTCGGGAGGACCCGAGGACATCGCCATCCTGCTCGGCTACGCGAACCGCGTGATCATCGTCCCCGGGTACGGCCTGGCCGTCGCGCAGGCGCAGCACACGCTCCGGGAGCTCGTGGACGTGCTCGGGGAGCGCGGGATCCACGTCGACTACGCCATCCACCCGGTGGCGGGCCGGATGCCAGGTCACATGAACGTGCTGCTCGCGGAGGCGCAGGTGCCCTACGAGCAGCTCAAGGAGATGGACGACATCAACGCCGAGTTCAAGCAGACCGACGTCGTCCTCGTCGTGGGTGCAAACGACGTGGTCAACCCGGCCGCCAAGACGACGCCGGGCGCGCCGATCTACGGGATGCCCATCCTCAACGCCGACGAAGCACAGCAGGTCGTCTTCATGAAGCGCTCGATGCGCCCCGGCTTCGCCGGCATCGAGAACGAGCTGCTCTTCGACCCCAAGACGACCCTGCTCTTCGGTGACGCCAAGGACTCCCTCGGAAAGCTCCTCAGTGCCGTGAAGGCGCTCTGAACGAGCGGTCGACTAGACCGGTGCCTCGAAGACCGGGATCGTGTAACTGCGAGTTACATGATCTGGCGCGGCGCGGGTAGAATGCGCGGTCGGGGAGGGTACGACCGTTATTTCCGCGGATGACTGGAGGTCATCGCCATGGCGCCAAGCAAGTACGACGCCCCTGAGCCGCCCGAGGAGACCAAGTCCAAGGGCATCAGCTACGCGGTCCTCGGGGTCCTGGTCGTGTTGATCATGATCCTCATCGCGACCGGCGTCGTCCCGATCTTCGCCTACTGAGCCAGAGCAGCGAACCGCCCGCACGTGATCACGTGCGGGCGGTTCGTGGTACTGCCGGAGCGTCAGTCGGCGATGCCGTACAGCCGGTCGCCGGCGTCTCCGAGCCCGGGGACGATGTAGCCGTTCTCGTTGAGCCGCTCGTCCATCCCTGCGGTCACGACGGTCACGGGGACCCCGAGGCCGTCGAGGTCCTTCTCCACCCGCTCGCAGCCCTCGGGGGCGCTCAGCAGGCAGATCGCCGTGATGTGGTCCGCGCCGCGGTCGACGAGGAAGCGGATCGCCGCCGCGAGCGTGCCTCCGGTCGCGAGCATCGGGTCCAGCACGTAGCACTGGCGCCCGGAGAGGTCGTCGGGAAGCCGTTCGGCGTACGTCGACGCCTCCAGCGTCTCCTCGTTGCGCACCATGCCGAGGAAGCCGACCTCCGCGGTGGGCAGCAGCCGCATCATGCCGTCGAGCATGCCCAGACCCGCGCGCAGGATCGGCACGACCAGCGGCTTCGGGTGCGCCAGGCGGGTGCCCTTGGCCTCGGCCACCGGCGTCCGCACCGTCACCTCCTCGACACGCACGTCACGCGTGGCCTCGTAGGCCAGCAGCGTCACCAGCTCGTCGGCGAGCCGCCGGAACGTCGGTGAGTCGGTCCGCTCATCCCGGAGGGTGGTCAGCTTGTGAGCGACGAGGGGGTGGTCTGCCACGTGGATCCGCATGCGGGAAAACCTAGGTCATGTGCACCGGGTAGTGCCACGCGGGATGATCTGCGACGATCAAACCTGCGGGTCGACCAGGGAGGCTGCATGTCAGATCAGTCCGAAGCGTTCGCCGAGGGCATTGACTTCGCCGTCGTCGCATACCGCGAAGAAGGGCAGTGGCAGGTCGAGCAGATCGTGATGGAGAAGGTCGAGGACATCGACTCCCTCGCCACTGAGCTGCGCCGGTGGCCGGGTGACGGTGGCTCGCTCGGCATGGTGTCGGTGGACGAGGACTTCCTGTTGCTGGTCAGGGTCGCAGGCTCACGCACCCAGGTGCTCCTCTCGGACGTCACCGCAGCGACCGACTGGCCCATTGCGCGCTCCGCCGTCGAGTTCCTCGACATCCCGATCCCCGACGACGAGGACGACCAGGTCCCTGCCGGTGACCTCTCGATCCTCGCCGACCTCGGCATGGGCGCGATGGACTTGGGCGCCCTGCTCGACGACTACGACCTGTACCCCGACGAGATGCTCGCCGACATCGCCACGCGGGTCGGCTTCGGCGCCCAGTTCGACGAGGTGGTCGGAGTTCCCGCCTCCTGATGGTCGGGTACGACGAGTGGGTCGATCCCATGAGGGAGGCCCTCGCCGAGGCGCGCTCCGCGCCCGACACCGGGGATGTCCCCATCGGGGCAGTGGTGCTCGACGCCGACGGCTCGGTGATCGGCCGCGGGCGCAACGAGCGTGAGGCCGTCGGCGACCCCACCGCACATGCCGAGGTGCTCGCGCTCCGGGAGGCTGCCGCCGCCCGTGGTGAGTGGCGGCTCGAAGGCTGCACACTCGTGGTCACGCTCGAGCCCTGCACGATGTGCGCGGGCGCGACGGTGCTCTCTCGGGTCGCCCGGCTGGTCTTCGGTGCCTACGACGACAAAGCCGGTGCGGTCGGGTCGCTCTGGGACGTCGTACGCGACCGCAGGCTCAACCACCGCCCCGAGGTGATCTCTGGTGTCCTAGCTGACGAGTGCACCTTGATGCTCCAGGAGTTCTTCGCCACCCACCGGGTCCGTGACTGACCTCGATTTCTGCGCAACGTCCCGTTCTAGTACCCTCATCTGCGGTGGCGTGTCCGAGCGGCCTAAGGAGAACGCCTCGAAAGCGTTTGTGGGTGCAAGCCC
>DASSMS010000147.1:0-8327 GCA_035688575.1 Nocardioidaceae bacterium
GAGCTCCACGACCGGCTGATGACCGGCTGGGTCGAGGCGGAGGTCTTCCGGCTGACCGGGATGCGCCTGCGGCAGAAGCTCGCGGTCGGCGCGCCGGGCCCCGAGGGCTCCGCGATGAAGCTGACCTTCGCCCGGCTTGCCCAGGAGATCAGCGGTCTCGAGCTCGAGATCCTCGGCGAGGCGGGCCTGCGTTACAGCGAGTGGACGATGACCCGGCCCGAGGCGGTCGACTTCACCGGACGCGACGCGGGCTACCGCTACCTCCGCGCGAAGGGCAACTCGATCGAGGGCGGCACCTCCGAGATCCTCCGCAACATCGTCGCCGAGCGGGTCCTGGGGCTGCCCACCGAGCCACGCGTCGACAAGGACCTGCCCTGGAAGGACATCCCGCGATGAGCTCGGACCTCAACCTCCTCTACACCGATGTCGAGGACTCGCTGCGCTCGACGGTGCGGGACCTGCTGAGCTCGCGCTGTCCTTCCGACGCGGTGATCGCGATACACGACGGCGACCGCTCCGTCGTCTCGCCCCTGTGGCGGGCACTGGCTGTGGATCTCGGCCTCGCCGGCTTGCTCGTGCCCGAGTCGCTCGGCGGGGCGGGTGCCTCGGCGCGGGAGGCCGCGGTCGTCCTGGAGGAGCTCGGGCGTGCCGCGGCGCCCGTGCCCTTCCTGACCGGCGCTGTCGTCGCGACCGCCGTGCTGAGCGGTTGGCCGTCCGCCACTTCCATCCACGTGGACGGGCACGGCGACCCTGCAACCGCTGCGGCCGACCTGCTGTCGGCGTTGGCGGCAGGGGAGCGTACCGCGGCCCTCGCCGTTCCGTTCTCGGCCAGCTCCTGGTCTTTCGTCCCCCACGTGGTGGTCGACGGCGACGGCGCCCTGACCGGCCGGGTGACCTCGGTGGCCGGTGCGCTCGAAGCGGATGTCCTGCTGGTTCCGGTGGCGGTTCCCGACGGCGCTGCGGCAGAAGCAGCCGGCTCGGGCGTCGCACCCGGCGGCGTCGAGATCCGGGCTGTGGAGGTCGCTGCAGCCGATGTGGCTCCGGTGACGTCGCTCGACATGTCGCGTCAGCTCGCCGACGCGTCCTTCGACGGTGCCGCGTCGCAGGTCGTGGTGCCGGCGGGCTCCGGTGAGGCCGCGGTGCGGCGCACCCTCGACCTCGGGGCCGCGCTGATGGCCTCCGAGCAGCTAGGCGTCGCGCAGTGGTGCCTCGACACGACGATCGACTACCTCAAGGAGCGGCGCCAGTTCGGCCGCGTCGTCGGCGGGTTCCAGGCGTTGAAGCACCGGCTCGCGGACCTGTACACCCTCGTCGAGCAGGCGCGGGCTGTCGCGCGCTACGCCGCTGCCACGGCCGCCGAAGGTGACCCGGACGCCCAGATCGCCGCGTCGGTGGCTCAGGCGTACTGCTCCGACGTCGCGGTCAAGGCCGCGGAGGAGTGCGTGCAGCTTCACGGTGGGATCGGCATGACCTGGGAGCACCCGGCACACCTCTATCTGAAACGCGCCAAGGCCGACCAGATCGCCCTCGGGACGCCCGGAGCACATCGGGCTCGCCTCGGCGAGCTCGTCGACCTGCCGGCCTGACCGACGCGGACGGCCCGCCACCCGGAGATGCCGGATGACGGGCCGTCGTCGGTCCCGAAGGCGTCAGCGGCTGGTGCCGCGCTCGAACGTCTTCGTCTTCTCGATCGAGCCCCACGACTCGTCGTCGGCGTCGTCGGTGAAGCCCATGGCGCCGATGAAGCCGGTCACCTCGGCCTGGCGGTAGGTCGACTCGTACTTGTACGTGTACGTGGAGTCGCCCTCCGTTCCCTTCTCGTACGAGGTGTACTGCGAGAGCTCGCCGAACCCGGTCCAGGTCATGTCGACCGGGGGCGTGGCGCTCGAGCCGTGGTTGTCGACGTACAGCGTGCCGGTCAGCCGAGCCGTGTTCAGCTTGCGGTCGATCGTGAACGAGATGTCGCCGCCCTCCATCCAGCGGTAGGACATGACGTCACAGGTCGGCTCCTCCTCCCACTCCTCGGTGGAGTACTCGCCGTGCCCACCCCCGCCGGGCACCTCGCCCTCCTCGCAGTAGTAGTCGATGACCTTGCCCCAGGCGTAGCCGCCCGTGCTCGACGTCTCCGCCTCGAGGAAGCCGACGTGGACGTTGCCCTCGACGCCGTTCAGCTCGCCGTACTCGGTCCACTCGGCGGACGCGCGCTCGTCGGACGACTTGTACATCCAGCGGCTGGAGGCGTCGGCCGGGGTGGTCATCGCCAGGGAGGCGGCGGGTACGACGGTCAGCATGGCCGCCGACAGGATCTTGCGAAATGCCATTTTGGTAAGGGTCCCCTCTAGTGGTGGTGATGGATCAGCGGCGCGTGTGCAGCCGATCCAGGACCAGGGCGCCGACGGCATCTCCCTGGAGCTTTCCGAGCTCGATTCCCATCGAGTAGTGGATGCCGCCGTACAGCCTCGACTGGGCTGCCTCGTCGGCGGCGTGGGTGAAGGAGCTGAACCGGCGGGCCGGCATGTTCCTCGGGGCGTGACTGTCGTCGACGTACGCGACGCTGCCGAGCAGCTCCGTGAGCACGGTGCTCGCCGCCCGGGACGCCACCGAGTGGCCGGAGGTGTACTCCGGGAACTGTGGGGTGTTGACGAAGGTGCTCCAGGTCGGGTCGATGTGCCTGCGCACGTAGGTGACCGGACGCAGGAGGTTGAACCGGTACTTCCACGTCCAGCAGTTGAGGAACGCGTCGTACAGCGTCACGCCGAGCCGCGCGTAGGCCTCGAGCGCCGCGGCGAGGGACAGGCCCTGCTGGCGGGAGAACTGCAGCACCGTGAGCATCCAGTGCCCCGAGGGAAGGCCGGAGAGGAGCGGGTTGTCGGTCCAGAACCTGGCGATGGAGCGCTGCTCGTCGGTGAGAGCCAGACCGGTCTGGTAGGTGAGGTTCGCCTGCTCCCAGAAGTCCGAGTGTGTGACCTCGGAGTACGGAACGTGGTCGGCGGGGACGGCCTCGGCGGCGTCACGCAGCACCATGGGGCGCATCCGGGACCAGTGGGGCTCGATCGCGGTCCCGTAGTTGGGTGGCGTGGAGACCCACTTGTCGGGGCCGGTAGGCGGTGTGTACGGCCGGCCGACGATCGAGGAGTAGCCGTCCCCGGCGATCCACGCGTTGAGCGCCTCCCCGACCCGTCGACCGTGCGCGAGCGACGTCCTGACCACACCCCCGGGCACGCCGGCCGCTCGTCGTGCGGCGACCTCGTTGTCGAAGGTCTTGGCCAGCCGCTCCCGCGACGAGGCAGCCGCACCCGAGAACAGGGAGGCGGCGACCGTGGCGACGCTCGCGGAGACCGCGCACGCGAGGTCGATCCGACCCGGAGGTGGCTTCGGGATCGCACCAAGGCCGGTGAGCTGGCCTCCCATCGACCGTAGGTCGACGGCGGGTGCGGCCGCCTCGTACATCGCGATCGCGCAGTAGGCGTAGACCCGTGCAGCGTTGGTCGGGGTCAGTCCCTCGGGCCAGACGACGTCGTAGATCGTGGACATCCACGAGTGCGCGCACTCCGCCGAGGAGTCCCCCAGGTCGGGATGGCCGGTGATCGCCGACGCGGCGGTCGGGTGCGCGCCCAGGGCGAGTGCTGTGAGGCCGCCGACACCTCCCGCCAGGACGTTGCGGCGCGAGATGCGCGACGAACCAAGGCATGACAGGTCCATGGAGGGGGCCCCCGTGTTCTAAAAGAGCCCACCCCCTTGGGTGGGCCGCGTCACACCTTAGACGTCACAAATAAGACAAAGGTTGCATAAGGTAAGTAAAGAATTTCACGCAACAAATGGGGGCCACTGCCGACCCGTCAGGCCACCTCGACCTTGGTGAGCGTGATGCCGCGGAAGGCCGCGAGGCGCTCGGCCTCCGCCTCGACTGCCTTCCGGGACGCCCGGGCCCACAGCTCGACCTGCACGGTGAGCTTGGACCCGGACTTGCGGGGCCGCCAGGTGCCGGCGATCTCGCCGTCGACGAGTACGGCGCCGGGGCGGCCGAGCACGGGCCACAGCGCCTTGGCGTGGGCGGCGTCGTCGATGAGCAGGCCGCGGTCCTTGGTCTGGAGAAACAGGTCGTAGGGGCCGAGCAGCCGGGTCGTCCTCGCCCGCCCGGAGCCGAGCGACGACTCGTCCTCGGCGAGCAGCCACCGGGTCTCGCCGTCCAAGGAGACCTCGACCGCGTCGTCGGGCCACCGCGCCTTCACGTCCTCGAGCGGCGCGTCGAGGTAGTCCGCGACGTGCTTCGGTGTGGCCGGCCCGAGCAGGTGGAGGTAAGCGCGGACCACGTCGAGGCGGGGAGGCACCTCGTGGGCCGGCTCGAACTCAGAGAGCGGCTCGAGGACCGGCGGCGACGTGCCGGGCTGGAGCTCGAGCCCCGCGCGCACGGCGGCCAGCCGGAAGGGCATCTCGTAGAGGTGGGTGGCGTTGCAGGAACGGCAGAAGCGAAGGTACGGCTCGTCCAGCCGCTCCGTCACGAGGCTCGAGACCTCGCCCTTGACCATCGGCACCTTAACGATGTCGCGCATCGCGGCTGCGACGGTGTCGAGCGCCTCGAGGTTGCCGATCCCCGCCGCCTTCAACGGCTTCGTCGCGTCGAAGATCCGCTTGCCGGCATCGGCATCGGAGAACGGAGCCACGGCGGCGGCGACCGCTGGCAGGTCGGCCCGCCGGTAGACGTGGGGCGCGCCGCGGATCGTCCACAGCATGACCAGGTCATCGGGTGCCACCGACGAGACGTCGACGCCCCGGATCGCCAGAGCCCACAGGGCGCCGTCGGGCCCGGTGCCCTGGACCCCGATGTCGAGCACGGCTGTGTCCGCGGTCGTCCCCGAGGCCCGGTCGAGCTGCTGGGCCCGCAACCGGAAGCCCAGCACGTCACCGCGGCTGATCGAAGTGCTCATGTCGGCCACCGTAGCGCCGGCCACCCCCGGCAAATGGGGGTCAGTCGATGCTGCGACCGGTGATCTCACGCCACCGGACGCGCACGAACAGCGGGCGCGCACCGTCCGCCCAAGGCTTCGGTTCGTGCGCCCAGCGGATCTCCTCGATCTCCTCGACGTCCTCGACCATCTCGCCGCGCCCGACCGCTACGAGGCTCCAGCCGGTGTGCTTCTCGGGCTCGATGTGGTCTACCTCGAAGGCGACGTCGCCGGCCCAGCCGTAGGTCCCCAGCACGCTGTAAGGGGTGGTCCGGAAGACGATCGAGTCGCCGTCGACGGCGTAGTTCACCGGCACGACATGCGGTCCCGAGGGCGTGCAGATCGCGGCCCGCCCGACGACATTTGCGCTGAGGAGCTCGACACACTCGTCGACGCTCAGCTCTCGAAGCCTGCCCATCCTCATGCGCCTCCCTGGTGGTGAGTACCTTCAGCATCCCCGCCGCGGGGGTGCCAGGGATGGGGCGAAAGGCCCGGTTCGGGGGACCTGAGTCCGCAGCGCCCCGCGAGACGGCCCGCGAGACGGCCCGGGTACGTCGACCACGGCCGTCGTACCCTCGGCTGCACCCGTCGCCGAAGGAGAGCGCATGCCCGTCGACCCGCACATCGCACCACTGCTCGAGCTGCTGAAGTCGGTCCCGCCCATGCACGAGGGCTCGCCGGAGGCCGCGCGCGAGGCGTTCCGCCAGCTCGCCGTGGGCGGGCGCCGCCCCGACCAGGTCGTCCCGGTCGCGTCCGTGGAGCACGTGGCCATCCCGGGTCCGGCAGGCGACATCGGCGCGCGGGTCTACCGCCCCGAGACTGCCGGGCCGGCGCCGACGGTCGTGCTCTTCCACGGCGGCGGCTTCGTGATCGGGGACCTCGACACCCACGACAACATGGCCCGCACCATCTGCCGGGACTGCTCCGCGGTCGTCGTGTCGGTGGACTACCGGCTCGCGCCCGAGGCGCAGTTCCCCGCGGCGGTCGAGGACGCGGTCGCGGCGACGCGCTGGGCGGCCTCGAGGCGCGAGGAGCTCGGCGGGGACGATCGGCTCGCCGTGGCGGGCGACAGCGCGGGCGGCAACCTCGCCGCCGTCGTCGCGCAGCAGCTGCGCGACTCGGGAGGGCCGGCGCTCGCCGGCCAGCTCCTCGTCTACCCGGCCACCGACGTCACGGGCGACTACCCGTCGCGCACCGAGAACGCCGAGGGGTACTTCCTCGACCTGCCCACGATGGTCTGGTTCATCCAGCACTACGCCGCCGACGCCGCGGTGCACCAGGACCCGCGTCTCTCGCCGCTGCGGCACACCGACCTGTCGGGCCTGCCGCCCGCCGTCGTCGTCACCGCGGAGTACGACCCGCTTCGGGACGAGGGCGAGGCCTACGCACGCGCGCTCTCCGAGGCAGGCGTGCCCGCGGAAGTACGGCGGTTCGACGGCATGATCCACGGCTTCTTCGACATGGGTGCCTACTCGCCCGCGGCCCAGGCGGCCATCGAGGAGTCCTGCGCGATGTTCGCGAAGGTCCTGTCCGCCTAGCGCCCTCCCCGGAGCGGTGTCAGCAGGGGGACGGTCAGGACTGCAGGCGGAAGGGGTCGTGCTCTGCGAGCAGCTTCTCGAACCGCGCCTGGTCGAACTGGCTGCTCTCCTGAGCGTCGCGCACGCACTTGGCCAGCGTGAACGACGACGTGACGAGGAAGAGGCTCCCGATGGCGAGGAACGCCCGCATCCAGGGGTCGACCGGCAGGTAGGCGATGCCGATGATCAGCGCACCGACCGCGACGGCGAAGGAGAGGCCCGCCTGCAGGTAGAAGGCCGACGTGGTCTTGGAGTTCGTCGAGGTGCTCATGCCCCGACTCTCCCGTCCCACAAGGGTGCGTGGGATCCGGTGTAGTACCTGACCCGCCCCAGGTACTCCTACCTAGCCACGATGCTTTACCTTCTTCCGAGATCTCAGGACAGAAGGTGCAGAGACGACCTAATGTGTACGCGGCCACGGATGTGCTCCGACTCGGGGGGCTGGGCTTTAGACGGGGGAACACCCATGCGCTTTGTCAGAACTCTGCTCGGAACCGTCGGTGGTGCGGCGATGCTGCATCCCGCGAAGCCGGTCCGGGCCCTGGGCGCCGCGGCGCTGACGGTGGCGCTCGCCGGCTCGGTCCTCGTGGGCCCGACACCACAGCACGCGGTGGCGGCCGACACCAGGCCGAACATCATCCTCATCTCCACCGATGACATGAACAAGACCGACCTGCGCTGGATGCCCAAGACCCGGAAGCTCCTGGCCAATGCCGGCGTGACGCTCGACGGCTTCATCAGCAACAACCCGATCTGCTGCCCGGCCCGGGCGGAGATCCTCACCGGCCAGTACAGCCACAACAACGGCGTCCACTACAACGACGGTCCGTGGGGCGGCTACAAGGTCCTCAAGGAGCCTGGGAACCACGTCGGCTCCTGGCTCAAGGACGCCGGCTACAGGACGGCGTTCGTGGGCAAGCACATGAACGGCTGGGAGGAGACCGCGAGGCGCCAGCGGGGCTGGACGATCTTCAACCCGATCTTGAAGGGGATCTACAAGCCCTACGGCTTGACGATGTTCAACGACGGCCACCCGCGCCGCTACAGGGACGTCCACAGCGCCGACCTGGTCGGCAAGCTGACGGTGAACTACATCAACCGCTTCTCGGACTCCGAGGAGCCGTTCTTCATCTGGGCGTCGCAGGTCGCCCCGCACCAGGTGCTGATGAAGGGGAAGTGGAAGCCGCCGGTTCCCGCGAAGCGGCACAGTGACCTCTACCCGAATGCGGTGCCGCCGTCCGTGTCCGACCCGTCCTTCAACGAGGCCGACGTGACGGACAAGCCCCCTTACGTCCAAGAGTCGTCGATGATGTCGCGGCGTGCCGTGGTCCGATTCCACCGGGCCCGGATCCGGACGCTACGTTCGGTCGACGACCAGGTGGGTGCGGCCGTCCGCGCCCTCCGCGCCACCGGAGAGGCCCGTAACACCTACATCTTCTTCACCTCGGACAACGGCTGGCTCCTCGGCGAGCACCGGCTCGGCGCCAAGCGGAAGCCCTACGAGCAGTCCCTCCAGGTGCCTTTGGTGGTCAAGGGCCCCGGTCTCAAGGCCGGGACGACGCGCAGGCAGACCTTCAGCCTGGCCGACCTCGCCCCGACCTTCGTCCAGCTGGCCGATGCCACCCCCAAGCGCACCCTGGACGGCCGCTCGATGCTGCCGACCCTGCGCCGTGGCGCTCCGGGCTACAAGCACTACCTCATCCACGCCAGCAGCCACTCGCTGAAGTGGTGGTGGCAAGGGGTCAGGTCCGACTCGTACGTCTACATCCGCTACGACGACGGGTTCGAGGAGCTGTACGACATG
>DASSMS010000067.1:0-4629 GCA_035688575.1 Nocardioidaceae bacterium
CGGGTGCGCTTGGCGTACCCGCCGTCGGTCATGGTGAAGACGTACTGCTCCTTCACCTCCGCCGACTCCTCGGCACTGCCGGCCCGAGCCTCGGCAGCTTCCTCGGCCGCGACCTGCTCGGCGCGGATCACCGACATCGAGAGGAGCTCGTCCCCGTCGCGGAACTTCATGCCCGTGACACCCGAGGTGGCCCGGCCCATCGGACGCAGCTGTGAATCGTCGGCGCGGAACCGGATGGCCTGCGCCTTCTTCGACACGAGCAGGATGTCGTCCTCGGAGCTGACCAGCTCGGCGCCGATCAGCTCGTCGTCGTCCTCACGGAAGTTGATCGCGATGACGCCGGCCTGCCGCGGGCTGTTGTAGTCGGTCAAGCGCGTCTTCTTGACCAGGCCGTTGCGGGTGGCGAGCACGAGGTAGGGCGCCTGGTCGTAGTCGCGGATCGCGAGCACCTGGGCGATCTTCTCGTCCGGCTGGAACGACAGCAGCCCCGCGACGTGGCCGCCCTTAGCGTCACGGTTGGCCTCGGGGAGGTTGTAGGCCTTGGTGCGATACACCCGGCCGGCAGAGGTGAAGAACAGCAGCCAGTTGTGGTTGCTGGTCGCCATGAAGTGCTCGACCACGTCGTCGCCCTTGAGTGTCGCGCCGCGCACGCCCTTTCCGCCCCGCTTCTGGGTGCGGTAGAGGTCAGCGCGGGTGCGCTTGGCGTAGCCGCCGCGGGTGATCGTCACGACGAGGTCCTCGTCGGGGATCAGGTCCTCCATCGACAGGTCGCCGTCGGCGGGGATGATCTGGCTGCGCCGCTCGTTGCCGAACCTGTCGACGATCACGTTGAGCTCGTCCGCGACGATCTGACGCTGCCGGACCTCGCTCGCGAGGATGTCCTCGAGGTCGGCGATGATCCGCTCGAGCTCGGCGAGGCGGTCCATGATCGCCTGACGCTCCAGGGCAGCGAGCTTGCGCAGCTGCATGTCGAGGATCGCGCGGGCCTGGACCTCGTCGATGTCGAGGAGCTGGATCAACCCGGTCCGGGCGTCCTCGACGGTCGCCGAGGCGCGGATCAGCGCGATCACCTCGTCGAGCGCGTCGAGCGCCTTCACGAGGCCGCGGTAGATGTGCGCGTCCTCCTCGGCCTTGCGGAGGCGGTAGCGCGTCCGGCGCTGGATGACCTCGATCTGGTGGGTGATCCAGTGCGAGATGAACTGGTCGAGCGTCAGCGTGCGCGGCACCCCGTCGACGAGCGCGAGCATGTTCGCACCGAAGTTGGTCTGCAACTCGGTGTGCTTGAACAGGTTGTTCAGCACGACCCGGGCGACCGCGTCACGCTTGAGCACCACGACCAGCCGCTGGCCGGTGCGCGAGGAGGAGTCGTCGCGGACGTCCGCGATGCCCTGGATCTTGCCCGAGTCGGCGAGCTCGGCGATCTTCAGCGCGAGGTTGTCCGGGTTGACCTGGTAGGGCAGCTCGGTGATCGAGAGGATCGTGCGGCCCCGCGCATCCTCGTCGATGTCGACGACGGCACGCATCGTGACCGACCCGCGGCCGGTGCGGTACATCTGCTCGATGCCCTGGGTGCCCACGATGAGCGCGCCCATCGGGAAGTCCGGTCCCTTGACCCTGGCGAGGAGCGCGTCGAGGAGCTCCTCGCGGGTCGCGTCGGGGTTCTGGAGGGCCCACTGCACGCCCTCGTTGATCTCGCGCAGGTTGTGCGGCGGGATGTTGGTCGCCATACCGACCGCGATGCCGGCCGAGCCGTTGACCAGCAGGTTCGGGAACCGCGCAGGGAGGATCACCGGCTCCTGCGAGCGACCGTCGTAGTTGGGCGTGAAGTCGACGGTGTCCTCGTCGATGTCACGGACCATCTCCATGGCCAGCGGCGCCATCTTGCACTCGGTGTAACGCATCGCGGCGGCGGGGTCGTTGCCCGGCGAGCCGAAGTTGCCCTGGCTGTCGACGAGCGGGGCCCGCATCACCCACGGCTGCGCCAGACGCACGAGGGTGTCGTAGATCGCGGTGTCGCCGTGCGGGTGGTACTGACCCATGACCTCACCGACGACGCGCGCACACTTGGAGAAGCCGCGGTCGGGTCGGTAGCCGCCGTCGTACATCGCGTAGAGCACGCGGCGGTGCACCGGCTTGAGGCCGTCGCGGACGTCGGGAAGCGCACGCCCCACGATGACCGTCATCGCGTAGTCGATGTAGGAGCGCTGCATCTCGACCTGCAGCTCGACGGGCTCGATCCGCCCGCCCGGTCCGCCGGGGTTCTCGATCGTGTTGTCAGTCACGCGTCAGTTTCCTTCAGTTGAGTGCGGCGCTCGTCGTCGGCGCAGGGATCACGCGCTTCGGGTGGCGCGAGGGAGCAGAGTTCAGGTGAGCGGTGCCAGGCGAGCGCAGGTCCGAGTCGGACGTACGTCGTACCGAGGGAGCATCAAGGGGCTTGGCCGCGGCGGCTTGCCGACGCTCCGCCCCGGCGACCCGGTACGACGTGCGGGAGACGCGGTCCTGCGTGGTTCGGATCCGCTCAGATGTCAAGGAACCGCACGTCCTTGGCGTTCCGCTGGATGAACGACCGACGCTGCTCGACGTCCTCACCCATGAGCACCGAGAACATCTCGTCGGCCTGGGCCGCGTCCTCGAGCGTGACCTGCAGCAGCAGCCGGTTGTCCGGGTCGAGCGTGGTATCCCACAGCTCGTCGGGGTTCATCTCGCCCAGACCCTTGTAGCGCTGGATCGCGTTGTCCTTCGGCAGCTTCTTGCCCTCGGCAAGGCCGGCCCTCATCAGCGCGTCACGCTCGGCGTCGGAGTAGACGAACTCGTGCTCGTGGGGCTTGTTCCAGCGGATCCGGTAGAGCGGCGGCTGCGCGAGGTAGACGTAGCCGTGCTCGATGAGCGGCTTCATGAACCGGAAGAGCAGCGTCAGCAGCAGCGTGCGGATGTGGTGACCGTCGACGTCGGCGTCGGCCATCATCACGATCTTGTGGTAGCGCAGCTTGTCGATGTCGAACTCTTCGTGGATGCCGGTGCCGAGCGCCGAGATGATCGCCTGGACCTCGTTGTTGGCGAGGACCTTGTCGAGACGGGCCTTCTCGACGTTCAGGATCTTGCCGCGGATCGGCAGGATCGCCTGCGTGCGCGGGTCGCGGCCACCCTTGGCCGAGCCGCCCGCGGAGTCACCCTCGACGATGAAGACCTCGCACTCGGCGGGGTTGGTCGACTGGCAGTCGGCGAGCTTGCCGGGGAGCCCGCCGCCGCCGAGGAGGCCCTTGCGGTTGCGGGCCAGGTCGCGCGCCTTGCGGGCGGCGATGCGAGCCGAGGCCGCGGCCTGGGCCTTGCGGACGATGTCCTTGCCCTCGGCGGGGTTCTTCTCGAGCCACTCGCCGAGCTGCTCGTTGACGACCTTCTGCACGAAGCCCTTGGCCTCGGTGTTGCCGAGCTTGGTCTTGGTCTGGCCCTCGAACTGCGGCTCGCCGAGCTTGATGGAGATGATCGCGGTGAGGCCCTCGCGGACGTCGTCGCCGGAGACCCGGTCCTCCGGCTTCTTGATGAGGCCCCAGTCCTCACCGGACCTGTTGATCAGGGTCGTGAGCGCCGCGCGGAAGCCTTCCTCGTGGGTGCCGCCCTCATGGGTGTTGATCGTGTTGGCGAAGGTGTGCACCGACTCGGTGAACGTGGTGTTCCACTGCATGGCGATCTCGACGCTCATGCCGTTCTCGTTGGTCTCGGCCTCGAAGTCGATGACGCTCGCGTGCGCCTTGTCCTTGCGGCGGTTGAGGTGCTCGACGTAGTCCACGAGCCCGCGGTCGTACTTGAACACCTGCTCCAGGAAGCCACCCTCGACCGCGTGGATCGAGCCACTGCCGACCTGGTCGACCTCAGGAGCGATCGTGCCGTCCGCGACCGCCTCGGCGATCGCCTCGGACTGGGGGCGCTCGTCGCGTACGACGATCTCGAGCCCCTTGTTGAGGAAGGCCATCTCCCGGATCCGGGTGGTGATGGTCTCCAGGGAGTACGTGGTGGTCTCGAAGATGTCCTGGCTCGCCCAGAAGGTGACCGTCGTGCCGGTCTCGTCGGAGGCCTCGAGCTGCTCGAGGGGACCGTCCGGGACGCCGAGGCTGAAGGTCTGCCGCCAGTGGTGGCCGCGGTTGCGGACGTCGACCTGGAGCTTGCTGGACAGAGCGTTCACGACGGAGACACCCACGCCGTGAAGACCACCGGAGACCTTGTAGCCGCCGCCACCGAACTTGCCGCCTGCGTGGAGCATGGTGAGCGCCATCGTGACCGCGGGCATGTCCTGCCCGGGAGCGGTGTCCGTGGGGATGCCTCGTCCGTTGTCCTCGACCCGGACGCCTCCGTCGGCGAGCAGGGTCACCACGACGCGGTCGCAGTGGCCGGCGAGGGCCTCGTCGACCGAGTTGTCGACGATCTCCCACACCAGATGGTGCAGGCCTCGCTCACCGGTGGAGCCGATGTACATGCCCGGCCGCTTGCGAACGGCCTCGAGTCCTTCGAGGACCTGGATCGCGGAGGCGTCGTACTTGCCCTCCTCGACCGCGTGGCCCTCACCCTTCGGGGCGAGTGCGGCGGCCGTCTCGGCCACCTCGGCGGGCGACGGCGTGGAGCTGTCTTCAGGAG
>DASSMS010000161.1:0-6165 GCA_035688575.1 Nocardioidaceae bacterium
GCAGACCTGGCCGGCGCCTGCGGACCTCGCCGCGGCGAGCACGGGCGACGCGGTGCGGGCATGGGGCCGGCTGGGGTACCCACGCCGCGCCCTGCGGCTGCACGCTGCAGCCACGGCGATCGTGGCGGATCACGGTGGCGACGTGCCCTCCTCGCACGAGGCCCTGCGAGCCCTACCGGGAGTCGGTGACTACACGGCGGCGGCGATCGCGTCCTTCGCGTTCGGCCAGCGTCACGTCGTCCTCGACACGAACGTGCGGCGCGTGCTCGGCCGGGTGGTGCGGGGTGAGGAGCTGCCACCCACGTCGGTCACCCGGGCCGAGCGTGAGGTCGCGACGGACCTGCTCCCGGGCGACGACGCCACGGCGGCAGGCTGGGCGGTCGCGGTGATGGAGCTCGGGGCGCTGGTGTGCACCGCGAGCAGTCCCCGGTGCACGGCGTGCCCGGTGCACGACCTCTGCGCCTGGGTGCAGTCCGGGCGTCCGCCGTACGCCGGGCCCCCGCGGCGGGGACAGACCTACGCCGGCACCGACCGTCAGTGCCGCGGGCGGCTGCTCGCGGTCCTGCGCGACGCCGAGGGGGCGGTCCATCGCTCGCGGCTCGACGCCGTGTGGAGCGACGAGCTGCAGCGGGCGAGGTGTCTCGCGTCGTTGGTCGAGGACGGCCTCGTCGCCGCCACCTCTGACGACACCTTCGCACTCCCTTGACCGTCAGGGGGCTGCTTCAGCCGGCGTCTGTGACCACGAAGATGCAGAAGGGATGCCCGGCGGGATCTGCGTAAACCCGAAGCGGCTCCTCCAGGTCGTCCGAGCGGTCGAACAGCAGCCGGGCACCGAGGGCGAGCGCGCGTTCGTGCTGGGCGTCGAGCTGCGCGGTCGTCGGGACCGTCAGGTCGAGATGGAGCTGCTGCGGCCTTGGGCCCTCGGGCCAGGTGGCCTCCGCCAGGGCAGGCACCTGCTGGAAGGCCAGCCGGTTGTTCCCGGCGGTGTCCCGCAGGACCAGCCAGTCGTCGCCCTCCGGTCGGGGCTCCTCGTCTCCCGGGCGGTAACGCAGTCCCAGCAGCCGGCGGTAGAACTCCGCGAGGCCCCGCGTATCCGTGGTGTCCAGAACCACTTGGAGAAGTTCTGGGAAGTCTCGCTCCGGCTCCATGGCCCACCTCCTCGGACAGCATGCCCGCACCGGGGCGCCGTGCGAAACCCCGGACCGGAACGGCGCCGGCCGGGCAGCCCGGTCGGACTACGCCGCCGCGAGCGTCGGCACAGGGCGGGGCCTCACCGCTCCAGCAGGGGGTGAAACGCGGGGCTCGACCAGCCTGTGCCGGACCGCGCGGGAGCGGGCGGCAGGTTCCGGCCGCCGTAGACGACCTCGCCGCTCTCGTCGGAGTAGGTCAGCCAGGTCTCGGCGGGCCCCTGTCCCTCACCGGGCTCGTTCCAGTCGCAGACGCCCTGGGGGAAGATCGCCTCGAGAGTGGCCCACTCCTCGTCGCTGAACGGCACCGGCATGAAGTCGTAGTCGGCGCGGTCCAGAGGACGCAGCCGGCACGCGACGCGGTCGTTCGCCGTGTCGTCCCCGGCCACCTCACGAGGGGTGCTGAGCCTGGTCTGCAGCGTCGGCTGCTCACAGACCACCTCGCCGCCCGGGAGGGTCTTCATGTCGACCCCGGGGACGTTCTCGCAACGGTCGGTGATGTCCGCGGGCTTGTCCTCGACGATCTTCGCGCTGAGCGGGACCTCGCGCTGGTCGGCCTCCACCGCGGCGAGCCACCGGTCCATGGCGAGGAACGCCTCGGTGGCCCAGCGGACGTCGCCGATGAGCGGGGTCTCGCCGAACCACATCACCCGGTTGTCGGTGTGGCCCTGGTCCCGCTGCAGGCGCTCTTCGGTCCAGAACGCGTGGGCGTAGTCGTGCGCGATGCCCGGGTCCGGCCCGCCGTGGTTGATCATCGCGACCTCGTCGAGGTGGTTGGCCTCGTTGACCAGGCCGGTGCGGTAGACGTTGGCGATGGCCCCTGGGTCACCCTCGATGCGCGCCTCGACCGGGTCGGCGTTGATGTCGAGCCCGCCCACCTTGACGTTGAGGTCGATGAACTGCGCAGGGGTGATGATTCCCTTCTCCAGGGCACCGAGGCCGTACTGCACCCCGGTGTTGGAGAACGGGACACCGGCGAAACCGTGGCCCGCCGCCTGCTCCTGCGGGCTCCACACGCTCTCCGGACGGGGGCCGAGGGGGTTGAGCATCATGTCCAGGATCGAGCAGCGGACACCGGCCGGGTTGGTCTCGGAGTCGAACCGCGTGCTCGGGTCACCGGGCACAGTGTCCGTCGTGCCCGAACAGTCGTTCTCTGGGTTGATCGCGCCCTTGAACAGCCCTTCGTCCGCGGTGACCGCGTTGAGGTGCGTCAGGTGGCCCTCCACCTCGGCCATCTGGGTCGGCGACCACAGAACGCCCTGGCCCCACCGGGACGGGTCCTCGAAGTACAGGCGCAGCAGGTGGTAGTCGGCGAACTGCGCTCCCGCTGTCAGCACGTCGGGGTACGAGCAGGTCGTGACCAGGCCCTGGTAGACGCCGGGGTAGGCGTTCGCGATGGTGTGCTGCGCGATCGAGCCACCGGAGCAGCCCGTGCCGATCGTGTAGCGGACCGGGCCGTACTGCTCGACGAGCCTTTCCTTGGCCATCATCATCGACTCGGCCTGTCGGGGCAGGCTGCAGTTGTGGCCGGTGTTGTTGAGTGCGGTCGACATCACAGCGAAGCCCCGGCCCAGGGCGGTGACGTAGCTGTTCTCGACGGCCGGCGCGTCCGAGAAGGTGCCCGAGTAGTCGTCGAGCCTCGGGCTGCCCGGGGCGTACGACGCGCCACAGCCACCCCCGTGGGTGGCGAGCACCTTGCTGTTCCACTGCTCCTGGGGCTCCCAGGGCTCCCAGTCCTCGCCCGGCTGGAACAGCGTGAGGATCGCGTAGCGGTCCCGCGCCTGGTAGCCGTCCTCACGCCTGACGACGAACGGTACGGTCACGCCCTCGTCCGTGGTGGTGGTCGCTACGTCCGACGGCGGGTTCTCGGGGTCGTAGGGCTGCAGGTCGGGCTCGGTCGGGTCGGTCGACTTGTAGAGCAGGGAGTACGAGGCCGGCTCGTTGCACTGGGCGTCGACGGCGGTCGACTGGCACTGGTAGGGCCCGTGCTGGGGCCCCGAGAAGACCGGTCCCCCGTTGGGGTGGTTGGTGATCACCTGCCGGCCGGAGTAGCCCGGCGCCTCGACGCGTACGACGTTCTCGCCCACCTGCAGCCCGACGAGGAGCCCCTGGAGCTCCCCGTTGGCGCGGACCGCGAACCGCTCGGTCGCGTCGACGTCGCCGACGAGGACACGCACCTGGGCGGGGTCAAGCTGCGGAGGCAGGCTGACCGACACCAGGGCGTCGCCGCCGGAGACGAGGTCGGCGCGGTTGGACAGCACCTCAACGACGAGCTCACGAGACGGGGAGTTCCGGGACTCGGCCGCGGCCGTGGCCTGGGAGGCCGCGACGGGGGCGGTCGGCAGCCCGAGGGCACAGGCGACGAGCAGCGGTACGAGATGACGAGCGTGCACGAGTCCTCCTGGGTTCGATGCATCCCCAACGAGGACGGTGGCGTCCGGCTACGGGCCGGGGTCTCCCGAACCTCGCTCGCCCGGGCCTGTCAGCCTGCTCCCGCGACCGCCTCGACCGCGTCCGCGAGGTCGCGGACCGCCACCTCCACCGCCGGGCGTGACTCAACCGGCAGGTCGAGCTGGAAGCCCATGAACGCGGCGTCCATCAGCATCACGGCCCGGTCGACCCGCGCGCGGAGCGCCCCGGCCTCCGACAGCCGGTCGGCGAGCGCCCTGGCCCACGCGGCGTTCGCCTCGCGGACCACCGAGGCGTAGGGCTCCTGACCCAGCAGCCCGAGGGCCGCGGCCTCCACGTAGACCCGCTGGCACCGGTCCAGGTCCGGCTCGTTCATCGCCGACCAGAGGGCGAGGACCTCTTCCCTGACCGAGCCCCTCGCGGCGAGCGCGCGGATCTGGGCGATCGACCGGTCGTTGGACTCGCGCAGGACGGCTGCGACCAGGTCGTCCTTGCTGGTGAAGTGGTACAGCAGCATCCGGTCGCTCGTGCCGAGCGCAGCGGCCAGGGGTCGGAGACTCAGGCCGATCAGTCCGTGCTCGAGGACGAAGTCGGTGGCAGCAGCGACGATCTGGTGGCGGCGAGTCGACTCCCGTTGCCGGGTGGTCTCGCGCGACATGGCAGCCCTCCTCGACCCCCCGTTGCGAACATATGTAGCGACCGCTACATTCGAGGGTGTTGTAGCAGATGCTACAGAAAGGTCTGGTCATGGTCGGCGCGTTCGTCCTGCTGATGCTCGCGATCGCGGCAGAGGTCGTCTCCACGGCGTCCCTGCCCCGCGCGGACGGCTTCCGCGACCCCGGGTGGACCGCCTTCGTCCTCGGCGGGTACGCCCTTTCCATCTGGCTGCTCGCCCTCGTGGTGCGGGTGATGCCCGTGTCGATCGCCTACGCGGTCTGGTCGGGGGTCGGCACTGCCGCGATCGCCCTGATAGGTGCGATGTTCCTCGGCGAGCGGTGGGACCTGCTCAAGGCGGGGGCCCTCGGCATGATCATCGTGGGGGTCGTCGTACTCAACCTCCAGACCGCGCACTGAGTCGGCGCCACCGTTCGCCGCTGGCGTCACCGGACAGCAGGAGGGGCGCCTCCCGTGCGGGAGACGCCCCTTCTGGCGGCCTTGCGGTCTACTCGGCGTCGCCGGTGCCGGCGGTCTCGATCGGCGGCATGTCCGGGAGCTCGGACTTCGGCGTTCCCTTGAAGGTGAACGTCGCCTCCGGGCCCTCGCCCTCGACGTCGACCAGGACGATCTGGCCGGGGCCGACCTCGCCGTACAGCATCTTCTCGGCGAGCACGTCCTCGATCTCGCGCTGGACCGTCCGGCGCAGCGGCCGCGCGCCGAGCACCGGGTCGAACCCGCGCTTGGCGAGCATGTCCTTGGCTGCGGTGGTCAGCTCGATCGACATGTCACGGTCGCGCAGACGCAGCTCGACGGCGGCGATCATGTTGTCGACCATCGCGACGATCTGCTCCTGCGACAGCGGCGGGAACACGATGATCTCGTCGACACGGTTGAGGAACTCGGGACGGAAGTGCTGCTTGAGCTCCTCCGACACCTTGGCCTTCATCCGGTCGTAGGACCCCTGCGTGTCACCGGCCTGCTGGAAGCCGAGGTTCACGCCCTTGGCGATGTCACGCGTGCCGAGGTTGGTGGTCATGATGATGACGGTGTTCTTGAAGTCGACGACCCGGCCCTGGGAGTCGGTCAGGCGACCCTCCTCCAGGATCTGCAACAGGGAGTTGAAGATGTCCGGGTGGGCCTTCTCGACCTCGTCGAAGAGCACGACCGAGAACGGCTTGCGGCGCACCTTCTCGGTGAGCTGGCCGCCCTCCTCGTAGCCGACGTAGCCCGGAGGCGAGCCGAACAGCCGCGAGACGGTGTGCTTCTCGCTGAACTCGGACATGTCGAGCTGGATCAGCGCGTCCTCGTCGCCGAAGAGGAACTCCGCGAGCGTCTTGGACAGCCAGGTCTTACCGACGCCCGACGGGCCGGCGAAGATGAACGAACCGCCGGGACGCTTCGGGTCCTTCAGGCCGGCGCGAGTACGCCGGATGGCCCGGGAGAGCGCCCTGACGGCCTCCTCCTGACCGATCACGCGCTTGTGCAGCTCGTCCTCCATCTTGAGCAGCCGCGTCGACTCCTCCTCGGAGAGCTTCACGATCGGGATGCCCGTCGCCACGGCGAGGACCTCGGCGATGAGCTCCTCGTCGACCTCGGCCACGACGTCCATGTCGCCGGCCTTCCACTGCTTCTCGCGCTCGCTCTTGGCGAGGATCAGCTTCTTCTCCTCGTCGCGCAGCGAGGCGGCCGCCTCGAAGTCCTGGCTGTCGATGGCGCCTTCCTTGCGACGACGCACGTCGGCGATCTTGTCGTCGAACTCGCGCAGGTCCGGCGGCGCGGTCATCCGGCGGATCCGCAGCCGGGAGCCCGCCTCGTCGATGAGGTCGATGGCCTTGTCCGGCAGGAACCGGTCGGAGACGTAGCGGTCGGCGAGCGTCGCGGCGGCGACGAGCGCCTCGTCCGTGATCGTCAC
>DASSMS010000005.1:0-9241 GCA_035688575.1 Nocardioidaceae bacterium
GTGGTCCCGGTTCTCCGGGACCACCCCTCCTTTCCGTTGCGAGACACTCGCCGAAGTCGGCGAGAGCGGGCTCGGACCGGTGTCAGGGCGCCGACTGCTCCTCGACCTCCTTGCGCAGCCGCAGCCCGAGCAGCGACGCGCCGAGCAGGGTGACACCGGCAACCAGCAGCACGCCCGCGGTGCCGAGGGAACCCTCGGTCCAGTCGAGCAGGGCCTCCGGGACGGCGAGCGTCACCCCCACCACGCCCACGGCGAGGTAGGGCCAGGCATGCCGTGAGACGTACATCGCGAAGCCGGCGGCCGCGACGAGGAGGGTGCCGAGGTAACCGATCCAGGCCTGGTCGGAGCCCACCGGGATCTGCGCGCCGACCACGACGAACACCGCGCCGATGATGCGTCCGGCCAGGAGCTCCTGCCACAGGCCCTTCTCGGCCAGGGCGAGCCACACCAGCCCGACGGCGAGGAACATCATGCCGAGTGGGAGGGGGTCCAGGTCCCCGACGGTGTCGAGGGTTAACGGGATCGCGTACCCGGCACCGACCGCCACCGCTGCCTGGCCGAGCAGTGTGGGTGCCAGCAGGTAGCCGACCGCCGCCACGACGATGAGCGTGAGGGCACCGCCCATGCCGATCAGGGTGCCCTCCTCCAGCTCGGTCCCGCGCTGCTCGATGACGTCGATCAGCCAGACGACGACGGCTGCGGCGGCTGCGACTGCGCCGGCGGTGAACAGCACGCTCGCCAGCCGCTGACGCACCGGTTGGGTGCCTGCACGCAGCGTGGCGAGCCCGCCGCCGGTCACTCCCACCGTCACACCGGCGGCGAAGAGCAGTACGGCGATGCCGGCGAGCAGGCCGACCTGCTGGACGACCGAAAGGTTCATCCACTGGTCGGCGACGAACAGCGCGCCGGCGGCCACGACCAGCGCACCACCGACGTAGCCCGCCAGCTCGGCGAGCCTGCGGCGAAGGGTCGTGGCTTCGACGACCTGCCCGCCGAGCGCCTGGTCCACCACCGCGACCGCCTCGTCATGCCTCGAAGGGTCGACCAGCCCGTGTCCCTCCAGGGCCGAGACCACTGGCAGGACCCTCTTGTCGTGGGCCCTCCTAGGTGTCGTCGATGTGGTCATGACAACCTCCGAACCGCCGAGTGAGCACCCGCTCGGCCACCACTGAGATCGTCTCGTCCGGGCATCGCCCGACGTAAGAGTCTTTGTGCCCAACTCCTACGCAGCCGGGACGGACCGCCCCCCTGCGTCAGGTGAGCGGGCCGGGGTCCGGCGGTACGTCGACCGCGTGCTCGCGCAGGTGCGCGAACGGCACCACGTCGAGGGTGCGCTCGTGCGTCGAGGCGAGCACCACCGGGGCGGCGACCCCGTCCTCGTAGGCCTGGAGCCACCGTGCCGCCACCACGCACCACCGGTCGCCGGGCGTGAGACCGGGGAAGCGCCACTCCGGGCGGGGCGTCACCAGGTCGTTCCCGACGGCGGCCTGGTGCTCGAGGAACTCGCGGGTCACCACCGCGCACACCGTGTGGCTCCCGATGTCCTCGGGCCCGGTGCTGCAACGGCCGTCGCGGTAGAACCCCGTGACCGGGTCGGTGCCACACGGCTCGAGGGGGCCACCGAGGACGTTGAGCTCGACCTCCACCGGCTCCTCGGGTTGCCCGGTCTCCGGCTGCTGCGGCTCGTCGTTCATGGAGTCACCGTCTCACGCCTCGCCGCGGGCAGGACCATGCTGAACGTCGTGCACGGCTCGTCCGTGAGGCGTAGCTGGCCGCCGAGGGACTCGACGATCTCCGCCGCGGTCGCCAGGCTCCCCGCACCACCCTCGACGCGCCTCTTCGCGCCTTCGACAGCCCGCTCGTGGGGCCCCTCGTCGGCCACCCTGACCTCGGCGTAGGTCGGTGTCTGCGAGACGGTGACGGTGATCTTGCCCTCGCCGTGGACCACCGCGTTGCCGAGCAGCACCTCCATCACCTGCAGGAGCTGGCCGACCGGCAGCCGCACGGCGACGACGGCGTCACACTCGTCGACGACGCTCCGGTCACGGGCCCGGGCCTGCCAGCGCGCCGCCTCGTCGCGGACCAGCGCGGCGAGGTCGATGTCGACGCTGGCCTCGAGCCGGCTCTCCCGCGAGGCGTCGAGCATCCTCGCCACCTTCGCGCTGAGCCGTTCCAGCTGCTCCAGGGCGTCGGAGAGCCGGGCAGCGACCTCGGGCGGTGTCTGAGGGGACAGCGCGAGGTCCTCGAGCTCGAGGCGGGTCGCAGTCAGGGGCGTCCGCAGCTCGTGCGAGGCATGGGCCGCGAAGTCGCGCTCACGCCCCACCAGGGCGCGAAGGTCGGCCGCACTCACCCGCAACGCGCAGGCGACCGTGTCGGCCTCAGGCACGCTGTAGCGCGGGACTCGCACGTCGTAGTCGCCGCGACCGATCCGCTCGGCCACCCCCGCGAGCTCCTGGAAGGGCCTGGACAGCCTGCGCGAGAACCACACGGCCGCGGCGACGGCGACCACGGCGAGGCCCAGGCCGAGGAGCACCAGCGGCAGGAGCGCGTCGGCGAGCCTCCCGTCCACGACCTCGGCGTCGCGGGTCAGCGTGATTGTCCCGCCACCCTCGACGGGACGCGTGATCTCGTGGTCGTGGGGCCGGTGGTCCCCGGCCTCGGTGGCGTGGTCAGAGGCCTCGACCCGGTGGCCGTCCGCGTCGACGTAGACGGCGTGCTCCCCGTCGTACAGCAGGCTCTCGAGCCGCTCCTCGGACACCTGCCCGCGTGTGTCGCCGAGGAGCGCGGCGATGGTCTCCGCCGACCGCTCGATCTTGCGGTGCTCCTGCGCGTGGACCAGGTCGGCCACGGCGTACCCGCGCACCACCAGGAACACCCCGATGACGACGACGGTCAGGGAGACGAAGGCCAGGAGCAGGCGGTCACGCATCGATGGCGCCGTCCTCGAGGCGGAAGCCAACACCCCGGACGGTCACCACCCTCGCGGGCGCGTCGCTCTCCTCCAGCTTCTGCCGCAGCCGGCCGACGGTGACGTCGAGCGTCTTCGTCGAGCCGTACCAGTTGCTGTCCCACACCTCGTCCATCAGCCGCTCACGGGTCACGACCGCACCGCGGTCCTCGCTCAGCAGCGCGAGCACGTCGAACTCCTTCGTGGTGAGCGGGACCTCGGCGGGACCGGACCAGACCCGCCGGGCCTGGGTGTCGATCCGGAGACCGGGCGTCGTCGTGGGGGTGGCCTCCGCGGGCTGCTGGACCCCGCCGCTGCGTCGCAGCAGTGCCCGGGTCCGGGCCAGCAGCTCGGCGAGACCGAACGGCTTGGACATGTAGTCGTCGGCCCCGACGTCGAGGCCGACCACCCGGTCGAGCTCGCCGCCGCGGGCGGTCAGGATGAGGACGCCGCCGTCGTACCCACCGGCGCGCACCTGGCGGCACACCTCGAGACCGTCGATGTCCGGAAGGCCGAGGTCGAGGATCATCAGGTCCACCCGCCCGGCGAGGGCCTTGGCCACGGCGCTCGAGCCCTCGCTGACCCGCTCGACGTCGTAGCCCTCACGGCCGAGCGTGCGCACGAGTGGCATCGCGATTCCTTCGTCGTCCTCGACGATGAGCACCGTGGCCATGGTCACAGAGCATAGGGGTGGTCCGGCGCCCGGTCCGGGCTACGACGCAGCGCGTCGACGAAGAGGAACACGAGGACGACCCCGGCCAGCCCTCCGACTGCCGTGCTCTCCCAGGGCATCCTCCCGCCGAGGTCGCTCGCGCCCGGAAGGCCCTTGAGCACGTGGAGCAGCTCGACCGCGAGGGTTCCGCCGGCCGCGAGCGCGACCACGGCGCGCGCGACCAGCGTCGCCCTGGACCACAGGACGTAGCCGGAGGCGAGCGCGACCACCGCGGAGGCGGCGGTGAGGACCCCGACGTAGAACGCCGCGGTCGTGACGGCCGGCAGCAGCGCGACCAGGACGAGGCCGAGAAGGAGAGAGGAGAGCGCCGCGACGCGCGAGAAATGGCTCGGGGCGGTCTGGTCGCGGGTGCCTGACACGAGCCCGGTGGTGGTCACCGCGGGCTCCGGACCGTGACGGTCTGGGACGTGGGGCCCGGTGGCTCCCGCCGGACGTCCTCGGCGGCCGAGCCGCCGTAGGACCTCTGGGCGTGCTCCTGGGAGGTGAGCACGTTGCGTCCGGTCGAGTTCATGTCAGGCACCTACGAGACTTGTGTTTCCCAGCAGGGCCGCCTCCCGCCCTGTGACGGCCCTGCTGGACTTCCATCCCCCTGAGCTTGTGCGTAGAACGCTACGGCCGCTCCCACAACGTCAAGGCAACACCGGATCCACACGCGCTCCACACTTCGGTAACAGCGGGACGGGTGTGGCGCCGGTGCGCTTGCGGAGTCCCGGAAGCGGGTACGACGGTCGCTAGTCTGCGGCCTACGGCGCGAAGCGCCCCGAGGCACTTCCCGCCGTGGCGACCCATCCTCCGAGCCTTGAGGAGCGACGTTGCACGGACCAGAGTCGCTGTGAGCGCGGCTACCGTCTACCTGCTCGCCGGCGCCGCCCTGCTGCTCGCCGTGATCCTCCCCACGCTGCTGCGCCGGGCCGCGGTCTCGGCGCCGATCGTCCTCCTCGTCGTGGGCGCTCTGATGGGGCTGCTTCCCCTCGGGGACACCGACGTCACGCCGATGGGCAACCGGGCCTTCATCGAGCACCTCACCGAGTTCACGGTGATCATCGCCTTGATGGGCGTCGGGCTCGCGCTGGACCGCCCGCTCGACCTCCGGAGCTTCTCGAGCTGGAGGAAGTGGAGCGCGGCCTGGCGGTTACTGGGCATCACGATGCCCCTGAGCATCGCGGCGGTCGCCCTCGTCGGCTGGTGGGTCGTGGGCCTCGCACCCGCTGCCGCCCTGCTGCTGGGGGCGGTCCTGGCGCCGACCGACCCGGTCCTGGCCTCTGACGTCCAGGTGGAGGGACCCACCCCGGCCGACGAGGGCTCCCCGGACGAGATCGACGAGAGCGACGAGGTCCGCTTCGCGCTCACCTCCGAGGCCGGGCTCAACGACGGGCTCGCCTTCCCGTTCGTCTACGCCGCGATCTTCCTGGCCTCGGTCGGCCCGGTGACCGAGTGGGGGCTGCGCTGGCTCGGCTGGGAGCTCGTCGGCAAGGTCCTGTTGGGCGTGCTGCTCGGCCTCGTCGTCGGGTGGCTGCTCGCCAAGGTGGCGTTCCGGTCCCCGGCTCCCTCGCTCCGTCTCGCCGAGACCGGCGAGCCTCTCCTCGCCCTCGCGGCGGTGCTCCTGTCGTACGGGATCGCGGAGCTCCTCGGCGGGTACGGCTTCCTCGCCGTGTTCACCTGCGCCATGACCCTGCGGTCGGCCGAGCGCGGGCACCGCTACCACGCGCACATGCACGCAATCATCGAGCGCCTGGAACGGCTGCTGACCCTCGTCGTCCTCCTCCTGCTCGGGATCTCGATGACCAACGGTCTCCTGCGTGGCCTGTCCTGGGAGGCGGTGCTTCTCGCGGTGCTCCTGATCTTCGTGATCCGCCCCGTCACCGGCCTGGCCGCGTGCGGCCCGTCGAGGTGGCGAACCCACGTCGGCGACCACGTCCTCACCAGGTCGGAGCGGCTCACGGTCTCCTTCTTCGGCGTCCGCGGCGTGGGCTCCCTCTACTACCTGGCCTACGCGACCGGGGAGGCGGACTTCGCCGAGCACCAGCTGCTCTGGTCGACCGTCGCCTTCACGATCGCGTTGTCGGTCCTGGTCCACGGGGTCTGGGCGACCCCCGTCATGCGCTGGCTCGAGAACTCCCGCGACTTCTAGGTCGACGCTGTGCCATGGTGCGCGGGTGCGTAGCCACCAGAACCCCACGGGTACGGCGGAGGTGGCGGTCCGACTGGTCCCGGTCCCTCCGTCCGCCATGCGCGCCCTCGTCGACGGCGACCTGGAGCTCGCCTCGTCCCTCACGGGGATCCGGCTCAGCCCGTTCCTCGCCTCCGAGGAGTGCACCTGGCTGTGGCGGGTCCGGCTGGCCCAGGCCGACGAGGACCCGTCCTCGGCACACTGGGTGGCACGCGCCGCAGTCGCCGAGCCGGGCGGTCAGGTGGTCGGACACGCCGGCTTTCACGGCCCTCCGGACGAGAGCGGGACGGTCGAGGTCGGCTACACCGTCGACCCCGCCTTCCGGCGTCGCGGGTACGCCCGCGCGATGGTCCGGGCGCTGCTGGCGTGGGCCTGGAACGAGGAGGGCGTCCGGACCGTGCGGGCGTCGATCAGCCCCGGCAACGAGGCCTCCCTCGCGACGATCCGCCCCTTCGGCTTCGAGCGGACAGGTGAGCAGTGGGACGAGGACGACGGGCTGGAGATCGTCCACGAGCTCACCCTCTGACCTCGCGCACCTCGTCGCACCCGCCGCCGAGCGCCGCCCTTCAGAGCACCTGGTCGCCGTACATCTCCCCGAGGGGGTCCGCGATCAGCTCGATGCGGGCGCCGTCGGGATCGGTGAAGTAGACCGAGACCTCGCTGTGGATGACGTGGTCGACCCCCGCCTGGTCCAAGCGGTCGACGACCTGTCGCCAGCGCCCGGGCTCCATCGAGATGGCGACGTGGTGGAGGCCGCCGAGCACCTCGGCGTACGGCCCGAGGTCGAGCCCGGGGAAGTCGAAGAAGGCCAGGAGGTTCTGGTTGCCGATGTCAAAGAAGAAGTGCGAGGAGCCCGGGTAGTCGCGGTTCGAGATCAGCTCCGTCAGCGGGAAGCCGAGCAGACCCTGGTAGAACTCGATGGTCCGCTCGACGTCGCTGCTGATCAGAGCGGTGTGGTGCAGGCCCCTCGCGCTCGAGGCCGGACGCTCTCCCGGCGGCGCGAGATGGGCTTCACGGAGACGGTCGCGCCGGGCCTTGATGGCCTCGAGGTCGGTTGCGGTCATCCCCCCATGAAACTCGGGGTCTTGTCCGTCCACAAGCGACACACCTGCGGGAGCCGTCCGCACCACCTCCCGTGTCGCCGCGCGGTGCACGACATTCGGGCCGTCCATTCACTAACGTCGGAGACGAGACGCGTCAGCGGCTCCACCACCCTTGAGAGAGGTACACCATGAGCGACCCGACGCAGAACCCACCTCCCGACGACAGCGGGAGCCAGACGCCGCCTCCGACCGGGTCGACCGAGGGTCAGCCCCCGCCAGCCGGACAAGGGAGCTACGGCACCACTCCACCGCCTCCTCCGCCCCCGGGCGGATGGCAGCAGCCGGGTGCGATGCCGCCTCCGGTGCAGGGTCAGACCGGAGGGGTCGGCCAGCCGGCCGACCTGCTGCCACGGTTCGTGGCCAGGCTCATCGACTTCGTGCTCCTCGGCTTCGTCAACGCGCTCCTGGTGAGCGTGGTCGTGGTCGGCCTCATCATGGGTGCGAACTCCGGTGCGGCGACCGGCTGGGGCATGAACAACGGTGCCGGGTTCGCGGCCAACGCGGTCGCCTCGGTCGTCTCCGCTGCGATCTACCTGGCCTACTTCACGCTCATGGAGACCAACCGGGGGCAGACCATCGGCAAGATGATCATGAAGCTCGAGACCCGTGGCCCCGACGGCGGACGGCCCACGATGGAGCAGGCACTCAGGCGCAACGCGTTCACCGCGATCGGCGTCCTCGGCGTGATCCCGTTCCTCGGCCTCGTCGCCGGCCTGCTCAGTCTCGCGGCGATGATCATGATCGCGGTGACGATCAGCAAGGACACCGTCACGCGTCACGGCTGGCACGACAACTTCGCCGGCGGCACGACCGTTGTGCGGATCGGCTGACCGCTCGAGTGGCTCAGGGGAGCCGCGGTCCGGGTTCGCTCAGGACCGCGGCTTCTTCGTGCGTGGCTTCTTCTTCCCCGGCTTCTCCGACGGCTTGCCACCGCGCTCCTCGGCGGGCCGCCGCTCGTACGACGGCCGCCGGGACGAGGCCTGGTCGCCGTCGGCCGTGAGCTCGATCAGCTTCCCGGAGATCCGGGTGCGTTCGAGCGCCTCGAACGTCCCGGGCGGCAGGTCGGCCGGGAGCTCGACGATCGAGTGGTCGCCCCGGATGTCGATGTGGCCGAAGTCGTCACGGCCGAGGCCACCCTCGTTCGCGATCGCCCCGACGATCTGGCGCGGCTCCACCTTGTGGCGCTTGCCGACTGCGATCCGGTAGGTCGCGAAGCCCGTCCCGGGGCGGCCCCGCTTCGCCTTCGGTTCGCGCTTGCGTGGCCGGCCCTCGTCGTCCCGGCGCCTGCCCTTCTCGTGGTCCCACACGCCGCGCTTGTCCTCGCGGCCGCCCTCGAAGACGCGCCGGGGCTCTGGCTCCGGCTCGGGCTCCATCAGCAACGGCTGGCCGTCCTGCGCCATCACCGCCAGCGCCGCGGCGATGTCCGCGGCGGGGACGTCGTGATCCTGCTCGTACTCGGTGACGAGGTCGCGGAAGAAGGTGAGCTTGTCCGAGGCCAGCGCGTCGGTGATCGAGTCGGTGAACCGCGCGACCCGGGTGACGTTGACGTCCTCGACGGTCGGCAGCGGCATCTGGGTCAGCGGCTGCCGGGTCGCGCGCTCGATGGCCTTGAGCAGGTGCCGCTCGCGCGGGGTGACGAACAGGAGCGCGTCGCCGGCACGACCGGCCCGCCCCGTGCGGCCGATGCGGTGCACATAGGACTCGGTGTCGGTGGGGATGTCGTAGTTCACGACATGGCTGATCCGCTCCACGTCGAGACCGCGGGCGGCCACGTCGGTGGCGACCAGGATGTCGAGGCGGCCGTCGCGCAGCTGGTTGATCGTGCGCTCGCGCTGGGCCTGGGCGATGTCACCGTTGATCGCGGCCGCCGAGAAGCCCCGGGCCCGAAGCCGCTCCGCGAGCACCTCGGTGGCCTGCTTGGTCCGGACGAAGACGATCATCCCCTCGAAGTTCTCGACCTCGAGGATCCGGGTGAGCGCGTCGAGCTTCTGCTGGTGCGCGACCTGGAGGTAGCGCTGCGTGATGTTCGCGGCGGTCTTGGTCTTGTTCTTGACCGTGATCTCGACCGGGTCGGTGAGGTACTTCTTCGAGATGCGGCGGATCTGCGCCGGCATCGTGGCGGAGAACAGCGCGACGTGCTTCTCCTCAGGGGTGTCCGCGAGGATCGTCTCGACGTCCTCCTGGAAGCCCATCTTCAGCATCTCGTCGGCCTCGTCGAGCACGAGGAAGCGCAGCTCGGAGAGGTCGAGGGTGCCCTTCTCGAGGTGGTCCATGATCCGACCGGGCGT
>DASSMS010000124.1:0-18692 GCA_035688575.1 Nocardioidaceae bacterium
GCCGTCCGGCACCGCGAGGCGCAGCTCGGACGGGGGAGACCGAGCGGCGCGCGCCGATTCTTGCACGCCGTCCGACGCGGCTTCCAGCGTCGACGGGGTGTGCCTTCAGAACTCGTCGACAGGTCTGGACCAGTTGGTCGAGCGCCCTCAGTCAGCGCGCGGGAGGCGGGCCGATCTCGGGGCGTGCCGGGTCGAAGGCGGTGTCGAGGGTCGGGTCCGGATCGGTCTTGGCCTGGGCGTTCGCCATGACCACCGCGACGTAGGGGAGGAGGAACGACGCGCCGATGAAGACCCACATCAAGAACCCGCCGGCGAAGACCACCGCGAGGATGAAGCACACCGTGCGGATCCCCATCGAGATGAGGTAGCGACGCTGGCGACCGGCGACATCAGCGCTGCGGCCGTACGTGGCCGAGGTGATCCGGATCGGCTCGGGATCCTTGCGGGGCATGGTTCAACGGTACGTCGGACCTGGTGAGGTGTCGTACGCCGCCCGGAGGGGTCTGGACCCCACTAGCATCGGGGCTCACGACCATTGTTCGACCGACCGCAGGAGTGAGCATGTCAAACCGCACCTACCGCGTCACCGAGATCGTCGGCACCTCTCCGGACGGCGTCGACCAGGCCATCCGCAACGGCATCGAGCGCGCCTCGCGCACCCTGCGCCACCTCGACTGGTTCGAGGTCACCCAGATCCGCGGCCAGGTCAAGGACGAGACGGTCGAGCACTTCCAGGTCGGACTCAAGCTCGGCTTCCGCCTCGAGGACGAGTGACCGCGCGGCCCCCAGCCGCGCGTCGGCGGCGTTCTCGTCGCTTGACGGAGCCCGCGCCACCTGCGCTCCTCCGCCTTGCCGCCACACGCCTGGAGCCGCGCGTCGGCCGCAGGATTACTAGTACCCACGGGTAGCCGCTAGCGTCGCGAGGTACCGCCCCGGGAGGGGGTCCCGAGTCGAGTGAGGACGGCACTGTGGGTAGATCGGTCCTGGTCACCGGAGGCAACCGCGGGATAGGCCGCGCGATCGCGGAGGCCTTCCGGGCCGGCGGCGACGACGTCGCGATCACCTATCGCAGCGGTGAGCCGCCCGAGGGCTTCCTCGCAGTCCGGTGCGACATCACCGACCCCGAGGCCGTCGATGCGGCCTTCGCCGAGATCGAGGAGAAGCAGGGCCCGGTGGAGGTGCTCGTCGCCAACGCCGGCATCACCAAGGACACCCTCCTCCTGCGGATGAGCGAGGACGACTGGTCCGACGTCATCGACACCAACCTCACCGGCACGTTCCGGGTCACCAAGCGTGCTGCCAAGGGGATGCTGCGCCTGCGCCGCGGCCGCATCATCCTCGTCTCCTCGGTCGTGGGCCTCCTCGGCTCCGCAGGCCAGGTCAACTACGCCGCGAGCAAGGCGGGCCTCGTCGGCATGGCCCGGTCCATGGCGCGTGAGCTAGGCAGCCGCTCGATCACGACCAACGTGGTGGCGCCCGGCTTCGTCGAGACGGAGATGACCGAGGTGCTGCCGGAGGAGAAGAAGGCGGAGTACAAGGCACAGATCCCGCTCCAGCGCTACGCCTCGGTCGACGAGGTGGCGGCGACGGTGCAGTGGCTCGCCTCCGACGGTGCCGCCTACATCACTGGGGCGGTCATCCCCGTCGACGGCGGCCTGGGCATGGGCCACTGACCTGCACCTGCACGACTCACACGCACCGCACAGAAGAGGGGAAGACGGGGAATGGGCATTCTCGAGGGCAAGAAGATCCTGGTAGCCGGGGTCACGATGGACTCCTCCATCGGGTTCGCCGTGGCACGGGTCGCGCAGGAGGAGGGCGCCACGGTGGTGGTGTCGAACTTCGGTCGTGCGCTCGGCATCACCCGGCGCATCGTGGGTCGGCTGCCGAAGGAGGCGCCGGTGATCGAGCTCGACGTCACCGATCAGGAGCACCTCGACCGGCTGCCCGACCAGCTTCGGGAGCACGTGGACGGGCTCGACGGCGTCGTCCACTCCATCGCCTACGGCAACCCGGAGACGCTGCTCGGCGGCAAGTTCCTCGACGGCCCCTGGCCCGACGTCGCCCAGGCGGTCCAGGTCTCGGCGTACTCGTTGAAGTCCCTCGCCACGGCCTGTCTCCCGCTGATGGGCCAGGGCGGCTCGGTGGTGGGCATGACCTTCGACGCGACCGTCGCCTGGCCGGCCTACGACTGGATGGGTGTCGCGAAGGCGGGGCTCGAGTCGACCTCGCGCTACCTCGCGCGCGACCTCGGGCCGCAGGGGATCCGGGTGAACCTGGTCTCCGCCGGCCCGCTGAAGACCTTGGCCGCCAAGGCGATCCCGGGCTTCGAGGACCTCGAGTCGATGTGGAGCGACCGCTCCCCGTTGGGCTGGGACGAGAAGGACCAGATGCCGACCGCCAAGGCCGTCGTGGCGCTGCTCTCGGACTTCTTCCCGGCGACGACGGGCGAGATCGTGCACGTCGACGGTGGCTACCACGCGATGGGTGCATGAGGGTCCGGTAGCGTGCCGCCGGTGTCCACGCAGCCTGCCGATCCTTCCGCCCTCGTCGAGCTCCGCGTCCTCGAGGGGCCGAACCTCTACTTCCCCCGGGCAGCGGTCAAGCTGACCCTCGACCTCACCCGGCTCATCGAGGCCGAGGAATCCCGGGCGGCGCGCTTCGCGACGCGTGTCGGGCTCCGCCGAGCTCGTCCAGGGGCAGCCGGCAGCGGCTTCCGGCAGCGTTTCGCGATGCGAGCCGTGGCGCGCCTGGTGCGCCAGATCGCCGGCGAGGCCGGCACCAGGAGGCTCGCGGTGCGCGTGCGACCCACGAACGACGTGCACCGCATCGTGGTCGCCTACCCGTGGCACAACCGGCATCGCGCCCAGGCGCTCGGTCGCGCCGTCGCCGCGGTCCTCGACGCGCTGCCCTCACCCGACCTCGACGCGCTCGTCGACCAGGCCGCGAAGGACGTGCGTGAGTCCGACGCCGGCCCTGGTCCGACCACCCTGCGCCCCCGGGTCCCGGTCGTCGCGGTCACAGGCACCAACGGCAAGACCACGACCTCGAGGATGATCGCCCACATCGCCCGCACCAACGGCATGCACGTCGGCTGGTCGAGCACCGACGGCATCTACGTCGACGGAGTGCTGGTCGAGCCCGGTGACTACTCCGGACCCAGCGGTGCGGGGCGAGTCCTGGCGCACAAGGAGGTCGAGCTAGCGGTCACCGAGACCGCCCGCGGCGGCATCCTGCTCAAGGGCATCGGGCTGGTCCACAACCACGTCTCGGTGGTCACGAACGTCTCCGCCGACCACCTCGGTCTCCAGGGCATCGACACTCTCGACCAGCTCGCCGAGGTCAAGAGCGTGGTCCCACGGATCACCAAGGCCGACGGGTGGGCGGTGCTCAACGCCGACGACCCGCGGGTGCTCGCGATGCGCACCGTGGTGCGGGCGACCCCGTGGGTCTTCTCGCGCGACGCCGACTCCCCGGCGCTGCGCGAGGTGCTCGCCGACGGCGGCCGCGCCACCACCGTCATGGACGGCTGGCTCACGGTGCTGCTCCCGGACGCGGACCCGGACCCGGTCGTTGAGGTGGTCGACATCCCGATGACGCTTGCGGGGCTGTCCAGGTTCAACGTCGAGAACGCCCTCGCGGCCGCGTCCGCGGCCCTGGCCGTCGGACTCCCGCGGGACGCCGTGGTGGAGGGCCTCACCTCCTTCCGGCCGGACCCGCAGCACAACCCGGGGCGGATGAACTTCTTCTCCCTCGGCGAGGTCAGCGTGGTGATCGACCTCGCCCACAACGAGGCCGGGCTCGAGGCCCTGCTGGAGATCATGCACGGCGTACGACGGCCGGGGGGACGTCTTCTCCTCGGTCTCGGCGCGGTGGGCGACCGGGCGGACGACCTCGTGGAGCACCTCGGCGAGATGGGGGCGCGGGACGCCGACGTCGTCGCGATCGCCCACAAGGACAGATACCTCCGCGGTCGGTCCACCGACGAGCTCGACGCGCTGTTCCGGGCCGGTGCCGAGCGCGTCGGGGTCACCGAGGTCGCGTCGTACCCGACCGAGGTCTCAGGACTCGAGGCGCTCGTCGCGCAGGCACGCCCTGGCGATGTCGTGGGCTTGATGTGCCACGAGGATCGCCAGGGCGTCTACGACTGGCTCGCCGCGGCCGGCGGGACCGTCGACGACCCGGAGACGCTGCGCGTGAAGGTCAAGGCCGCTCGGGCTGCGGACTGAAGTCCGGGTCGCCCACCGAGCTCGCGTCCGAGCCGGCACCGGCCTGAGCCTGCTTCGACCAGTTCTCGAGCTCGGCCATGACAGCCGGGTGCTTGTCGACGCAAAGGACCACGAGGTCACCCGCGTTCGCGCGACCCATGGCGTGCCGCACGGCGTCGATCTCGTCGAGAATCACCTCGGTCTGCCGGCAGCGGGCGCCCTCGGCGGTCGCGGACCGGACCCCTTCGGCCACCAGCGCGGCTGTGTGCCCGCGCTCGCGGCCCCGAAGCGCGACGTCCTCGCGGACGACGAGCACGTCGAAGTGCTGAGCGGCGACCTCGCCGAGCTCGCGCATGTCCTCGTCGCGCCGGTCCCCGGCCGTGGCGATGACCCCGATCCGCTGCGGCTTCCCGAGCTCGCTGCTCGAGGCGAGGCTCTCTCCGACCCGGTCCACGAAGTCGCCGAGCATGCGCATCCCGGGTGCGTTGTGGCAGTAGTCCACGATGACGTTGACGCCGTCGACCTCGACCTCGTTGAGCCGGCCGGGGGAGAGGTAGTAGTTGGTGGAGAAGGTCCGCAGCCCCTGCCGGATGTCGTGGAGCGGAGCACCCGCGCCGAACGCGGCGGCCGCGGCGGCGAGGGCGTTCTGGACGTTCATCCGGGCCCGGCCGCCGAAGGTGGCCGGCAGGAGGTGGGTCCAGGCCAGCTGCATCTCCCGGCGCCCGTGCTTCACCACGATCATCTCGCCACGGTCGCTGGGCTCGAGCACGAGCGCCTTGCCACCCCTGCGGCAGTGCGTGTCGATCATCTCGCGCACCTCCGAGCCCGGCTCGGCCATGCTGAACCACACGACCTGGCCCGAGCAGCGACGACGCATCGCACGCACGAGCGGGTCGTCGGCGTTCAGCACGGCGTGCCCGTCGCGGGGAACTGCCTCCACCACGACCGCCTTGACGTCGGCGAGCTGCTCGACCGTGTCGATGCCCCGCAGACCGAGGTGGTCGGGCTGGACGTTCAGGACCACCGCGACGTCGTTGCGCTCGTAGCCGAGACCCTCGCGCAGGATGCCGCCGCGGGCCACCTCGAAGACCGCGAAGTCGACGCGGGGGTTCTGCAGCACCATGCGCGCCGACTTGGGGCCGGAGGCGTCGGCGCGGATCATGAGGCGCTCGTCGATGACCACGCCGTCGGTCGAGGTCATGCCGACCTTGCGGCCCATGCCCTTGAAGATGTGCGAGATCATCCGTGCTGTGGTCGTCTTGCCGTTGGTGCCGGTGACAGCGACGATCGGGATCCTGCTCGGGGTACCCGGCGGGAAGAGCATGTCCACCACGGGCTTGGCGATGAACTGCGGGTCCCCGATGGTCGGGTGCGTGTGCATCCGGAAGCCGGGAGCGGCGTTCACCTCGCAGATCGCACCGCCGGTCTCGCGGACCGGCTCGGTGATGTCGGGGCAGATGAAGTCGATGCCGGCGATGTCGAGGCCGATGACCCGTGCCGCCTCCTCGGCGATCTCGACGTTCTCCGGGTGGGCCTCGAAGGTCCGGTCGATCGAGATCCCACCGGTGGACATGTTCCCGGTGAGTGTCAGCTTCACCATCTCGCCGGCCGGCGGGATGTCTCCCGGCTTGTAGCCCTGGTCGCCGAGCAGCTCCACGGCCGCGTCGTCGAGCTTGATCCGGGTCAGCACCTTCTCGTGGCCGACACCGCGCCTCGGGTCGGCGTTGGTCAGCTCGACGAGCTGCTCGACCGTGCTGTGACCGTCGCCCACGACATGGGCGGGGACCCGCTCGGCGACGGCCGCGAGCTTGCCGTCGATGATCAGGCAGCGGTAGTCGCGGCCGGTGATGAACGACTCGACGATCACCCACCCCCGACGGGACTGCTCCCGCGCGATCGGGAAGGCCTCGCGTACGTCCTCGGCGCTCTTCAGGTCCAGACACACGCCCCTGCCGTGGTTGCCGTCGAGGGGCTTGCAGACCACGGGGTAGCCGATCCGCTCAGCCACAGCGACCGCCTGCTCCGCCGTACGCACGGACTCCTGCTTGGGCACGGGCAGGCCCGCGGCACCGAGCAGCCTGGTGGTGAGGTCCTTGTCGGAGGCGACGTCGACCGCGATGGCGCTCGTCGCCGAGGTCATCGTGGCGCGGATCCGCTTCTGGTGGACGCCCTGGCCGAGCTGGACCAGGGAGTACTTGTTGAGCCGGATCCACGGAATGTCACGGGAGACCGCCTCGTCGAGGATCGCCTGCGTGGAAGGGCCGAACGCCGTGCGCTCCGCACGGAGGATGAACTGCTCGAGCTCGGCCTCGAAGTCGAAGTCCGGGTCGGCCTCCACGAGGTGGTTCACCAGCCGCACCGCGAGCCGCGCGGCCGCGAGGCCCACCTGCTCGTCGACGTAGCCGTAGATGATGTTGTAGCGGCCGGGAACGCCCTTGACCTGCCGGGTCTTGCCGCGCCGGATGTCGTGACCCACCACCTGCTGGAGCGCGAGGGCGGCGTGCTCGGCGACGTGCCCGAGCCACGTGCCCTCGTGGAGCCGCTCCACGAAGCCACCGCGCCGGCCTCGCGAGCAGGTGTGCTCACGCAGTCCCGGGAGGAGCTGGAGGATGTTCTCGGTGAACCCAGGAAGCGTGTTCGTCGGGAACTCCTCGAGCGAGCCCAGGTCCACGACGAGATGGATCGCCTTGTCGTAGGACCAGACGTTGGCGCCTCGGTAGACCCGGGTCTCGAGAATGGCCAGGTCAGGGGTCGGCCGGGTGCTCATGCGGTGGGATCTCCTTCGTGGGTACGTCGTGTCAGCCGCCGACGCAGCTGTGAGGGGGACACACCGTCGGCGGCAATGTCACGAGCCAACCGCCTCAGGTCCCGTCCCGCAACTGCGAGCTCGGCGGCCTCGTCCTCGTCGACCTCGGGTCGGCGGCTGACCAGGTTCCTGGTGGTGATGTCGAACACGGAGCCGGCCGGGAGGACGTGCAGCACCACGCCCGAGGCGAGCAGCGGTGCCGTGTGACGGGCCTGATGCGCGTTCGACACGACGTTGCGCCCGTCGAAGACGGTGACGACGCCTCGCCCCGCCACCCGCAACAGCTGGCCCCCGTCCTCCTTGGTCACGATCGCGGCCGTGTCCTCGTCGACCCCGATGCCCAGCAGGCTGGGGCTCTGTGCGACGCACATCAGCAGCCGGCCGTAACGGTTGCGCTGGCCGAAGTGCTGGTCGATCACGCAGCCGTCGAGCAGACCGAGACCCGCGGCGAGCTGGGTCATGCGCTGCTTGGGCGTCGAGCCCCCCGACCCGAAGGCGACCATGTGCGAGGACTGGATGCTCGCGCCGGCGGAGGTGCCCCCGACGGTGACACCCCGCAGGTGGGCCTCGCGGATCGCCTCGCCGAACGCGGTGCCGTTCACCACGGCCGAGAGCTTGAGCTGGTTGCCACCGGTCATGAAGATCCCGGTCACCTTGTCGAGCAGTCCCACGAAGGCCGGGTCGTCGGCCTCCTCGCGCGACTCAGGCCGGGCGGCGACGACCTCGCGCGCCCCGAGGCGGCGGAACAGCGCGTCGTACACCTCGACGATCTCGGGGCCGAGCGAGGAAGCGGTGGGGATCACCGCGATCCGGGCCTCCTCGCCGCCGGCGAGGCGGACGAACTCGCTCAGGACGGTGCGTTTGCCCAGCTTGTCCTCCGCACCGCCGATCGCGAGCAGCGGCCCTGGGCTGGCGTCGTCGTGGTCATCAGGTCCATTTGGCATGCAGCGCAGCCTACGTGGTGGGAGAATCCGACCCGTGACATCTGGGAGGCGGCTGGTGCTGGTGCGTCACGCGAAGGCGGAGCCTTTCGCCGCGACCGACCAGGCCAGGGACCTTACCGACCGTGGACGCCGGGAGGCCGAGGCCGCCGGCGCCTACCTGCGTGAGAGCTCCGTCGTCGCCGAGCACGCCGTCGTGTCTCCGGCAGTGCGCGCCAGGGCGACGTGGGAGGCGATGGAGGAGGCGATGGCCTCCGGCGCCGAGGTGGTGTACGACGACAGCGTCTACTCCGGCAGCACCGATGTGGTCCTCGAGGCACTGCGCATCGTCCCCGAGGGTGCCGGAGTGGTGGTGTTCGTGGGACATCAACCGGCGATCGGCTACCTCGCCCACCTGCTCGACGACGGCGACGGCGACCCGAATGCGCTGCACTCGATGCTGCACGGTTTCCCGGCCGCGTCGATCGCGATCTTCGAGGTCGACGTCCCGTGGGAGGAGCTCGGCCCCGAGAGCGCCCGGCTCGTCGACTTCCGCCCGGGACCCGGCTAGGGGACGAGCGGAGGCGCGGGGGTGACGATCCCGGCCTCGGCGTCGGCGGCCTCGACCTCCTCCCGGGAGATCCCGAGCAGGTACATGATCGCGTCGAGGTAGGGGACGTTGACCGACGTGTCCGCTGCCTTCTGCACGACAGGCTTGGCGTTGAAGGCGATCCCGAGGCCCGCGGCGGACAGCATGTCGAGGTCGTTCGCGCCGTCGCCGACCGCGATCGTGGACGCGGTGGAGACGCCCGCCTCCGAGGCGAAGCGCCGGAGTGCGGCCGCCTTCCCGGCCCGGTCGACGACCGGCCCGAGGATTCGCCCCGTCAGCTTGCCGTCGACCACCTCGAGCTCGTTGGCCGCAGCGAAGTCGATCCCGAGGTCGGCCGCGATGCGGTCGGTGATCTGGGTGAACCCGCCTGAGACGACCGCGAAGCGGTAGCCGAGCCGCTTGAGGGTGCGCACCATGGTGCGGGCGCCAGGGGCGAGGACGACCGACTCGTAGACCCGGTCGAGCGCGGACGCGTCGAGACCCTCGAGGAGCGCAACCCGCTCGCGCAGCGACTGCTCGAAGTCGAGCTCGCCCCGCATGGCGGCCTCGGTCACCTCGGCGACCTGCTGGAGACACCCCGCGTGGTCGGCGAGCATCTCGATGACCTCACCTTGGATCAGGGTCGAGTCGACGTCCATGACGATCAGCCGCATGCCGTGGCGAAGCAGGTTGGCAGGCTGCACCGCGACGTCCACCGACTGCCGGGCGGCCTCCTCGGAGAGCGTGACGCGCAGCCGGTCGGGGTCGGCGCCGGAGACGTGCAGGTCGATGGCCGTGACGGGGTAGCGCGCCATGCGCTCGATGCGGTCGATGTTGGCGCCAGTGTCGGCGATCCGGCCGGCGATCGCGGCGACGGCAGCCGGCTTCAGCGGCATCCCGATCACCGTGACGTGGCTGCGTCCCTCGGGCCGGGCCCGGTTGTCGCCCGTGCCACGCTCGACCTCGACCTGCATGTCGAGGTCGGCGGCTACCCGCTCCATGGCGGTCTGCAGGGACTTCCAGTCGCGTGGCGAGGAGACGAGTACGCCGAGGAGCAGGCGGCGTCTGAGCACGATCTGCTCGATGTCGAGGACCTCGACGCCGAACGAGGCGAGCGTCGAGAACACCGTGGAGGTGACTCCCGGACGGTCGGTGCCGGTCAGGGTGATCAGGAGGGTCTGCGGTGTCTGGGCCGCGCCGTTCGCCGTTGCCATGTCGGGTCGCAGGCTACCTTCCCGCGATCGGGGAGCAGGCGGCGACGAGGCCACGTCTCGCAGCGTGGTCGAGGGGCGCCAGCGCCCTACGGCGGGCGTCTGCCTCGGTGGCGGAGACGGCCCCGCCGTCGTCGTCCAGGGCGAGGTCGACGATCGTGCAGCACCGCATGGCCATCGAGGCGAGACGGACCGCCCGGGCGTCCCAGTGGGGTGGGAGCCGCAGGTCGGCGGTGCGCCGGAGCTCGACCAGCTCGTCGGCCACCTCGGGTCGCCACCTCGCCACGTCGAGGTCGGCGAGGGTGTCGGCGGCGTCCAGCAGCGCCCGGCGGAGAGTGGTGTCGGCCTCGGACAGGTCGGGGACCTGACGCCGCGAGGCAGCGGGGTGGTAGCCCCACACCACGCCCGCCCCGGCGACGTGCGGCACCAGGCCCGCATCGAGGCCCTCGAACACGACCGCCTCCTCCGCCTCGAGGGCGTCCGTGTTGAACGCGGGCGGGCCGGCGAGCCCGAGCGGGTCACCCGGGACGGGCAGCGCGAGGCCGGCCGCGAGGGCACCCGTGGCCCGTAAGCGGCCCAGTGCGAGGATCAGCGGCACCGGCTCGGCCTCCCCGGGCATCCCCACGACGTCGTGGGCGGCGTCTGCCCCGACAATGGCGTCCCGGGTGTCGTCGAGGCTCGCCTGGCCCTCGACCCAGGCGGTGAACCAGACGGCGAGGTCGGCGGAGCGCGGAAGCGCGGTCGTCGTACGCACGTCACCGAGCGTAATGAGTGGCTCCAGTCGGCCGGGTGACCGGTTCGTACCGTAAGTTTGGACCCCGCGGCCACCGCCGCCCCACGCACCGATCGACACGAGGGACTGATGGACGCCGTTCTCGAGCTCGCCGACGTCACCGTCAAACGAGGGCAGGCGACCCTTCTCGAGGGGATCGACTGGACGGTCGAGGAGGACGAGAGGTGGGTTGTGCTCGGCCCAAACGGCGCGGGCAAGACCACGCTGCTGCAGGTCGCGGCAGCGCAGATCCACCCGACCTCCGGCGTGGCGGGGATCCTGGGCGAGGTGCTCGGCACCGTCGACGTGTTCGACCTGCGGCCCCGGATCGGCCTCACCAGCGCGGCCCTCGCCGAGCGCATCCCGCGTCACGAGAAGGTCCACGACGTCGTGGTCTCGGCGTCGTACAGCGTGCTCGGCCGCTGGCGGGAGCACTACGACGAGCTCGACCACGACCGCGCGCGTGACCTCCTCGTGGAGGTCGGCGCGGGCCACCTCATGGAACGCACCTTCGGCACGCTGAGCGAGGGCGAGCGCAAGCGCGTCCAGATCGCCCGTGCCCTTATGACCGACCCGGAGCTGTTGCTCCTCGACGAACCGGCCGCCGGCCTCGACCTGGGCGGGCGCGAGGACCTGGTCTCCACGCTGACCGTGCTCGCGATGGACGAGATGTCGCCGGCGACGGTGCTGGTCTCCCACCATGTCGAGGAGATCCCGCCGGGCTTCACCCACGCGATGCTGCTCCGCAAGGGCAGGATCGTCGCCTCGGGTCCCATGGAAGAGGTCCTCACCGAGGGGATCATCTCCGCGACGTTCGGCATGCCGCTCCAGCTGACTCACGAGGACGGCCGGTGGGCCGCGCGGCGTCGCGTGCGTCACCGCACGGAATGACTAGGCTGGCTGCATGAACCTCCCGGAGTGGTTCCAGGACTGGCAGGCCTGGCTCGGCGTCGCGATCGCGCTCGGTGTCGCCGAGCTGTTCAGCCTCGACCTCATCCTTCTCATGATGGCCGCCGGCGCGGTGGTCGGCATGATCGCCGCCCTCGTCGGCCTCGGCTGGCCGATCCAGGTCATCGCGGCCGTGGTCGCGTCGGTGGGCATGCTCGCCCTGGTGCGGCCGAGCATCGTCAAGCGGTTGCACTCCGGCCCCGAGCTGACCCTCGGGCACGCCGCCCTGGTCGGCAAGCAGGGCGTCGTCGTCGACGAGGTCTCCATGCAGGGGGGCCAGATCCGCGTCGGTGGCGAGCTCTGGACGGCTCGGCCGTTCGACGAGACAGAGGTCATCGAGGCGGGCTCGTCGGTCGACATCTTCGAGATCCGCGGCGCGACCGCCTACGTGCACCGGATCCCCAGCCTGGGGTCGTAGGGCGCTCATGACTCCGCAGGACATCGACTAAAGGAAGAGGGTTTCACCGTGGAGGGTGCAGGAGTACTCATCGTCCTGGCCTTGCTGGTGCTGTTCGCCGTGGCCGTGCTGGCCAAGACGGTGCGGATCGTGCCACAGGCCAGGGCAGGGATCGTGGAGCGGTTCGGCAAGTACAAGGGGACGCTGCCCGCCGGTCTCAACGTCGTCGTGCCCTTCGTCGACAAGGTGCGTTACATGATCGACCTGCGTGAGCAGGTCGTGTCCTTCCCCCCGCAGCCGGTGATCACCGAGGACAACCTGGTGGTCTCGATCGACACCGTCATCTACTTCCAGGTCACCGACCCGGTTGCGGCGACCTACGAGATCGCCAACTACATCCAGGCCGTCGAGCAGCTGACAATGACCACGCTGCGCAACATCGTCGGTGGGATGGACCTCGAGGAGACCCTGACCAGCCGCGACGCCATCAACAGCCGCCTGCGCGGCGTGCTCGACGAGGCGACCGGCAAGTGGGGGATCCGGGTCAACCGCGTCGAGCTCAAGGGCATCGACCCGCCGCCGTCGATCAAGGACTCGATGGAGAAGCAGATGCGCGCCGACCGTGAGAAGCGCGCGGTCATCCTCACCGCGGAGGGCTCCCGGCAGGCCGCGATCCTCACCGCGGAGGGCTCGAAGCAGTCCGCGATCCTCACCGCCGAAGGTGAACGCGAGGCGCGGATCCTCAAGGCCCAGGCCGAGCGGGAGGCTCAGATCCTGCAGGCCCAGGGTGAGGGCCAGGCCATCCAGACCGTCTTCCAGGCGATCCATGACGGCCGGCCGGACCAGTCGCTGCTGGCCTACCAGTACCTCCAGATGATGCCGAGGATCGCGGAGGGCGACGCCAACAAGGTGTGGATCGTTCCCAGTGAGATCGGCAAGGCGCTCGAGGGCCTCGGGTCGACGATGAACAGCCTCAAGGGCATCCCCGACGAGGTGGACGGCCCCGTCAAGCGGATGGACATGGGTGCGCCGGTGACCGAGCCGAGTGAGGACCGGTCGCTCTCGCGGGCGCACGACGCCGTCGCCGAGGCGATCGCTGCGGCCGAGGCATCGGCCGAGCCCGGCCGTCGTGCGACCGACCCTGACGCAGGGACGCCGCCCGCTCAGTGACGGGACTGGAGATGGCCGCGATCCTCCTCGCAGGGGTCGCGGCCGGCACCATCAACACCGTGGTGGGGTCGGGGACGTTGATCACGTTCCCGACCCTCCTCGCGTTCGGGGTCCCCCCGGTCACCGCCAATGTCAGCAACACCATCGGCCTCGTGCCGGGCTCGGTCTCGGGAGCGATCGGTTACCGCCGGGAGCTGAACGGTCAGCGTGGCCGGCTGCTCCGGCTGGCCTCGGCCTCGCTGGTCGGCGGGATCGCCGGAGCCGTGCTGCTCCTCGCGCTGCCCGCGGAGGCCTTCAACGCGATCGTGCCGGTGCTGATCCTGGGAGGCTGCGTCCTCGTGGTGCTGCAGCCGACGATCGCCCGGAGGGTGGCGACCCGGGCGGAGAGCCGTGGAGGGGTGCCCGAGCACGGTGCCCTGTGGGTCTGGGTGCTCGTGATGCTCACCGGCGTGTACGGCGGCTACTTCGGGGCCGCCCAGGGGGTGCTGCTGATGGCGGTCCTCGGCATCGGCATCCAGGACTCCCTCCAACGGCTCAACGGAACCAAGAACGTCCTCGCCGGCCTGGTGAACGCCGTCGCCGCCGTGGTCTTCATCGTGGTCGCCGAGGTGGACTGGGTCGTCGCCGCCCTCATCGCCGTGGGCGCGGTCGTCGGCGGGCAGGTCGGGGCGACCGTCGGCAGGAGGCTGCCGCCGCTCGTCCTGCGGCTGGTCATCGTGACCGTAGGTCTCGTGGCGGTCGTCGCCTTCGTGGCGTCATGACCAGCGGTCTTCGTGGCTCCCTGCTGGTGGCGGGAACCACCTCCGACGCAGGCAAGTCCGTGCTGACCACCGGCATCTGCCGCTGGCTGGCCAGTCGGGGGGTCCGCGTCGCGCCGTACAAGGCACAGAACATGTCGAACAACTCGATGGTCACCGCTGACGGCGCCGAGATCGGCCGTGCCCAGTGGATCCAGGCGGTGGCCGCGGCCGCGGAGCCGGAGGCGGCGATGAACCCCGTACTGCTCAAGCCAGGGTCGGACCGCAGGTCCCACGTCGTCCTGATGGGTCGGCCCTTCGGCGAACTGGACGCCTCGTCGTTCGCCGAGGCGAGAACAGTCATGGCCGAGACGGCCTACGCTGCGTTCGACGACCTGGCCGCCAGGTACGACGTCGTGGTGTGCGAGGGAGCGGGCAGCCCCACGGAGATCAACCTCCGTGAGCACGACTTCGTCAACATGGGGCTGGCCCAGCACGGCGGGGTGCCGACGGTCGTGGTCGGCGACATCGACCGGGGCGGGGTCTTCGCTGCGATGTACGGGACGCTCAAGCTCATGCCCGAGGCGGACCAGCGGCTGCTCAGGGGCTTCGTGGTGAACAAGTTCCGCGGGGACGAGTCACTGCTTGCGCCGGGTCTGCGGATGATCGAGGAGGCGACCGACCGCCCCGTGCTGGGAGTGGTTCCGTGGCTGCCCGGGCTGTGGCTGGACTCCGAGGACGCCATCGACCTCGAGGGCAGGAAGGCGGCGGACCCACGTGCGGACGGGGTGCTCCGGGTCGCCGTCGTGCGGTTCCCGCGGATCTCGAACTTCACCGACGTCGACGCGCTGGCTGTCGAACCCGGGGTCGACGTCACCTTCGTGGACTCACCAGGCCCGCTCGCCGACGCCGACCTCGTAGTCCTCCCCGGGACCCGCGCGACGTTGGACGACCTGGCCTGGCTGCGCGACCGGGGGATGGAAGGGCCGCTCGTGCAGCGACACCGGGGCGGCCAGCCGATCCTGGGCATCTGCGGCGGTTTCCAGATGCTGGGGGAGCGGATCATCGACCCCGAGGGTGTGGAGACCGGCCGGCCAGCCGCAGCGCTCGGTCTCGGACTGCTCCCGGTGCGCACATCCTTCCGCCACGAGAAGGTGCTCGGCAGGCCGCGAGGCTCTGCCCTGGGCCACGAGGTGGAGGGCTACGAGATCCACCACGGTGAGGTCCGGGTCCACGGAGGCACCCCCTTCCTGGACGGGTGCCGGGACGACGCCACCTGGGGCACCTTGTGGCACGGCGCGCTCGAGCACGACGGGTTCCGCCGCGCTTTCCTCTCGGAGGTCGCCGCGGACGCCAACCGAGCCGGGTGGAGCGCCGGACCAGGGACGGCCTTCGGGGCACGCCGCGAGGAGCGGATCGAAGCGCTCGCGGACGCCGTCGAGGCGCACCTCGACACCGATGCGCTGCTCGAGATCGTCTCCCAGGGGGCTCAAGGCTGACCTCGGCGAGGGGTGCCGCAGCCTGACAGGAAATGCCCAGGCTAATTCCGCGAAGACGTGGCGGACGGTTGGCGAAAAAGAAGAACGCTGATCTCGAGAGAATTGATTCGGGATTGACCGTCTGTGCATTCTTCTCCCTGATTCAGGTCGACGGTGCAATTGCTATGTGAATGGTCCCGGTCGAGTTCCCGTTATTGACTGTCGCACTTCTGCCCGAGGTGCTCCCTCGGCACCCGGGATCGGGCCTCTCGTCCGCGTGCTGAGGAATGTTGCTTGTGTGCGAGATTGAGCGGATATCCGTTCATACCCACTTATACGCGTAGTCGTACCGCCCCAACAGCAGGTAACGCGACGGAAAATAGCCCGCACGTGCGGGTGCGCGCGGCCTCAGCCCAGAGTTAGGGTCAAAACCGGGTGGGAGAATTCGCGATTACGGGTGGGAACTGGGGGGGTTAACAATCATGGCTTTTACCGGGGAGTTGCGAGCGGCTGCATCGAACCCGCTTCTTCACCATTTCGACTTGGCGGCAGGCGGCCGGACACGCCGTCAGGAAGGTCGGCTTCTCAAGCTCGTGGCGCTCGCCGACTTCTTGGTGATCGTCCTTGCAGTCCTGGTGTCCTGGAACGTCCGCATGACGGTCGACGTCTGGTCGGTAGATCTCCTGACCGAGCAACCGCTCCATGCGGCGCTCGGTCCGTGGATCAGCCTCATCTGGGTGGCCATGCTCGCGGCCTTCGGCGCCTACTCGTCGCGGACGTTCGGATCGGGGACCGAAGAGTTCCGCAGGGTCTTCCTCGGCTCCCTCATCGCGGCGGGTGCGGTGGGGATGCTCTACTTCCTCTTGCAGTCGGACGTCTCGCGAGTCTTCGTGCTGCTGACCTTCGTCATCGGGATCCCGCTGCTCATCGCAGAGCGGTACGCCGTCCGCAAGACGCTTCACTCAGTGCGCCGGCGCGGACGCATGCTGCACTCAGTGGTTGCCGTCGGTGGCCCCGGAGAAGTCGCGGAGCTCACGGAGATCCTCAACCGGGAGCGCTACGTCGGCTACCGCATCTGTGGCGCTTGTGTCCCGCAGGGTCTGGCGGCGGGCCCGGACCGGCTCACCGTCCCCTATCTCGGCGCTGTGGAGGACACGCGCCGTGTGTGCGAGGAGATAGGCGCCGACACAGTTCTCGTGGGAGGTGGCGCGTACTCGTCCTCGGCTGACCTGCGGCGGATCGCGTGGGACCTCGAAGGCTCCGAGATCGACCTTGTGGTCGTGCCGTCGCTGACCGACGTCGCCGGACCACGAATCCACATGCGGCCCGTGGCCGGACTGCCCCTGCTCCATGTCGAGGGCCCACAGGCCGACGAGGCAGGGGGCCTGAGCAAGCGATCGTTCGACCTGGTCGGCGCGCTGTTCGGTCTGCTCCTGCTGTCACCGGTGTTCTTGTTGGTCGGGCTCCTCATCAAGCTGGAGGACGGAGGCCCGGTCTTCTACCGGCAACAGCGGGTGGGGCTCAACGGGGAGGAGTTCGGCTGCTGGAAGTTCCGCTCGATGTACGTCGACGCTGAGCGACGTGAGGCGGAGCTCAGGGCGGAGGCGAACCACGAAGGCGCCCTGTTCAAGCTGGAGCGGGATCCTCGTGTGACACGGCTCGGCGGCTTCCTGCGCCGTTACTCGGTCGACGAGCTGCCCCAGCTGATCAACGTGGTCAGGGGAGAGATGAGCCTCGTCGGTCCAAGACCGCAGCAGGCCTGGGAGGTCGAGACCTACACCGATGCGATGCGTCGCCGGTTGCTGGTCCGTCCTGGTATGACCGGCCTCTGGCAGGTCTCCGGGCGTTCCTCACTGCCCTGGAGCGAGGCGGTGCGGCTCGATCTCTACTACGTCGACAACTGGTCGATGATGACCGACCTGATCATCATCGCGAAGACGACGAGAGCGGTGCTCCGCTCAGAGGGCGCCTACTGACGGTTGTCCCCACTGTTGTCAGGCTCTCTCGAGGGCTCCCCGACGTAGGCGTCGAGCCACCGGCTGATCTGGTCGAAGACCCGTGTCCGGACCGGCTCCGCGGAGAGCGTGACGTCGTGGAGAGCGCCCTCGATCCGACTCACGGTCACATGGTCGCCGAGCTTGTGAGCCCACTTCCGGATCTGCTCGACGTCGAGCACGATGTCGTGCTGGTCGACGTTCTCGTGCCACTCACGCGGGAACGAGCTCGCCCCCGAGGTGAGTACGAGGACCGGCGCGCCCACGTCGATGCCCCGGTGCACCTTCGCGTGCCCCCGGCGTACCGCGCGAAGCCACCCTGCGTAAACCGGCCAGCTGTCGATCGGCTTCCAGTCCAGGTTGAACTCCCACTCCCCGCGGTGGTCCTTGTGCAGGCTCTGGGCGTAGAGTCCCGAGACGTTCCGCGGGATGGCGAGGTAGGGACGTCGGGCGCCGACCTGGTCGATGGCCGCCGTGCCCGCCGTGCGGAGGAGGAAGCTTCCGTGCAGGTCCAGCCAGGGGGAGTTGAGGACCATCCCGGCCAGCCCGGGCTTGCGGGCGTCGGCCCACAGCGGTGCGATGAGGCCGCCCGTGGAGTGCGCGGTCACGATGACGTGCGTGTGGCCGTCGCGGTCGCGGACCTTCGCCATCGCGGCATCGATCTCCTCGAAGTAGTGCCGGAGGTCGGTGACGAAGTTCGGGGTGTGGTGGGGGCGGAGGGACCTTCCGTACTTGCGCAGGTCGAGCGCGTAGAAGTCATAGCCGCGCTCGGTCCAGTAGTCCGCGGCCGGCGTCTGGAAGAAGTAGTCCGAGAACCCGTGCAGGTGCAGCACCGCGCCCGTCGCGCGCTCGGTGACCTCGGTACGACGCCAGACGAGCGTGGCGACGACCTCCCCCTCCTCGTCGTCGGGGAGCTGGATCGTCTCCGAGAGGTAGGGGTGGCCGAGGATGTCGACCTCGTGGAGGTCGGACCGGTGCCGATGGGTCATGGGGATGATTGTCTCAGGCGGCTGGTTCCCACGGAGATCTGTCTCTCCCCACGGCAAGATCACCATGGGCAGAGACAGATTCCCTGCATACCTTGGTAATCGGTGGGCCGGTCAGTTGGGCTAATGTGCAAGGAAGCCGACGCCGGAACCGGAGGACCTGTGACCCGCAGCAACGCCGCACCCCTCAGCGAGGACGACACCCCCTGCACCGAGCAGAACTGCAGGGTCGCGAGTGCGTTGCTCGTCGACGGCCGCGGCTGGATCCTGCTGCAGGAGCGCGACGAGCACGCGTTCGTCTCCCCGGACCAGTGGGGTCTCGTCGGGGGTCACCTCGAGGAAGGGGAGAGCTGGGAGGACGCGCTGCACCGCGAGCTGGAGGAGGAGACCGGTCTCCGCGAGCGCGGGTTCGAGCTGTGGTTCGACGAGATCGTCCAGCACTCGCCGAAGATCTCCTCGCACCTGGCCGACCGCTG